>USNR01000006.1 GCA_900556135.1 uncultured Clostridium sp. | reverse complement strand
GTATTTATTTCTCAGCCAGATACCGGTGAACAGGCTTTAGAGATTTGTGAAACTCTAGTTCGTTCAGGCGGTATTGATGTAGTAGTTATCGACTCTGTTGCAGCTTTAGTTCCAAAGGCTGAAATTGAAGGAGAGATGGGCGATAACCACGTAGGACTGCAGGCAAGATTGATGTCTCAGGCTCTCAGAAAGCTGACACCGGTAATCAGTAAGTCGAACTGTGTTGTTATCTTTATTAACCAGTTACGTGAGAAAGTGGGCGTCATGTTCGGTAATCCGGAGACAACAACAGGTGGACGTGCACTGAAGTTCTATGCTTCTGTGCGTATGGATGTCAGAAGAATCGAGACATTGAAGCAAGGTGGAGAATTTATCGGAAACCGAGTTAGAGTAAAGGTAGTTAAGAATAAAGTAGCACCACCATTTAGAGAAGCTGAATTTGATATAGTATATGGAAAAGGAATATCAAAATCTGGAAATATATTAGACTTAGCAGTAAATCTTGAAATAGTAGATAAGAGTGGAGCTTGGTTTAGTTATGAAGGTACAAGAATTGGACAAGGAAGAGAAAATGCTAAAAAATACTTAGAAGATAATCCAGAACTAATGGCTGAAATAGAAAAGAAAGTAAGAGACAACTTTAATAAAGCATTTGAGCAAAGTTTAGATGATGAAAAATCAGAAGAGAAAGATGAAAGCACAGAGGAAGAATAGGAGTAAAACACAGTGTATTCAATAGAAGAATTTGACAAAGCAAAGTCTAAGGTATTAAAATATGTATTATATAAAAAAAGAAGTAAGCAGGAAGTAAAAAATAAATTTTATAATGTTATAGATAATGAAATGCTTAATAATGTAATAGAAGAACTTGAAGAAAATGGATATATAGACGATTGCAATTATATAGAAAGAGCAGTTAATGAGTTTATGGCATTAAATAATTTATCAATAAAGGAAATTAGATATAAGCTTGCTACAAAAGGAATACCAAGCAATTTGATTGATGATTATATAATTAAAAACAAAGAAACACTGGTTGATTATGAATTTGAATCTGCAAGAAAAATAACCATTAAAAAATCAAGTTGTCTAACAAAAGATGAAATAATGCAATATCTATTGAAAAAAGGCTATATGAAAGAAAGTGTTGGAGAAGCTTTAAAAGAAATAGACTAAATTTGAAAGGAGTATGGCAAAAATATATTTATTTTTAGCTAAACAAAAATGAAAAACGTATTAACACTAGAAACAAATAAATATGCTATAAAAATAGAAAACTTTGAAGGACCATTGGATTTGTTATGCCATCTTATTGATAAAAATAAAATGGATATTTGTGATGTGAAGTTGAATGAGATAACAGAGCAATATATTGAATATATCAATAAAATGGAAGCAATGAATTTGGAAATAACAAGCGAATTTTTGATTATGGCTTCTACTTTAATATATATAAAATCTAAAAAAATTCTACCTCAGGATAATGAAGAAACAGAGGAAATTTCAGAGGAAGAATTATTACGTAGAATTATTGAGTATAAAAAGTATAAAGAAATAACCAAGAGTTTAAAATCTATGTATGAAAATAGCAGTATTAGATATTATAAAACACCAGAAACAATTGAATTACCAAAACAAAAATTAGAAAGAGAATACTGCTCTGAAGATTTATCAAAGACATATGCAGAATTGGTACAAAGAAATAAAGATAAACAAAATGAGAATGCTAAAAATATAGATAAAATTGCCATAACAGATACATACACAGTTGCAAGTAAAGTTAAATTTATGTTAAAGGAATTAATGAGAAAACCCAAATTTGTGTTTAACACACTATTCTCATTACAAAAATGCAACAAAGAAGAAGTTATAACAGCATTTTCTGGACTATTAGAATTATCAAGAAGAAGTAAGGTTATAACAACTCAAGAAGAATTATTTGGCGACATTTCAGTAGAGAAAAATAGAAATAAAATAGCATAAAAAATAAAATAATATATGTTTAAAATAGAAATAAATGTAAATACTAATATTATAATTATTCCATAAAAAGGAAAAGGTACAATAAACGGACTAACAATGAAAGGAAAGGGAATAAGCATGATATTAGTATTTTTGTCGTATTTTGCGGTTATGGTTATATCTATTATACTTTTGTTAACAATACTGGTGATAAGTTCAAAAATAGAAATCAAGATAAGCAAACTAGATATAGATAATACAAGAAATAGGAGTACTAAAGACGATAGACAAAAAAATAATTCCAAAATGGTAGTTCAAATTTCGTTAAAGATATTTAATGTTCATTGGATAAAGATTAAGCTTAATAAACAAAAGCTAGCTAGTCAGTATATAAAAGAAAAGATAAAAGTAGAGGAGAAAAATATAGAAGTAAAAAATATAATAAAAGACATTAAAGAAAATGTACTAAAAAACAGAAATGAAAGAACAAAAATAATTAAACAGATAAAGAAAACACAAGTCTTATTGGAAAAATTGGACTTAGGTGTAAAAGTTGGAACAGAAGATGTAGTATTAACATCATATTTGATTGGAATTATATCAATAATAATAGCAAATATATTGCCACATTTAGTACAAGTAAAAAAACAAACAAGTGAACAATTGAGAAGCAATTACAAATATGAGGTTATGCCAATATATAGAAATAAAACATTATACAAAATTAACCTAGATTGTATAATTAGTGCAAAATTGGTACATATTATATATGTAATATATCTAATAAAAAGGAGTGTTGATAAGAATGAGCGAACATCCAATAGAGAATCTTATGAATACAGCTATGAATAGCATAAAAGATATGGTGGACGTAGATAAAATAATAGGAGAGCCAATACAGGCATCAAACAATACTGTAATAATTCCAATTTCAAAAGTTGGATTTGGATTTGCAGCAGGAGGAAGCGAATTTAGAGGAGAAACTATAGATGAATACACAAAAAGAGAGAAAGAAGAACAGGTACAATATAGATTACCATTTGGAGGTGGATCAGGAGCAGGCGTTAGCATATCACCAATTGCTTTTCTAGTGGTTACACCAAACTCTGTAAAATTATTGCCAGTAGACCATAATTCATGTCTGGATAGACTAATAGATTATGTACCAGAACTAATGGAAAAACTAAATACAACAATGAACAAACAGCTTCAAAATAAAAAAGAAGAAAAAGTACAAGCAATGAGAATAAAAGAAAAAGAGATGCAATCCAAAAAAGAACAGGAGCAAAAAGTAAGAGAAGGAACAGAAAGCAATAAAGGGACAATAGTAGTAGAAGAAAATATTACAGCGGTAAAACCAAAGAAAAGCAATAGACATAAACCAATAGAAGAATATGATTTTGAGTATGATGAAACAGAAGACTATGATGAGGAGTAGTTAATAGGAAAGTTAAACGAGGTTTGAATAAACCTCGTTTTTTATGATTACTTAACTAATCTTTATTATGAATTAGCAACATCCACATCCTCTGTTGCCTCCGCAACAGCAGCAGATTATTATAAGGATTATGAATATCCAGCAGCAGTTATCGCCACCGAATCCGCATCCGCCACCACAACATCTATTTTCTTGCATGTGATTCACCTCCTTTAAAATTAAGGTATGTTATATACTAAGTAGTACTACTAACGATTGCAACAGCATGTGTTTCCACATCCGCAACAGAATAGTAAAAGGAATAAGATTATGAACCATAAAAGTTCACCATTATTACAACAACAATTTCCCATGTAAAATACCTCCTTAAAAGAATTTGTATGGTATATATTATTCTTTTTTTAAATTTGTGTTACAAATTAAAAAGTCCAAAATTTAAATAAAAAATTTTGAGCAGGCTATTGCTATTGGGGTCCTGGCATTGTTGACTGTGGTGAAGCTTTTTCGCACAGCGACGACATGTTCGCTTCGGATGGTGGCTCAAACTATGACCGCAAAGTGGTTCGCCCCTATATTTTATCTAAAATATGATGTCACAGTAGAACAATTACAAAAAATAGATACACCAACGGTCTGGAGAAGAGGCTTGGGATTATAGTTGGTAAAGCAATAGGGGCTTGTAATAGTGTTGCACAGTGAAACACAATATGTTGAACACAAGTAACAATAAATGACAAACAAAAAAAACCACTACTAGTTGTGGGGTTTGAAAATAAATGCATAATGATAAAGAAAAGTGTAAAATTTTGTCGATGAAAAATGATTGACAGGCTCATAACTTGGATATATAATAACGATAATATTTTTAAGAAGTAACAAGAATAGGGGCAAGTGTGATTATAGTCATGCTCTATTCTTGTTTTTTATTTTAGTTTTAATTTTTAGCCAATGAAAAGATTCTTTCTTTGAAGAAATCCAAACGTAATTCTAGAAAAGTAAAAATATGAGAAGTTTTTATAAATTAAAAACTTTAGAAAAAGTTAAAAAACAAGAGAAATAAAGAAATTTTGAAAGAAAACAACCGATAAGTGGATGTAATTGCTGGTAAATGAAATTGACTGATAAGTAAATAAAAAATATAATAAAAAAGAAAGGAAGTGTGCATTTGAATTTTCAATGTATAGTTTTTAGATTTCACGAAGGAAATAGAGAACAAGTTAAGAAGTTCATTGAAGAGTATGAAAAAGTATATGGTAAAGATTTGGGGCAAAAGCCAGAAGAAGAGGAAGAACGTGGTGAAGAAGACAGTAACATTGATGAACTGTAATTAAAATGTAAATCTTATAATTTGCTCTTGAAAAATACTGAAAATATGATACAATATGATAGAAATGAAGAAAATTTGTTTGTTTGAAGGAGCAACATATGATAGCATATTTAAAAGGAAACCTTGAGGTAAAGCAGGAAGAATATATAATTATAGATGTTAATGGAATTGGGTATAAAGTTTCTATGGCAAAAACTGCAATAGAACAATTACCAGATTTAGATAGCAAAGTAAAGGTATATACTTTTTTAAGAGTTAGAGAAGATGATGTTAGCATTTATGGATTTAATACAAACGAAGAACTTACAATGTTTGAATTATTAATATCTGTTGGAGGAATAGGTGCAAAGTCAGCTATTAATATATTATCAAATATAACACCATCAAAATTTGCTTTGGCTGTTATCACTAATGATGTTAACACATTAAAAAAATTACAGGGAATAGGACCTAAAACTGCTCAACGAATTATTTTAGAATTGAAGGATAAAATTAAAACAGAAGATGCAATGCAGATTCCGCATGAAGACGAAAATATAACAGAAACAGTATCAAAGGAAGATTTTGAAGAATTAATACAAGCACTACAAGTATTAGGCTTTAAAAGATTTGAAATAAATAAAATTTTGCCTAAGATAAAAGCTGAAACATTAGAAGATAAAATAAAAGAAGCATTGCAATATTTAGCATAAGAACAAATCTGAAAATTTTCAATTTTCAGTTGTGAGAAAGGAATGATACAATATTATGGGAAGTAGCGAGCCACTAGCATATAGAATGAGTCCGAAAACTTTAGATGATTATGTTGGGCAAGAACATATTTTAGGTAAAGATAAGATTTTATATAGGACAATTAAAGCTGATAGATTATCTAGTATAATTCTATGGGGGCCTCCAGGATGTGGTAAGACTTCATTAGCAAGAGTAATTAGCCATACAACTAAATATAAATTTACAAAATTAAATGCAGTAACATCAGGTGTTAGTGATATAAAAAATGTTATAGAAGAGGCAAAGAATCCACTTTTAAATCCATCTGGGAAATGTATATTATTTATAGATGAGATACATAGATTTAATAAGTTGCAACAAGACGCACTATTGCCATTTGTAGAGAATGGTACAGTTATTCTTATTGGAGCGACAACGGAAAATCCATATTTCGAAGTAAATAAGGCATTAATTTCAAGGTCTATGGTATTCAAACTAGAGCCACTTTCGGCAGAAAATGTATATACAGTTTTGAAAAAAGCATTAACCAGTAAAGAAGGTTTAGCAGAATATAAAATAAAAGTTACAGACGAGATTCTTTATAAAATAGCCCAAACAGCTAATGGGGATGTGCGTACAGCTTTAAATGGACTGGAAGTTGCTGTGTTAACCACAAAAATGAATAGTGATGGTTACATTGAAATTACAGATGAAGTAGCGAAAGAGAGTGTACAAAGTAGAAAGGCTATTTTTGATAAAAATGGAGATAGTCATTATGATAATATAAGTGCATTTATAAAATCTCTAAGGGGAAGTGACGCGGATGCTTCTATATTCTATTTGGCGAGAGCTTTAAATGGAGGAGAAGATCCTATGTTTTTGGCTAGAAGGATTGTTATTTCGGCAGCAGAAGATGTTGGAATGGCAAATCCTAATGCACTAGTTGTGGCAACAAATGCTATGCAAGCAGTACACTTAGTTGGAATGCCTGAGGCAAGAATTATACTAGCAGAAGCAGCAGTATATGTTGCAACTTCTAAAAAATCAAATGCTTCATATTTAGCGATAAATAGAGCGTTAGAAGATGTCGCAACTATGGATACTGGAGAAGTGCCTATGCACATAAGAAATGCTCCTGTAGAGGCAATGAAAAAAGATGGATATCATGTAGGATACAAATATCCACATGACTATCCGGGTCATTATGTGGAACAGCAATATTTGCCGGATAAAATGCTTGGAACGAAATATTATATAAAAGACGAGAACTGTGAATAATGCGAAGAACAAATCTGAAATTTTCAATTTTAAGCCTTTACTGTACTAATTATGCTTATCCATAAAATTGAAAATTTCAGTAAATTTGTTAGCGTGCGAAAATTTATGAAATAAATTTTCTGTACAATATATTTATATAATAGAAAAGCTCCATACTGACTTTTCTATTATATAAATAAAAATGTACTGATTTGTTAATATCAGTACATTTTTTGGCTTTATTATTCACCTTTTTTATTATCATCTTTAAAAACTTCTTTTACAGCTCCTAAGCTTGCTAAAGAACTTGTTGCTTCGAAAGGAATAAATACCTTATTAGCTTCACCATTTGCAATGTCTCTTAATGCTTCTAGAGATTTTAATTGAACTAATGTGTCATTTGGTTTAGCTTTCATCATAGCTTCATAAACCATATGGATTTCATCAGCTTTAGCTTCAGCTACTTTTTTGATTGCTTCAGCTTCACCAGATGCTCTTCTTATTTTTGATTCTTTCTCAGCTTCAGCCTCTAATATTGCAGCTTCTTTTCTACCTTCAGCAAGTGTAATAGCAGATTGTCTTTCACCTTCAGCTTGAAGTATTGCAGCTCTTTTATTTCTTTCTGCATTCATTTGCTTTTCCATTGCATCTCTAATATCAGCTGGTGGTGTAATATCTTTTATTTCAACTCTATCAATTTTACATCCCCATGGATCAGTAGCTTCATCAAGAATTGCTCTTAATTGCTCATTGATAATATCTCTTGAACTAAATGTGTCATCTAAATCCATTTTACCAACGATATCACGGATAGTTGTGATAGCTAAATATTCAATACCTTTCTTTAAACTTTGAATTTCATAAACAGCCTTAGCTGGATCTGTTACCTTGTAGAATACAACAGTATCTATTGTTATAGTAACGTTATCTTGAGTAATAACTCCTTGTGGTGGAACATCCATAGTTTGTTGTTTTAAACTTACAACACTTCTAACATGATCTACAAAAGGAATGATAATTGTTAGACCAGCATCAGCAACTTTATGGAATTTACCAAGTCTTTCAATAATATAAACTTCTGATTGTCTAACTACTTTGATAGATTTAAATGCAATGATTGCAATTATGATTAATAGTATAATTAAAAAAGTCATAATTTTCCTCCTTAAAATATTATATATAAATATTGTATTTTAATTAGATACAATAAAACTAAAAACTTATTTATTTGAAGCAGTGCTAGCTACTTTTACAGGCTTTACAACAGCTTTTACTCCGTCAATATCAACGATTTCTACAGCGTTTCCTTCAGGAATATTATCAGTGCAAGAACTACTTAAAGTTGCTGTCCAAATATCTCCACCTATTTTTATTTGACCATTTTGAATAGGGGTGATTTCTTTCTTTACAATAGCTTCTTTACCAATAATTCTATTAGCATTTGTAATGGCATTATCATTATTAGCAATTTTTTCTGCAAAAGGTCTTGTTAATAAAATTAATAAAGCAGATAAAATTACAAAAATCGCAGTCTGAACTACAACATTACTTATAAAAATGCTAAGAATGCAAGTAACTAACGCAGCAACCGCAAACCAAAAAATTAAGAATCCTACAGTAGCAATTTCTAAAACAAAACATACTCCTGCAACAATTAACCAAATTTGCCACATTGCCATATTATAAATCCTCCTATTAAATAGTTAATTTCAAATTCAAACAACATAATTATATCATATAATTAATTTAAATGGAAGGTTTTTAGAAAATAAAATTAACGAAAAAATAAAATATTGTTTGAGTATTCTTGCTTTTTAAAATATTATGTGGTACAATAAGTAAGTCAATAAAGAAAGAGCAAAAGGAGAAGTTGAAAATGCAAGTAGTAAAATATATAATTGTAGCCATATACTTAATAATATGCTTAGGATTAATAATCCTTGTAATGATGCAAAACAGAGATAGCAAAGGAGCTTCTGGAACTATTACAGGTTCTTCAACAAATAACTTCTACGAGAAAAATAAAACAAGAACTCGTGAAGGAAAAATGAAGAAATGGACTATAATACTAGGTGTTACATTCTTAGTATATACTATAGTTTTAGGAATTGTATATATGATTTAATTAAGCAAAGGTATGTGTGGCGGCAGATTTTCTCTGTCGCTTTTTTTGAAAGCTTAAATATGGTGATAAAATTTTAGTAGTTGATAGACATAAAAGAAAAGATAAAAAAAACTTAAAAATATTATAATAGTAAAAAAATAATAATAAAAATGAATTAAAATACAAAAATAAAAAGAGAATAATATTAAAAAAATATATTAGAAAATATGTAAAAAAGAAGGATAGAAATATGAGCAGAAAAAAGAAAAACATAAATTTTTTAGATAATCCCGATTATATAGCTGGAACCTTTAGAAGAAATGAAAAAGGTTTTGGATTTGTTAGTGTGGAAGGACAAGAGGAAGAAATATATATTTCATCTAAACAAACTCTAAATGCTTTAAATGGTGATAAAGTATTAATAAAAATCTATGATGATATCCGTACCAAAGGCTCTGATGTAGAAAACTTAAGAAAAGAAGGAAAAGTTGTATATATAATAAATCATGAAAGAGACTCATTAGTTGGAATATTTAAAAAAAGCAAAAATTTTGGATTTGTAATTCCAGATGATAAGAAATTTAGCAATGATATTTATATATCAAAAAAGAATTTTGGAGGAGCTAAGAATAATCAAAAAGTTGTAGTTAAAATTACAAAGTATCCAGAAGGAAAAAATAAGGCCGAAGGCAAAATTGTAGAGATTATAGGCAAGTATGATGCTGCAGGTGTCGATATATTATCTTTGGTTAAAGAATATAAATTACCATATGAATTTCCTGGTAATGTAATTGAAGAAGCAAGAAAAATTCCACAAGAGATAGATAAGGCACAAATAAAAAATAGGTTAGATTTGCGTTCAGATGAAGTTTTTACAATAGATGGAGAAGATGCAAAGGACCTAGATGATGCAGTAGCTGTTACAAAAAATGAAGATGGAACTTACAATTTAAGCGTACACATTGCGGATGTTAGCAATTATGTAAAAGCGGGTTCGAAACTTGATAAAGAGGCTATTACAAGAGGAACTAGCATATATTTAATGGATAGAGTTATTCCAATGCTTCCAAAAGAATTGTCTAATGGAATTTGTAGTTTGAACGAAGGGAAAGATAGATTTGCATTAAGTGCAATTATGACAATAAATGAAAAGGGAAAAGTGATTAGTTCAGATATAAAAAAGACAGTAATAAATGTAACTAGAAGAATGAACTATCATGATGTTTCTGCTATTTTAAGATATGAAGATTGTAAGGCAAGAAAAATCGAAGCTGATAAGGAAGATAAAGCAATATATGAAAAATATAAAGAATATGTTTCACATTTCTTAAGAATGAGAGAACTTAAAGATATCTTAAAAGAAAGAAGAGATAGAAATGGAAGTTTGAATTTAGATATTCCAGAAAGCAAAATAATATTAGATGAAAACGGAGTAGCTGTTGATATTAAGAAGTATGAATACACAGAGGCAAATGAAATTATAGAACAATTTATGCTAACAGCAAATGAATCTGTTGCAGAAAAATTTTATTGGTTACAAGCTCCATTTATTTATAGAGTACATGAAGTTCCCGATATGGAGAAGATAGATGATTTAAATAAGTTTTTGTTTAATCTTGGATATAAAATCAGAGGAATAAAAAAAGATGATGAGGAGAGTGTTCATCCAAAAGCATTTGCACAAGTTTTAGACAAAGTTAAAGGAAAGCCAGAAGAAAAAGTTGTTTCTAATTTGATATTAAGAACACTAAAAGTGGCAAGATATGAAAAAGAAAACAAAGGTCATTTTGGAATCGCAAGTAAATGTTATTGTCACTTTACATCTCCTATAAGAAGATATCCAGATTTATTTATTCACAGAGTAATATCTTCCTATATAGAAAGTAATTATAATATAAAAGAAACTTTAAAGGAAAAATATGAAGAGGATTCTGCTAATTATGCAGATAGTTCATCAGAAAGAGAAAAGGTTGCTCAAAAGGTAGAAAGAGATAGCGAAGATATTAAGAAAGCAGAATATATGCAAGATAAAATAGGAGAAGTATATACAGGAATAGTATCTAGTATAACACCTTTTGGTATGTTTGTTGAATTAGATAATACTGTGGAAGGATTAATTCGTTTTGAAAATATGGGAAATGAATATTTTGCATATGACGACCAAAGAAAAACTTTAACAGGTGAGCATACTAAAAGAGTGTTTAAAATTGGAGATAAAGTAACAATAGGAGTGATTTTAGCGGATAAACTAACAAGAAAAATTGATTTTAAGCTAATAGATACCAAGAAAGAAAACTCGATTGAATAGAATATTTTTAGTATAAAAAGGACTTAACACTATATTCTAAGATATAGCATTAAGTCTTTTTTGAAAATTTCAGTTTTGTTCTATAATAGGAAAGTCATACTGACTTTTCTATTATATCAAATATATTGTACAGAAAATTTATTTCATAAATTTTTGCACAAGAACAAATTTACTGAAATTTCCAATTTTGTGATAAAGCATAAATAGTAGAGCAAAGACTGAAAATTGAAAATTTCAGTTTTGTTCTTACTTTGAATTATTCTTTTTCTTTTTTATAAAAATTGAAGCTACAATAATTAAAAGAAGAATTACAACAACTGCAATAACACCTGCCCATCCAAAGGTAGATACAATTTTGCTTCCTAAAGACATTATGATACCTGCTAAGATAACACCTAATGAAATGGCAACTATACTTGTTTTGAAATCGAGATTTAGGAATGAAGCGGCTAAAGTGCCTGTCCATGCTCCAGTTCCAGGTAATGGGATTCCAACAAATAACAATAAAGCCCAGAATATTCCGCTATTTCCAGCAGAGGCTTTTAATTTTTCTCCACCTTTTTCACCTTTGGTTAAGCACCAAGTAAAGAATTTTCCGATAATTTTTTTATCTTTACCCCATTCAAGAACCTTTCTTGCAAACCAATAAATAATTGGTACAGGTAACATGTTTCCTATAATTGCAATAGGGTAATATAAAAATATATTCAATCCCAAGCTTTCAGCAATTGGTATTGCTCCTCTTAGTTCTACTATTGGAACCATACTTACAAAAAATACAATTAAATATTTTACTACGATTGGTAATCCTGCCATGATAAACTCCTTTAAAAAAAATTCTTACCTATTGTACTATAATGGGGTAAAAATGTAAAGAAAAAAGCTAAAATTTTATTGAAAAGGAAAAGTCCTTATAAAAATTTTTATAACTTTTTGTTATTAAATGTTGATTTTTCAATGTTTTATTGATATACTTCCAATATGAACAAAATCCTTAAGTAATATACTTAATACAAAAGTGAGATTGTTTCTAAAGCTTTGTGTAGTGAGTGATTGAAGGTAGAAGACTTAATTGATTACAAGGACGTCCGCTCATTTTGACTAATAATATGTTCCAAATTAGGAAAAGAAATTTCCCTTCTGAAACTATGATAAAGACATATGCTCATAGTTAAGAGAAAATTTCAATCCCTAATTGTGTCTCATATTTATTAGCCAATACGCTAGAGTAGAAGTCGACCGTCTTATCGAAGCAACGCCGCACGGAAGACGTGTGAATGCAGACTCCCAGGGAGAGCTTTACGAATTGAAATTATTATACTAACACTTGATTCGGAAATGTTAGGTATTTTACAAAAGAAAAAATAAAAATAAAAAATGAGGAGGAATTTTAATATGAGTAACAAATGCAAAATTTTTAAGAAAGGAAGCAAACAATCTGGTATAACCTTAGTGGCTCTTGTTGTGACTGTTGTTATATTATTAATATTAGCAGGAATAAGTATAAGGTTAGTGTTAGATAACAATGGAATAATAAAAAAGTCAGAGGAAGGCAAAGAAAAGTATGGACAGGCGAAAGAAAATGAGCAAACTGACCTAGATAATGCATTAGATTGGATAGAAGATATATCTGGACCATCTATTGTAGAGCCAGAAAATATAGATGATTGGGAATATAAAACAGAAGATGACGGAACATTAACAATAACAGCTTATAAAGGAAATGCAACAGAGTTAGTTATCCCAAATTCGATCAAAGGAATTAGAGTTAAAAGAATTTATGGAGCAGATGGAAGAAATATGGGATATTCAGGAGATAAAGTGTCTATTTGGGACAATAGCATTTGTTCTGTTGCTGTTGGATTAGGGTCAAATCATACAGGAGCACAAAACATAACAAAAAAAATAAAAATATCTAAGGGAATTGAAGAGATAGGAGACTGGGCTTTAACAGGAACAGTAGAATTAGAAGACATTGAAATACCAAGTTCTGTGAAATATATAGGGGTTGGGGCTTTTTGGGGGTGCTTTAAACTGAAAACTAATATAAAGATTCCAGTGGAACAAGATGAGATTTTTCCTTGTACTTTTATGCAGTGTGAAAACTTAACAAATATAACAATACCAGATTCTGTAACAAGTATAGGAAATGATGCTTTTAATAGTTGCATTAGTTTAACTAATATAACGTTACCTGATTCTGTGACAAGTATAGGAGATAGTGCATTTCATGGGTGCGAAAATTTAATAGAAATAACGATACCAGACTCCGTGACAAGCATAGATGACTATGGATTTTATGGATGTAAAAATTTAACAGAAATAACAATACCAGATTCTGTAATCAAAATAGGACAATATACTTTTAGAGATTGTAGTAACTTAACAGAAATAACAATACCAAATTCAGTAACGAGTATGGGAAAATATGCATTTGATACGGGGGGAAAAATTACTGTAAATGTACCATTCAAAAAAGGAAAAGAACCAAGTGGATGGAATTCGGATTGGAATAGTCCATATCTTAAGAAAACCACTATCACAGTAAATTATAAGGAATAGAATAATTATCTATAAAAAGATATAGGTGATAATAATAATAAAATGAAAACCTCTATAAAAAGGTTTTCATTTTTTCTACGTTATTTTGTTGCATTGTTATGAAGTCTGTTAAAATATCTTTTACAGTTTGTTCTGCTTTGGGGTTATGGTTTAAAAGTTTTTGACATTCTATTATTCCCATATCTCCACCTTGTATCATCATTTCTGCAATGTGGGAATTGCTTTTGTTTGCAATTGTGTTTAATTCTACACCAGTCCATCCCATCATTTTAGTTGTTACAGGTGGTTCGTCTGGTACTTCGCCATATTTATCAAATTCTGTATTGACTCTGTCTAAAATTTTGCCGTATTCAGAGTATTGAAAAGTAAGATTTTCTTTCATTTTTTCATCTCCTACTTTGTCTAAGACCCATGAGGTTGATTCCATGCCCATTTTTGCAGCTTTTCCAATTTCATTCAAAATTGTTAAGTTGATATTATCGTCTTTTCCATTGCTCATATATTTTCACAATCCTTTCATTTTTACTAATAATAGTATTGCCAAAATTTTGTAAAATATTTATATAAATAAAATATCTTGATAAACTTTATATTTTAATATATACTTTAGTTAAATTTACAGTGGAAAAGAGGATCATTAAATGGCTGAAGTTAAATGGACAACAGAACAACAAAATGCTATAGATAAAAAAGGTTCAAATATTTTAGTGGCAGCTGCTGCACGGTAGTGGAAAAACTGCTGTTTTGGTTGAACGTATAATTAGAAAAATTGTTGATGATAATGTTGATATAGATAAAATATTGGTTGTTACTTTTACAAGTGCTGCTGCTAGTGAAATGAGGGAAAGAATCCTAGAAGCAATTTATAAAAAAATAGAGCAAAATCCAGATGATAAGAATATGTATCGTCAAATAAATTTACTTAACAAAGCAAGTATTTGTACAATAGATTCCTTCTGCTTAGATGTAATAAGGAATAACTTTTTCGAGTTAGATATATCAGCTAATGCAAGAGTTGCAGATGGAACAGAAGTTGCAATATTAAAGCAAGAAACTTTGGAAGAAATATTCGAAGAAAAATATATTGCAAATGATGAAAAGTTTTTGAAGGTTATAGATACATACACAAAGTATAATAAAGATGAAGATTTACAAAACTTAATATTGAAAATATACAATTATATTCAAACAGATCCATTTCCAGAAGAATGGCTTGATAATAAGGTTGAAATGTTTAAAGATGTAGAGAATATAGAAAATTTTTCTGATACAAAATGGGGAAAAATTATAATAGATTATGCTGATAATGTTTTGAATAATTGTATATTGAATTTAGAAAATCTTTTAGAAAGCATGAATAGATTTCCTGAACTAGAAAAATCTATAGCTGTTATAAAAGATGATATAGAAAATTATAAAAAATTAAAGATAAAGTTGAACAATTGGGATGAGACCGCAATTTTTATTCAAAATTTTAAGAATAAAAATTGGGCAGCAGATAGAAAATTAGAAGAAAATTTACAGCAATTTGTTAAGGACTCAAAGGTTATAAGAGATCAAGTAAAAGATGAATATGAGAAAATAAAAGATTTGATACCATATGATACAAAGTCTGCTTCAGCTGATATTTTATTTATGTATGAAATTCTTATAAGCTTGAAAGAGATAATATTAGAATTTAGCCAGAGATTTTACAAGAAAAAGAGAGAAAGAAATATAATAGATTTCAACGACATGGAACATCTTGCACTTAAAATACTTGTAAAAAAAGAAGAGGATGGAAGTGTAAAGGTTACAGATGTGGCAAAACGATATCAGGAAAAGTTTGAAGAAATTGCAATTGATGAGTATCAGGATAGTAACTTGGTTCAAGAATTGATATTAACAAGTGTTTCTAAAAACAATAATATTTTTATGGTTGGAGATGTTAAACAAAGTATATATAAATTTAGACAGGCTAGACCTGAGCTGTTTTTACAAAAATACGATACATATAAGCTAGAACCAGATAGTGGAGAAGATAGGAAAATTCAACTATTCAAAAATTTTAGAAGTAGACAAAATGTTTTAGATGTTACAAATATGGTATTTAAAAATATTATGAGCAAAAAGCTTGGCAATATAGAATACAATGAAAGTGAATATTTGAACTTGGGAGCTAATTACGAAAATGTAGAGGACCAAAACTACACAGTAGAGCTAGATATCATAGATTTAAAAGAGGATGATGATGATATTTGGAAAGGTTCAGAAGATGGCGATATGCAAGAAGAAAGAGTTGAAAATATTGTACTTGAAGCAAGGTTTGTTGCAAGAAAAATCCGTCAATTAATAGATGAAAAGTATCAGGTAATAGATAAAAAATTGGGAAAAAGAAATATAGAGTTTAAAGATATTGCAGTACTTTTAAGAAGTGCAAATGCTATGGCACCAATATATGAAAAAGAAATAGCATCATTAGGAATTACAGTATATAGTGATAGCTCAGAGGGATATTTTCAATCAACAGAAGTTGAAACAATAATGTCGCTATTAAAGATAATAGACAATCCAATGCAAGATATACCATTGGTTACGGTAATGCGTTCAGCAATAGGAAATTTTACAGATAATGAGCTTATAGAAATTAGTTTTGCAGGAAATAAAGAATCTTTTTATGAAAAAATGTTAAAAACCAAAGACTTAGATGTAAATATAGATTTAAAAAATAAGATAAATGATTTCTTAGAAAAAGTAGAAAATTGGAGAGAGGCTGAAAAATATAAGCCTTTGGATGAATTAATATGGCAGATATATACACAGACAGGATATATGAATTATGTGGAATTACTTCCAAATGGCAAGCTAAGAGTTGCAAATTTAAGATTACTATTTGAAAAAGCAAAGCAATATGAATCGGCAAGCTTTAAGGGATTGTATAATTTTATAACATTTATAGATAAAATAAAAATGTCTAATGGAGACACAGGCGTTGCTAAAATTATTGGAGAAAATGAGAATGTTGTAAGAATAATGAGTATACACAAAAGTAAGGGGCTAGAATTTCCAGTGGTAATAATTGCAGGAACTGGCAAAAGCTTTAATTTTCAGGACTTAAATGATAAGCTCCTATTACATCAAGATTTAGGATTGGGAATGCAATACATAGATTCTATCAGACATATAGAGTTTAAAACATTGCCTAAAAAGGCGATATCTATAATGGCAAGACAAGAAATAATTTCAGAAGAAATGAGAGTTTTATATGTTGCATTAACAAGAGCAAAAGAAAAATTAATAATAACCGGAATGCAAAAAGATGTAAACAAAATATTAGATGAAAAATTAAAAGCATTAGAAATATATGGAAAAGACAAAAATACAATAAATCCATTTTTAGTTCAAAAGTATAAAACATATTTGGATTGGTTAGAATTAGTGTATGCAAAGGAAAAAATGGAAGAAGTATTAAATTTGAATATAATAAAAAAATCTGAATTATTAAAAGAAAAATCGAGTGATAGTAAAGCAGAAGATATTGACATTATAGAAAAGATTAATGATGAAGTATGCAAGAACTCTGATGAAGAACAGAAAAATAAAATCAAACAGATTATGAACTGGAAGTATAAATATTCAGAGCTAAATGAAATACCAACCAAAACATCTGTAACAAAAATTAAAGAATTAACTAATTTAAACAATAAAAATGAATATAGCGATAATGATGATAGTTATGAAGTAGCAGAAGAAAAAGCTTTGAGAAAAGTAAATACTGAATTTAAACCTAGATTCTTAAATGATGTTGAAGAAGTTAAGCTTACAGGAGCTGAAAAAGGTACATTAATGCATTTGTGTGTGCAAAAAATGAATGAGAAAAAAGACTACAATAAAGATTTAATAAAAGAAATGATAGAGGAGTTAGTAAAAAAAGAGATAATAACTGATAAACAAGCAAAAAACATAGATGTTGCAAAATTAGAGAAGTATACAGAGTCTGATTTGTGGAAAGAATTAAGAAAAGCAAAAGAAATACATAAGGAACAACCATTTTATATAAATATCCCAGTAAATGAAATATATAAAGAAGATGTTGGGGAGAATGAAAATATATTAGTCCAAGGAATTATAGATTTATATTTTGTGGATGATAAAGATAATCTAGTTTTAATAGACTACAAAACAGATTTTGTAAAAATGAATGAAGAATCAGTGCTGGTTCAAAAATATGAAAAACAATTAGAACTCTACAAAGAAGCTTTGGAGCAAGCTCTAAAAAGAAAAGTTGATAAAGTGGGAATATATAGTTTATATCTTAACAAATTTATAGAAGTTAATGGGGTGAAAAAAAGTGAGATTAGATAAATTTTTAAAAGTGTCTAGAATAATTAAAAGAAGAACTGTTGCAAACGAAGCAGCAGATGGAGGAAGAATAAGTGTAAATGGAAAAGTGGTAAAGCCTAGCTATGAAGTAAAGGTAGATGATATTATAGAAATAAAATTTGGAGATAAGATTTCTAAATTTAAAATTGTAAAAATACCACAAGTTCAAGGAAAAGACATGGGAAAATTGGTAGAAGAAATAGTATAACTTCTTTCAACAAGAATATAATTAATTATGATAAAAGTTATTAAAATTAATTATAAGATTATGCTATCAATAATTATATTGATAGTAATAGCAGTAGGGTGCTATTTATGTATAAGAAACAAAGATACAAAGTCAATCAATGTGAATGCACAAGTGAAAGAACAGGAAAATATTGCAGTTCCAATAATTATGTACCATAGTGTATTAAAATCGAGGAGTGGAGACTATATCATACATCCAAGTGAGTTTGAAAACGATTTAAAATACATTAAAGAAAATGGATATCAAACTATAGTAATGCAAGACTTAATAGCCTATGTATATGAAGGAAAAGCACTTCCACAAAAGCCTATTATATTAACATTTGATGATGGATATTATAATAATTTGGGGTATGCAGTTCCATTGTTAAAAAAGTATGAAATGAGAGCTGTTATATCAATAGTAGGACAATACACAGATACCTACACAAAATCAGATGAGACGAATCTTAATTATAGTTATTTAAGATGGAAAGATATTAAAGAGCTTATGGAAGATGGAACAATAGAATTTCAGAATCATACATATAATTTACATGGACTAAATAATGGGAGAAAAGGGTGCAGAAAGAAGAGCTGGGAGTCGATTGAAGAATATAAAAAAATACTTACAGAAGATATAACTAAACTTCAAAATGAGTTTAAAGAAAATACAGAATATGAACCAAATACTTTTACATATCCATTTGGAGCCATAAGTAAGGCTTCCTTAGAAATAATAAAAGATATGGGATTTAAAGCAAGTTTATCATGTATTTCTGGAACGAATTATATTACTAAAGATCCGAATTGTTTATACCAGTTAAAAAGAAACAATAGAGTAACTGGAATAAGCATTTCTAGGTTTTTAAAAAATAAATAAGCAAGCAATGTCGCTTTTTGTCGTACGATTTTGCTTGCCTTTTCTTTGTATATATGATATTTATATTATAGTTTAATTCAAATATTTTAATTCATTTTTTGTAACCAAGGGGAATAAAATCTTATACATTTTTTAGTATGAGAACATTTCAAAATTTCAAAAAAGAAGGAATCATATGTTATCAAAAATAAATAGTATATCGCTTCATGGATTAGAGGGATGTTTAATTGAAGTGCAAGTTGATGTTTCAGCTGGAATGCCAAATTGGGAAATTGTAGGACTTCCAGATATAAGCGTAAAGGAAGCAAAAGAACGTGTAAGAACAGCAATTAAAAATTCTGGTTATGAATTTCAAAGTAGAAAAATTGTAGTTAATTTAGCTCCAGCAGATGTTAGAAAAGAAGGAACTTTTTATGATTTACCTATTGCTATTGGAATATTATTGGATTTTGGTGAAATAGGCAAAATAAATGAGAAAAAAATAGCTTTTGTAGGAGAGCTTTCTTTGGATGGGAAAATAAATAAAATTAACGGTATATTGCCAATATGTATAGAGGCAAAAAAATTGGGAATAAAGAAAATAATTGTGCCCAAAGAGAACGCAAAAGAGGGAGCAATAGTAAAAGGAATAGAAGTTCTAGGAGTAAGTTCGTTAACTGAAGTTGTTGGTTATTTGAACGGAAAAGTTAATATTGGTACAGAAGAAGTTGACTTAAATGAGATTTTTAAGAACAAAGAAAGCAAAATACTGGACTTTGCAGAGGTAAAGGGGCAAGAAAATATAAAAAGAGCATTAGAAGTTGCGGCAGCAGGCGGACATAATTGTATATTAATAGGTAGCCCAGGGTCTCGGAAAAACTATGATGGCTAAAAGAATACCCACAATATTACCAGATTTAACATTTGAAGAATCCTTAGAAATTAGCAAAATTTATAGTGTGGCAGGAAAACTTCCTTCAAATAAGCCATTGGTTACAGAAAGACAATGTAGGGCTCCACATCATACAATATCAAAAGCTTCTTTGATAGGTGGAGGAAAAATACCTAAACCAGGAGAAATAAGTTTAGCTCATTTTGGAGTATTGTTCCTAGATGAGTTACCAGAGTTCGATAAATCAACATTGGAAGTATTAAGAGGACCATTAGAAGATGGAATAGTAACTATAAGTAGAGTAAATGCAACATTAACATATCCATGTCAATTTATGTTTGTTGCTTCTATGAATCCATGCCCTTGTGGATTTTATGGCTCGGTAGAAAAAGAATGTACATGTACAACTAAAGCGATAGAGCGATATATGGGAAAGGTAAGCGGACCTTTATTAGATAGAATAGATATACAAATAGAAGTAACACCAGTAAAATATGAAAACTTAAATTCAAACAAACCTATAGAAAAGTCAAGTACAATAAGACAGAGAGTGAATAAAGCTAGAAAAATACAAATAGAAAGATATAAAGATTATCATATTTATTCTAATGCAGAATTAACACCAAAGTTGGTAGAAAAATACTGCGTTTTAGATGAGAAAGGCAAAAAAATAATGAAATCTGTTTTTGAAAAATTAGGTTTGAGTGCAAGAGCATATGGGAGAATTTTAAAGGTTGCAAGAACTATTGCAGATTTGGAAGAAAGTAAAAATATAGAAAGCAAACATGTAGCAGAAGCAATTCAATATAGGAGTTTAGATAGAAAATATTGGAAAAACTAATAATATATAAAGAGCAAGAAAATAGATAAGTTTAAAGTTAATGATAAGAAAAGGAGGACAATAATTTGGAAACTAAAATGATAGATTATAAAAGTGATGAATATCCAAGCAGATTATTAAATATAGATAAATTCCCAAAGAAAATATACTATGTAGGTAACTGCAATTTATTAAATCATAAAAAGATTGTTGCTATTGTGGGAGCAAGAGATTGTAGTGAGTATGGGAGAAAATATGCAGGTATTTTTGCTATGGAATTAGCAAAAAATAATATATGTGTAATAAGTGGACTTGCAGTCGGCATAGATGCAGCAGCACACCAAGGAGCTGTTTATGAAAAAGGAAAAACAATAGCGGTATTAGGTGGTGGAATGAAGCATTTATATCCAAGAGAAAATATATGGCTGTATAATGAGATTATTGAAAATGATGGATGTGTAATAACAGAACACAAAGATGATGAAGAAACCAAGCTAGAGGGATTTCCAAAGAGAAATAGAATAATTAGTGGAATGGCAGATGCTGTATTAGTAATAGAGGCTAGAAGATCTGGAGGAACATTGGTTACTGCTAGGTATGCAAAACTGCATAAAAAGAAATTGTATTGCATACCGCATAATTTAGATAGCAAGAGTGGTGTTGCTACAAATGAATTGATATTAAAAGGAGCGCAGATTGTTACTGACCCTATGCAAATTGTGAAAGATTTGTATGGGAGAAATGAAAAAGATAGTATTCAAGAAATAGAAGAAGAAAAAATACAGGTTTCGGAAGAATATAGTGAAATTTTTCATCTGTTAAAAGAAAAGGCAATGACGAAAGACGAAATAAGTAGGCAAATAAACAAAAACATATCAGAAACGAATGCAATATTAACAATGATGGAACTAGAAGGTTATATAAGCCAAACTGCTGGAAATCTATTCAAAATAAGAAGGAATTAAGATGTTCTTTAAACAGGAGATTGGAAAAGAAGGCGAAGATATAGCAATTCGATATTTAGAGAAAAAGAATTATTTAATTATAGAAAGAAATTTCAGGTGCAGACAAGGTGAAATAGATATAATAGCTTTAGATAAAGAAGAGTTAGTATTTGTAGAAGTAAAAACTAGAACTAATTTAAGTTATGGAAAGCCAGGTGAAGCGGTAAATGATGTAAAGAAAAAACATATAAAAAATGCAATTGAATATTATTTGTATAAAAATTACATTAAAGATATGTATATAAGAATAGATGTTATTGAAGTGTATATGAATGGAAACAAGCATAAGATAAATCATATAAAACAAATTGTATAAAAATACAATAATATTTTATTAATTTTTGATGTTTTATAAATGCGAATTTATAAGTATTTATCTTGAAAAAAAGTGGAAATAATGATAGAATAGTCAGTATAAAATGGAGGAATATATATGCCAGAATTTGTACATTTACACGTCCATAGTGAATTTAGTTTACTTGATGGAGCTAATAGAATAAAAGACTTACCAGTAAGAGCAAAAGAGCTAGGAATGAAAGCAATGGCGATAACAGACCATGGGGTTATGTTTGGTGCAGTTGATTTTTATAAGGCTTGTTTAGCAAATGGAATAAAACCTATTATTGGTTGCGAGGTTTATGTTGCACCAAGAAGTAGAACAGATAAAGATCCTAATATAGATAGCAAATATAATCATTTGATTTTACTTGCAAAAGATAATGAGGGATATAAAAATTTAACTAAATTAGTTTCAATAGGTTTTACAGAGGGCTTTTACTATAAACCAAGAATAGATAAAGAGGTACTAGAAAAATATCATGAAGGTTTAGTATGTTGTAGCGCATGCTTGGCAGGAGAGCTTCCACAAGCTATTCTAAAAGGAGATATGGAAGAAGCGGAAAGAGTTGCAAATTGGTTTAGAGGCGTATTTGGCAAAGATTATTATTTAGAAATACAAAATAATGGAATAGGAGAGCAGGTTTTAGTAAATCAGAAATTAATTGAATTATCTAGAAAACTAAATATTCCATTAGTTGCAACAAACGATTCGCATTATCTGAAAAAAGAAGATGCCTACAATCATGAAATACTATTGTGTATACAAACTGGAAAGAAGATAACAGATGAAGACAGAATGAGGTTTGAAACAGACGAGCTATATATAAAATCTCCAGAAGAAATGAGTGATTATTTTTCAGGAGTTCCTGAGGCAATCGAAAATACTGTGAAAATAGCTGATAAATGTAATGTTACATTTGAGTTTGGACACACTATATTACCCAATTATGATGTGCCAGAAGAGTTTTCTACACACTATGATTATTTAAAAAAATTATGCGAAGATGGAATAAAAAATAGATATGGGGAAAATCCTTCGCAAGAGATATTAGATAGAGTTGCTTATGAATTAGGTGTTATTAAGCAAATGGGATATGTTGATTATTTCTTAATTGTTTGGGATTATATTCATTATGCAAAAACTCAAGGAATACCAGTAGGACCAGGAAGAGGTTCTGGAGCTGGATCTATTGTTGCTTATGCTATAGAAATAACAGATATTGATCCTATTAAATACGGATTAATATTTGAGAGATTCTTAAATCCAGAAAGAATTAGTATGCCCGATTTTGATGTTGACTTTTGTTATGAAAGAAGACAAGAAGTAATAGATTATGTTTCAAGAAAATATGGTCCAGATCATGTTTCACAAATAATAACATTTGGAACTATGTCTGCTAGAATGGTAATTAGAGATGTGGCAAGAGTTTTAGATATGCCATATGCAGTAGCAGATAAATTGGCCAAAATGATACCAAATGAATTACATATTACAATAAAAAAGGCATTAGAGCAAAACAAAGAATTAAATAACGAATATGAAACTAATCCGGAAACAAAGAAATTGTTGGATATTGCAATGGCTTTAGAAGGAATGCCAAGGCAGGCTTCTACTCATGCGTGCGGAATAGTAATTACAAAAGATCCAGTTGTAAGCTATGTTCCATTATATGTTAGAGAGGGTATGATTTCTACTCAATATATAATGACAACACTAGAAGAACTTGGACTATTAAAGATGGACTTTCTAGGGTTAAGAACATTAACTGTTATACAAGATACTATAGATTTGGTAAAAAAAGATCAAAATATAGATGTTGAGTTTGATAAGGAAATGAATGATCCTAAAGTATTTAAACAATGGCAAGATGGAAATTCTGTGGGGATATTTCAGTTTGAAAGCCAGGGAATGACAAACTTTATGAAGGAATTAAAACCAGACTGTTTGGAAGATATTATAGCTGGAGTCTCACTATATCGTCCAGGTCCTATGGATCAAATTCCTAGATATATTGCAAATAAAAAGGATCCTGACCACGCAGTATATACACATCCATCATTAAAACCAATATTAAAAGTTACATATGGATGTATGGTGTATCAAGAACAAGTTATGCAAATTGTTAGAGATTTAGCAGGCTATTCACTTGGACGTGCAGACTTAGTACGTCGTGCAATGGGAAAGAAAAAGCTAGACGTAATGGCAAAAGAAAGAGAAATATTTATAAATGGACAGGTAGATGAAAACGGCAACGTAATTGTACCAGGATGTGTAAGAAATGGAATAGATGAAGTTTCAGCTAACAAAATTTTTGACGAAATGGCAGAATTTGCTAAATATGCATTTAACAAATCGCATGCTGCATGCTATGCTGTAGTTTCTTATAGAACAGCATATTTAAAAACATATTATCCAAATGAGTTTATGGCAGCTATGCTTAACAGCTTTTTAGGAAATTTGGATAAGATTCCAGAGTATATAGATGAGTGCAAAAGATTGCATATAGACATATTAAAACCAGATATAAATAGAAGTTTTACAAGATTTACAGTTGATAACGGGAAAATAAGATTTGGGCTTGGAAGCATAAAAAATGTTGGTGTTGCTGCAGTCGATGCTATTGTTGCCAACAGAGAAAAACTAGGAGAATATAAAAGTTTTACAGATTTTTGTGAAAGAATGCAAGAAGAAGCTGTTAATAAAAAGTGTATAGAGAGTTTAATAAAGGCAGGAGCCTTTGATGAATTTGAAGAAACAAGAAGTACTTTAATGGCGTCGTTTGAGGATATAATAGATACAATAAGTGGAGCTTCTAAAAAGAATATTCAAGGACAAGTATCTATGTTTGATATGGGAGCTAGTTCAGACGAAAGTGAGGATTTAGAAAAACTTAAATATAATTACACAACTTTAAAAGAATATACAGATCAGGAATTATTATCAATGGAAAAAGAAATGTTAGGAATATATATTTCTGGACACCCATTAGAAAAATATAGAGAGCAAATATTGAAACAGTCGAATATTAATACATTACAAATGAGAGAGGCAAGTGAGACAGCTGAGGAAAATGAAGGAAATATGCAGGCAGAAAGCATAAGAACATCAGTTGCAAAAGATGGTCAGTTTGTAAAATTGGCTGGAATAATAACAAGTGTAAAGAAGAAATATACAAAGAATAATAAAATAATGGCTTTTGTAACAGTGGAAGATTTGTATGGCAGTTGCGAAATAATAATCTTTGAAAACTGTTATATGCAATGTTCAAATGAATTGGTAGATGAAAATATTGTATTAGTTGAAGGGAGACTAAGTATTAGAGAAGATGAAGAACCTAAAATTGTTGCAAGAGAAATTAAAAAATTAGAAAGTGTAAAAAAACAAAACTTAGTAATAGATATAACTAATATAACTGAGAAACAAAAAGACAGACTAAGAGGTGCACTAAAATTCTTTACAGGAGATAAGAATAATATTCCAGTAGAAATCATAAATGGAGAAAGACATGATCCAGCAGGAGGATTATATTTAACAAAAGAGATACTAGAAGAATTGCAAGAAATTGCAGGGGCAGAAAATGTAACTATAAAATAAAACTATAAAATCATATATTAAAAGTTCAACAAATGGGATTTCAGGAGTTGTTTTGGCAAGAGAGGAAAGGAAAATTTTCTATGAAAGAATCGTTATTAAAAGATAGTATTAGGCAAATAAAAAATACTTTTAAACGCTTTCTATCTATAGTTATGATAGTACTATTAGGCGTGGGATTTTTTGCTGGGCTTAAAGCAACCAGCCCTGATATGAAAGATACTGTTGATACTTATTATGATAAACAAGACGTTATGGATATAGATGTTATATCAACATTAGGACTAACCGATGGAGATATAGAAGCATTAAAAAATGTGGAGGGCATTGAAAATGTTGTTGCCACATATAGTTTTGATGCAACTTTAAATAATGGAGAAAAAGAGTTTGTTTTAAAAATTGAATCAATGCCAGAAGAACTGAATAAATTAGAACTTATAGAAGGTAAAATGCCACAAGATTCAACTGAATGTGTGGTAGAAGAGGATTTTTTAAAAGGAACAAAATATAAAATTGGAGACTGCATTACAGTAAATCCAGAAGAAATTGAAACTTCACTTACAAAAGTAGAAGATGTTGAAGAAAATAGTGAAGATAATGAGTCAAGCAGTATAGTAAAAGAAAATAAATTAAAAATTGTGGGTACAATAAAATCACCTTTGTACATATCCAGATCAAGAGGAACAAGTAAACTTGGAGCAGGTAGTGTTAATTATTACATGTTTATGCCAAAAGAAAACATAAATATGGATGTTTATACAATTGCGTATGTTTCTGTTGAAGATGCTAAAAATTTAAAAACATATGAAGATGATTATAACGATAAAGTTGAAAAGGTATTAAATAATATAAAAGAAATTTCAGAAGAAAGAAAACAAATAAGGTATAACGAGATAATAGATAGTGCAACAGAAAAATTAGAGGAAGCTCAAAATAAGTATGATAGTCAAAAACAAGAAGTTGAAACAGAACTAAATAATGCTAGAACCAAAATAGATGATGCAAAACAACAAATAGAAAATTCAGAAAAAGAATTAGAATCGAATAAAAGCAAAGCACAAACACAGTTTTCTCAGGCACAACAAGAATTAAGCAATGCGGAAACAAAGATAGAAGAAGGTAAAAAAACTTTAGAAAGCAAGAAAAGTGAAGTAAATTATGCTGTAGCCGAAATGCAATCAAATCTAGAAAATTTAAAGAGTATAAAATCACAATATGATACATTAAAAGGACAAAAAAGTGATTTGGAAAAGCAAATTGCAGAAATAGAAGATATGCTAGCAGAATTAAATAAAAATCCTGAGGAGAATCAGGATAAAATAGCAGAGTTGACAACAAGCAAAAATGTATTGCAATTAAGCTTGGAAAAGGTTAATCAAGCAATAGGGGGAATAGAAGGCCAATTACAGCAACAAGGAATAGAAGCTAATAATCTACAAATAACAATAGCAACTATAGAAAATGGAATAGATACAGCAAAAAAAGAAATACAAGATGCAGAAAGTAAAATTTTAACATCAGAAAAAGAAGTACAAAATAATAAAGAAAAGTTAAAAGCTCAAAAAGCATCAACAGAAAAACAACTACAAATAGCAGAGCAAAAGCTTGAAAATGCTAAAAATGAAATATCAGAGAATGAAAAAACATTAGAAGAAAAACAAAAAGAAGCGCAGACTAAGTTAGAAGAAGCTCAAACAAAGCTAAATGATGCTAAAACACAGATAGGCAAGGTGGAAAAACCAACATGGTATGTCTTAGATAGAAATTCAAATTATGGATATGCAGAGTATATGCAAGACACAGATAGAATTGCAAACCTTGCAAAGGTATTTCCAGTAGTGTTTTTCTTAGTGGCAGCGTTAATAAGTTTAACATCTATGTCGAGAATGATAGAAGAACAAAGAGTACAAATAGGAACATTGAAAGCATTAGGATACAATAAACTACAAATATCTATGAAATATTTAATATATGCTTTTCTAGCTACTATAATTGGTGGAATTGCAGGAATGTTAATAGGTTTTAAAGTGATTCCAAATATAGTTACAACAATGTATGGAATGATGTATCCACTTCCAAAAGCAGATTGCACAATTAGGTTAGATATAGGCTTTATTGGAATAATTTTTGCTCTAATATGTACAATTGGCGCAACTGTTTATACATGCGCTAAAGAATTAAAAGAAAGACCTGCAACACTGATGCTACCTAAGGCTCCAAAGCCAGGAAAAAGAATTTTACTAGAGCGAGTTACTTTTATTTGGAAAAGAATGAAATTTACACAAAAAGTTACGGCAAGAAATCTATTTAGATACAAAAAGAAATTCTTAATGACAATAATTGGTGTAGCTGGATGTACTTCTTTGATAATAGCTGGATTTGGAATAAGAAATGCAATTAGTAATATGATTCCAAATCAATATGGAGAAATATTTAAATATGATGGAAGTATTGAATTAAAAGATGACATTACAAACTCACAAATAAAAGAAGAAAATGAAAAAATAAAATCATTTGAAAAAATAGATAATACTTTAACATGCTATGAAAAAACTGTAGAAATTACAAGCGTACAAAATTCTCAAACTATAAACCTACTTGTTACAGAGGATGTTGACAATTTAGATAATTTTATAAGTCTAAAATCTAGAACAAAAAAGAATGAACACTATAAATTAAGTAACAACTCTGTAGTAATTTCAGAGAAACTTGCTAAATTGTTGGACATAAAAGTAGGAGATACCATAAAAATAAAAAATACGGATAATATTGAAAAAGATGTAAAGGTTGGAGCTATAACAGAAAATTATATTTACCATTATATGTATATGTCTAGCGAAGAATATAATAGTTTATATGGAGAAAATAGTTATAAACCTAATGCAATACTTATAAAAGAAGTAGAACAAACATCAGAAGATGATGAGGATGCTATTGGAAAAGAAATATTAAACGATAAAGAAATAGTGTCAGGCGTAAATTTCTTGTCAATGACAAAAGATATATTTGCTATGGTAATGGATAAAATGAAATTAGTAGTGTATATATTAATTGTTTCAGCGGGATTGCTTGCATTTGCAGTATTATATAATTTGTCTAATGTAAATATAAGCGAGCGTATCAGAGAACTAGCAACAATAAAAGTTTTAGGCTTTTACGACAATGAAGTTTTCAATTATATAATAAAAGAAACAAGAATTTTAACAGCTATAGGAATTATATTAGGTTTATTTGGAGGTTATGCTTTGTCTATGTATGCAATAAAAACATGTGAGTTAGACATGTTAATGTTTAATTACGATTTTGGAACAATGTGTTATGTTTATGGAATTATAATAACGATAGTGTTTGCTGAAATAATAAATATTGCTGTAAATCATACGTTGAAAAAAATAAGCATGATAGACTCATTAAAAAGTGTAGATTAAAAAGAAAGGAAGATAAGATGGCTTATATAGAATTTCGAAATGTAGTAAAAGAATATGTTGTGGGAGAAAATAAGATAAGAGCTTTGGATGGAGCAAGCTTTGAAATAAAAAAAGGGGAGCTTGTAACAATAGTTGGACCAAGTGGAGCTGGTAAAACAACAGCACTTAACGTGTTAGGTGGTATGGATAGTGTAACATCTGGAGAAGTAATAATAGATGGACAAAGAGTTGACAAATTCTCAGAAAGACAATTAACACATTATAGAAGAGAAGATATAGGATTTGTATTTCAATTTTATAATTTAGTACAAAATTTAACAGCTATAGAGAACGTAGAATTGGCAACTCAAATCTGCAAGAAACCATTAAATCCTAAAGAAACAATAGAAAAAGTTGGACTAAAAAATAGAAGCAATAATTTTCCTTCACAACTATCAGGAGGGGAGCAACAAAGAGTTGCAATTGCGAGAGCGATTGCTAAGAATCCAAAGTTATTATTATGTGATGAACCAACAGGTGCACTTGATTATAATACTGGTAAGCAAATATTAAAATTACTACAAGATACATGTAGGAAAGAAAATATGACAGTAATAATAATAACTCATAACACAGCAATAGCTCCTATGGCAGACAAAATAATACATTTTAAAAATGGAAAATCAGAAGATATAATAATTAATCAAAATCCTAAATCAATAGATGAAATAGAATGGTAATTTTTATAAAATATTAAGCGAAATTTATTAAGTAGAAAAGTATGAAGAGAGGAACAAGAAATATGAGAAACAGAAGAAATGTTAGAAATAATAAAAATATAACGGAATTTATTACAAATAGAAACTTTATAATAATTTCTACGGCCCTTATTGTAATCATTATAATAGCAATAGGCATATTGGGATACAAACAATATAAAGATAAAGAACTATTGGCAAAACAAAAACAAGAGTTGGAAAATCAAACTCAAGAAATATTTACTGCATTAGCCACACCCGCTACACCAGAGGCAGTCAATGGAGGAACGACAACAGCTAAAATTTCAGCGGTTGGAGATATATTATGTGGAGCTGATATGATAGAAGATGCTAAACAAGGAGATACATATGATTTTACACATATGTTTGAGAAAATTACAAAATTTGTAAACAGATCAGACATATCGGTAGGAACGTTAGAAACGAATTTTATAAGCAGTAGTGATTATTCAGAAATTGGAAAATATAATAGCCCAATAGAATTTTTACAAGCCGTAAAAAAATCTGGAATAAATATGATATCTGTTGCTCATAACCATTCGTTGGACTACAAAGAAGAAGGATTGGAAGAAACGATAAGTAAAATACAAGAAGCCGGAATGGATATTACTGGAAACAAAAATGAGAATGAAGAGACGAATTTTACAGGAATTATAAAAGAGGTTAAAGGCATAAAAGTTGCAGTTTTAGGATATACATATGGATTGAGTAATAGCGCAGATTTGTCTGAAGAGGAAAAATCGAAAGTAAACTTATATTCAGAAGAAAGAGTAATGGAAGATTTAAAATATGCAAAAGAAAATTCAAATTATATACTAGTTATAATGCATTGGGGAGAGGTAAATGATAGTAGCATAAGTTCTTGGCAAAAACAAGTAAAAGACTTTCTTGTAGAAAACGGAGCTGATGCAATTTTAGGTTCTCACCCTTCAGTAATAGAACCTATGGAGATTTTGCAGAATGCAGATGGAAAAAATGTTTTAGTAGCATATTCTTTGGGAAATTATATTTCGTCATTGAAATATGAAAATGCAGATGTAGAATTGATATTAAACATAGAAATAACTAAGGAAGCAGATTCAGATAAGGCTGAGTTAAAGAAGGTGGATTATACACCAATATATGTCTTAGACAATGGAAAAAAAGTGGAAAATAGATTTGAATTAGTTGATATGAAAGGATTGGCGATTGATTATGCTAATGGCAATCAATCTAAGATTTCTAAAAAGACATATACCAAATTGATAAATAAAATAGAATGGTTAAACAAAATAATTAAATCTAATAATTAATGGATTAGCTGAAAGTAGAAATAAAGGAGATAATATATGAAAGTAGGATTTATATCATTAGGGTGTAGTAAAAATTTAGTAGATACAGAGATGATGATAGGACTTTTTAAAGATAGAAAGTATGAAGTTGTAAATGATGCTAAAAAAGCAGATGTAATAGTAATAAATACATGTGGATTTATAGAATCAGCTAAAGAAGAAGCGATAAATACAATATTGGAAATGGCAAAATATAAAGATCCTAAATATGGTAACTGTAAAGTATTAATTGCAACAGGTTGCTTAGTGGAAAGATACAAAGACGAGTTAGAAAAAGCAATACCTGAAGTTGATATTTTTATTAAATATAGCGAATATGCTACAAATAAAGAAAAAAATAATAATATCTTTGAAGAGGTATTTTCAAAAATAGAAAATAAACCAGTAGAGATGACTCAAAGTTTGGATTTTGATAACAGGGTTATAACAACAGGAAAGCAATATGCATATGTTAGAATTGCAGAGGGATGTGATAACAGATGCACATATTGTGCTATTCCATATATAAGAGGAAAGTTTGAAAGTAGGCCAATAGAAGATATTGTTAAAGAAACAGAAAAACTAGTAGAGACAGGAATACAGGAAATTATTCTAATAGCTCAAGATACATCAAAATATGGAATAGATATATATGGAAAGCCAGAATTAGCAAAGCTTTTAAAAGAGTTAACAAAAATAAAGGGATTAAAATGGTTGAGATTTTTATATACATATCCAGAAACAATTACAGACGAGCTTATTGAAGTAGTAAAAAGTGAAGAAAAAATTTGCAAATATTTTGACATACCAATTCAACATATATCGGATTCGGTTTTGAAGAAAATGAATAGACAAAGCAATGGAGCAAGCATAAGAAATATTGTACATAAATTGAGAATAGAAATACCAGATGTAATAATAAGAACAACATTAATGGTAGGATTCCCAGGGGAAACTGAGGAAGACTTTAATGAGTTGTGTGATTTTGTGAAAGAAGAAAAATTTGATAAATTGGGAACATTTACTTATTCAAAAGAAGAAGGTACACCCGCAGCAAGAATGCAAAATCAAATACATCTTATGACCAAAAAGAAAAGATATAATAAACTGATGAAATTACAACAAGAAGTGTCTAAAGAGAATGAACAGAAAAAAATTGGAAAAGAAATAGAGGTATTAGTAGAAGGGACTACTCAAGATAAAAAATACTATTTTGGAAGAAGTTATATGGACGTTCCAGAAATAGATGGACTAGCTTATATTCATATTAAAGATAAAAATGTTTGTGAGAATCTTGTCGGCAAGTTCGTAAAATGTAAGATTATAGATGCTAGAGATTACGATATTATATGTGAAATATTCTAAACATAAAGTAAAAACACTTGACAAATTGTAAAAAATGTTGTAAAGTATATAAGCATTACAAAAGGAAAATTACTTTAGAAAGGGTGCTTTGATGGAAAAGAAGGTTGAAATTGGAATGTTATGCGAGATTTATGGAGCGTTACTTACAAAGAAACAGCTTAATATATTAAACGACTATGCTAATTGCGACTTATCTTTAACTGAAATTGCCGAAAATTATAATATTACTAGGCAAGCCGTGAATGATATAGTAAAGAAAGGGGAAAGCAAACTTCTAGAATATGAGAAGAAGTTAGGAATTATGAAAAAAACATTAAATCAAGAAAGACAGATTCAAAATATAATTTCAGAATTAAGTAAAATCAATGATGAATCGTCAGACAAAAAAGTGGAAAAGATTTTAAATAGTGTAAGAAAAGAACTACTTACATTTTCACAAAACTAATAAACATTGAATTAATTTAACAAAAATGTATACTAGAATTATTATAAAAGTAATAATTTGAAATAGAGAAAGGTGGCTAATATGGCTTTTGAGGGATTATCTTCTAAACTACAAGAATTTACAAAAAAACTAAGAGGAAAAACGAGAATTACAGAGTCAGATTTGAAAGATATGCTAAGAGAAGTAAAACTTGCATTACTAGAAGCTGACGTTAACTATAAAATTGTAAAAGAGTTTATTAGTACAATCCAAGAAAAAGCATTAGGGCAAGACGTTTTAAAGTCTTTAACACCAGGACAACAAGTAGTAAAAATTGTTAAAGATGAATTAGTTGAATTATTAGGTGGAACTGAAAGTAGAATTAATCTTAGTCCGAATCCACCAACAATTATAATGCTAGTAGGATTACAAGGTTCTGGTAAAACAACAACAGCAGGAAAACTTGCAAACCTATTAAGAAAACAAGGAAAGAAACCATTACTTGTTGCATGCGATGTTTATAGACCAGCTGCTATAAAACAGTTACAAGTTGTTGGAGGTCAGCTAGGAATACCAGTTTACGCTAATGAAAATTCAAAAGATGTTGTACATATTGCAAAACAAGCTATAAGCATTGCAATGAGCAAATTGAATGATGTTATAATATTAGATACAGCAGGACGACTTCAAATTGATGAAGAATTAATGAATGAATTAAAAAATGTAAAGTCAAGTGTACATCCACATGAAATATTGCTTGTAGTTGATGCAATGACTGGTCAAGAAGCTGTAAATGTTGCAACAGGATTTAACGATGCACTTGGAATTGATGGAGTAATCCTAACAAAATTAGATGGTGATACTCGTGGTGGTGCAGCTTTATCAGTAAAAAAGGTAACAGGCAAACCAATAAAGTTTGCAGGTGTTGGAGAAAAATTAAGCGAATTAGAAGTATTTCATCCAGATAGAATGGCATCAAGAATTCTTGGAATGGGTGATGTACTTTCAATTATAGAAAAAGCTGAGGAGGCTTTTGATGCAGAAGAAGCAGAAAAGCTAACAAAGCAATTGGCTAAAAAGGAATTTGATTTAAATGACTATTTAGCACAATTAAGACAAGTAAAAAAGATGGGATCTTTTTCATCAATATTAAAGATGATACCAGGAATGGCTGATATAAAAGATTTAAAGGTTGATGAGAAAGAATTTGTTAGAATAGAAGCAATTATTTGTTCTATGACAGACCAAGAAAGAAGACATCCAAAACTTTTAAATGCAAATAGAAGAATCCGTATTGCAAAAGGTAGTGGAACATCAGTACAAGAAATAAATAAATTTATGCAATCTTTTGAAATGACACAAAAAATGATGAAGAAAATGAAAGATAACAAGTCAATGAAAAAGATGATGAGCCAAATGAAGAATATGGATCCTAAGGATTTAAAAAAATTAATGTAAAAGTAGTATTATACTGATATTATTATTTGAAGCTATAAAAATAGCCTAGAATATTATATATACAAAGTTAGAAAATAAATTGAATTTAAATTTAGTGTCTAGCGATAAATTTTCAGGAGGTGAAATACATGGTAAAAATAAGATTACAAAGACAAGGTGCAAAAAAAGCTCCATTCTATCACATCGTAGTTGCTGATTCAAGATCACCAAGAGATGGAAGAATAGTAGAAAAAATAGGAACATATGATCCTATGACAGATCCAGCTACAATAAATTTAGATAAGGAAAAAGTTGAATACTGGATTAAAAATGGTGCAAAACCAACAGATACAGTAAAGGCTTTAATAGAAAAAGCAAAATAATTTAGCAAATAAAGAAGGGCAGAAAAATGGAAGAAATTTTAAAAACAATTATAGAAAATCTTGTTGAAAACAAAGAAGAAGTTAAAGTAACAAGAATAGACGACGAAAAAGGAATACTTTTAAAAGTAAAAGTTGCTCAAAGCGATATGGGCAAGGTTATAGGAAAACAAGGCAAAGTTGCAAAAGCAATTAGAACAATAATGAAGTCAGTTACATCTAACGAACAAAAAAATGTAGGAGTTATATTTGAGGAAGAATAATGGTTGAATATTTTGAAGTTGGTCAAATTGTAAATACATTTGGGATAAAGGGTCAAGTAAAAGTTGTTCCTTTTACAGATGATGTAGAAAGATTTGAAGAACTAAATGAAGTTTATATAGAAAAGAAAAACGAATTACAACTATTTCAAATAGAACAAGTTAATTATCATAAAAACATGGTGATTATAAAATTTAAAGGTATAAATACCATCGAAGAAGCAGAAAAGTATATAAACTGTTATTTAAAAATAGACAGAAAACATGCTAAGAAGCTTCCAAAAGACACATACTTTATAGCTGATTTGTTAGGACTTCCAGTCTACACAGATGAGGGAAAACTGTTAGGAAAAGTTGATGATATTTATAATAGTGGAAGTAGCGACATTTATGTTGTAAAAGATGAAATGGGAAAACAGGTATTATTACCATCTATTCCAGAAGTGTTAAAAGAAATTGATTTAAAAAATGAAAAAATTATAGTTCATATAATAGAAGGATTACTTTAAGTACAAATAGAAGTAAGAGTGAATCTAGATAACTTGATTTATTAACACTCTAAACTTCGAAAGGAGTTTTATGAAGTTTACAATATTAACATTGTTTCCAGAAATGTTTGAACCACTGAAACATAGTATAATCGAACGAGCGTCTAAGGAAAATCTTATAGATATAAATTTAGTAAATATTAGAGATTTTTCTAAAGATAAGCACAAAAAAGTAGATGATACTCCTTATGGTGGAGGAGCAGGAATGGTTATGAGGGCTGATGTTGTATATGATGCTTATAAATCCGTAGCAGAAAGCAATTCAAAAGTTATATACTTATCGCCACAAGGCAAAAAATTAAATCAAGAAAAAGTAAAAGAATTAGCACAAGAGGAAAACTTAATACTACTATGTGGTCATTATGAAGGAATAGATCAAAGAGTTTTGGACGAAATTGTGGATGAGGAAATTTCAATAGGAGATTATGTACTAACAGGAGGCGAATTACCAGCAATGGTTTTAGTAGATAGTGTTAGTAGATATGTCGAAGGAGTTTTAAGTCAAAATTCAACAGATGAGGAGTCTTTCTCAAATGGTTTGCTAGAATATTCACAATATACAAGACCAGAAAGTTTTCAAAATAGAGAAGTGCCAGAGGTTTTAAAATCTGGTAATCATAAAAAAATAAAAGAATGGAGAACAAAAAGTTCTATATTAAATACATTCAAAAAAAGACCAGAACTTCTGAGTGATGAAGAATTAGAAAAAGCAAAGAAGTATCTGGAAAGTGAAAAAAATATAAAATAAATTTAAAGAAAGGAGAATATAAATGGATATCATAAAATCAATTGAACATGAACAATTAAAAAATAAAATTCCTGATTTAAAAGTTGGTGATACAGTAAGAGTACATCAAAGAATTAAAGAAGGAAACAGAGAAAGAATCCAAGTATTCGAAGGAATTATTATTAAAAAGCAAGGTGGTAGCGTTAATGCCACATTTACAGTAAGAAGAGTTGCTTATGGTGTTGGAGTTGAAAAAACATTCTTAATTCATTCACCATTAGTAGAAAAAGTTGAAGTAGTTAGAAAGGGTAAAGCAAGAAGAGCTAAACTATATTACCTAAGAGATAGAGTAGGTAAAGCTGCTAAGACTAAGGAAGATGTAGGAGCAAAAATAGAGACTAAATATGTAAGTGTTAAAGAAGATTTAGTTGAAGAGCCAGTTGCTGAGGCTGAAGCAATTGCAGAAGAACCAGTAGAAGCTCCAGCAGTAGAAACAGCTACACCAGTAGTTGAAGAAGTTACAGATACTGTAAAAGAAGAAAAAGTAGAAGAAGTTAAAGACGAAAATAAATAATAAGTATTAAATAATTTATTTTTATATAGTTTTATTTAGTAGTCTATAATAAACAATCAATTTTACAGATGAGTTAAGAAATAGGACATGGGTTATACCTAGTCCTATTTTTTTATATAAGAAAATCATGTTGAAATTTCTTATATAAAATATATATTTAAAGAGATGAGTGTCTATATTATAGGAAACAAGCTAGGACCTGTCAATTTCAGATTCTAACGATTATTCTTCCATATGTTTCAAAATTCTTCAATTTTCTACAGTTTTCTCATTAAATCTAAAGAATTTATTTATTGATAAAAATTGAATTAATTTTGTAAAAAATGAGGTGGGATAAATGAAAAAAAGTATTGTAAAAAATAACATCTTATTATAAAATGTTAATTGAATTAGATATTAAGCATACAAAAAAATAAAAATTAAGGAGGAAGACGTTATGGAAAATAACAAAGGAAAAATTTTAAAGAAAGGAAATAAACAATCAGGTATAACATTGGTGGCACTTGTAATAACAATTGTTGTATTATTAATCTTGGCAGGAATAAGTATAAGGCTAGTGCTAGATAATAATGGAATAATAAAAAAGGCTCAAGAGGGAAAGGAAAAATATGCAAATGCAAGTGCGAATGAACAAGAACAACTAGATACAGTTGATAATGATATGGATAAAATTTTAGGAATTGATAAATCTGAGTTTGGAAAAATAAAAAGTGCAGGTAATTATGTTGAAGAAAATAAAACAGTAAAAGATAAAAATGGAGATACGGTTGTTATTCCAAAGGGATTTAAAGTTGCGGAAGATAGTGGCTCAAGTGTTATAGAGGGAGTTGTAATCGAAGATGATGATATCTTTAATGGAAGAGGCAATCAATATGTATGGGTACCTGTAACAAAGGATACTAATGGAGATGCTACAACCCCATATTCGGATAATGGAACATTATCAAATGGTAAAGAGATACAGTTAGCTAGATATGCATTCAACAGCACAGGAGAAAAAGTCTTATGCACATATGATGCAATTTATTCTTACGATTATGTACAAAATGGTATATCTCCATATTGGTGTGCAACAGAAAATGGTGATGAAGTTGATACTTTCAAGATTAGTGCTGTAACTAATGGTGGATATTATATAGCAAGATATGAAGCAAGCTATGGAACAGGTGGAAAAGCAAATTCAAGAATTAGTGCAGATAATAGCAATACAACAGAGAAACTAAAAAAAGGAACATTATGGAATTATATTAATCAGACAGGTGCGATATCTGCATGTAAAAACATATATGTAGAAATAAATAGCTATTTAACAAATAGCTATGCATGGGATACTGCAATAGTATATATACAAGAATGTTCAAATGCAAATGATTATTCTATGAGGACTACTAAAAATACCAACTTAACAAATACAGGAACAATTGGTGATGAGCAATGTAAAATAAATGATATGGCAGGCAACTTGGGAGAATGGACAACAGAGGTATGTGCTTGGAGAATTGGAAATAACATTTTAAATGGAGGAGTTAATAGAGGAGGAAGATTTTCTAAAACAGACTATTTTACATCATTTAGAGGTGAGGATAATATGACTTATACAGTAAATACCACTGATACATCTAAAGATGTTGGATTTAGAGCTATTTTATATATTTAATAAAACATAAATTAAGTTCAATAAGGAAAAATAAAATGGAATATATATTTACATTTATAATTATTTTAATTAATTCAATTGCATTAACTATAAAAACGAAAACAAAAATTGAAGTAAGTATACCAATTTCAGTTATTGAAATTGTGCTCGCAATATATGTATTTGGAATATTTAATAAGCTTATATATGGAGTAATTGCAGTAATGGCAATTACTCTATGTTGCATGATTTATATAATTTATTCTTATATAAAAAATAGAAAATCAATAAATATAAAAGACGACATACTTACACCAGGAGTGGTAGTATATGCTCTACTATATTTAATTTTTGTACTATTTAATAAAGGAATATTGTTTCAAGAATTTGATGAGTTTTCACATTGGGGATTAATAGTAAAAAACATGTACGAATGTGGAAGTTTTGGAATTGGAGATATTATAGAATATAGCGAGTATCCACCTTTTATAAGCATTTTTCAATATTTTATGCTAATTATAAAAAGGGCATATTCAGAAGATACAATTATAATTGCATTAAACATACTATATGCATCTTTCATAATTCCATTACTAAGAAATATTAAATGGGATAAAAGCCTAAAAAAATTAGTAGTTTTAATACCAATAATATTATTGCTTCCAATAATGTTTTATGATAATTTCTATATAACATTGTTTATGGATGGATTTCTAGCTTGTATGCTAGCATATGTTATTTATAGTTGGATAAACATAGCAGAAAAAGGTGAAAAAGCTTCTGTTGTTTTAGGATGCATAGCAATGACCTTATCTAAATCTATAGGAATTGCATATGTTATTGTAGCCATAATTATATTTGGACTTAACATATTATTAACCAGAAAAAAAGGACAAGATAGAAAAGATAATATAAAATTATTGCTTATAGTTATAGCAGGAGTTCTAATTTTTTATGGTGCATGGTTGATAAAGCTTAATATTAATGATGCAAATATCAAGTGGAATATGGAAAATATTAGTATTTCAAAAATTAAAGATGTATTAAGTGGTAATGGAGAATATTATCAAAAAACGACTATCAAGAGATATGTAAATGAACTGTTTTTGTGGTCAGGAACATTAACTTCTAGGAAAATGAATGTCATTAACTTAGCTATGTTTTTGATTGGATTTGATATAATTTCTTATGTATTTTTTATGGATGAAAAAAGTAAAAAAACTTTTGCAATTATATCTATTGCTATGCTGATATTTTGGGGGATTTGTATATTTGGATTATTATTAATTTTTCTATTTATATTTACACCAGAAGAGGCAGTTATCTTAGCATGTTATGAAAGATATTTATCTGCAATCCCATTTGCAATAACTATTATAAATATTTTTATGATTGAACAAAACTATAAGGATAAAAATTTGAAAACATCATATATGTTTATAATTCTGGCAATAATGATTACGTTTTTACCAATTGATACGATAAACAAGAATTATATTCAAAATAAAACGAACCAACAAGCAAGAATTGCTTATAGAGAAAAATATACAGGAATTTTAAAATATTCAGATATGATTGATAAAGATGCTAAAGTGTATTATATAAGTAATTTGGTTGATGGAAGGGAAATAACAATAGTAAAATACGAGTTTTTACCATTAAGGATTGGAAATAAAAGTTCTAAACTGACTATGGGAAAAGATGAATTTACAAACATATTAAGAAATGAGAATTATTCATATGTGTTTGTTAATACAAGGGATAGATTTTTGGAGAGAGATTACAAGGATTTATTTGAAAATGAAGATATAGAAGAAAAAACAATGTATAAAATTATTTTTAATAGTAATAATGAAGTATTGTTTTCAAAAGTAGAATAAAGGAGCTTAAAAATTTTTTAAGCCCCTTTTATTCTTGTGAAATTTATGATAAAATCTTTAGTATAAAGTTTTACAAATGAAAGGGAGAATAGGTTTTATGGAAAGTCAAATTGAAAAAATAAGAAGCATTGTTGATAAGATTAAAGTAACAGATAAAAATAGAGATGAGATTGAGAATATACAAAGGAAACTTGATGAAAATAATTTACTAGAAGCTCTACCAGCAATTAAAAGACTTCAAGAAATAGAAAGAAGAGAAAACGAAGAAAAAGAGGAACAAGAAAGAAAAGAAAGGGAAGAGGCTAGTAAAGAAGAAAATTTTGATATAGGTTATCCTCCTGCTTTAGCTGATGATGAATTAGAAAGAAAGTATATAGGAATGTTGCTTAATGAGGTAAAAGCGATTGCTGTGTATTATTTTAAATATGACGAATGTTATTTTGTTAATGATGATATTTTAAATATATATAAAACTGTAATTTTCACTGATGCAGAAAAATATGCTCCAGAAGCTGCTAAGGCAGGTTTTAACTTTGCTAAGAAAACACCAGAAATAGATAGATTAAAGGCAAAACTAAAAGCAGAATATAACGAAGTTAAAGAAAGCATGGAGAGTGTATATACAGAATTAAAAAAGTTATTTGTTATAAGAAAAAGCTATTTGGCTATTCCAGTTAGAACAATACAAAGAGAAATTGCAGGGATTTTAGATTACAAATTATATGACGAAATGTCTATTGAAGAAGTTGAAAGTGCTATAGAACAAATAACTGTTACAGAAAAATTTAAGAGAGCTATTTTAAATGAGAATATTACAGATTTTTTAGTTCAAGGAAATAATACATTAACAAATGGATTAGAGTTACCATTTAAAATCTTATCTAGTGTGTTTAAAGGAGTAAGACAAGGCGAAACAATGGCATTTGCTATGCCTTCAAACTCTGGTAAGAGTAGATTTACAATTAATGTAGCTTCATATATAGCCTTAATCCATAAGAAAAAAGTGCTAATAATATCAAATGAAATGTCAGAAGAAAAGATGAAGTTATGTTTAATAACAACAATAGTAAATAGTCCAGCAATACAGGAATTACATGGCCAAAAGCTTCATAAAACAGAGGGAGAACTTTTAGAGTTTAAATATAGACCAGATGATAAGAGTTTAGCAAATGTTGATGAAGATGGATTTATACTTCAAGAAGAAGGAGAATCTCATGCAGATTTTGTTAAAAGATTACTTAAAATTTCTAAAGAGTTTAAAATGACTACAGCTGTAACAGACTGGTTTAATAAACAGATAAGCAATTATATGTATTTTATAAACATCACAGATCATACAAACGATGAATTGAAAAAGGTTATAATGAATTACTACTATAAAGAAAAAGTTGAATATGTATTTTATGACACATTAAAGACTGATATAGATAACATTGGAAATGGCGAAGAAATAAAAAGAACAGCAACAATACTTTCAAATTTGGCTCAAAACTTTAATATGTTTATAGCATCTACATTACAATTAGCAGAAACAAATACAGATCCAATAAACCTAAATATAAACGATTTAGCCGTTAGCAGAACAGTAAAAGAAGTTTTAGATACACTATGTTTGTTTAAACAAATTCATAATGAAGATTTAGGAAAATACGAATATTCTTTAAATGAAGTGGACACAAAGTTTTTTGATTTAGAAAAGTTTGAAGATCCAGATGTGAGATATTATTCTTGTATAGTAGATAAAAACAGAGCTGGTAGTAAGCCAAAACTAGTATTTAGATTAAACTTAGCATATAATGAATGGAACGAGTTAGGATACTTAAGATTAAAATCACAAGGTGAATAGATTAGTAGTAAATAAACATTAAGCGAGAGGAATGTAGTTAAGAATGGAAAGCAATATAAATAATATGGAAAACAATAATCAAGAAAGTATTCTATTAGGAATGAGTGGCGGAGTTGATAGTTCTGTATCAGCATTATTATTAAAAGAAGCAGGATATAAAGTTGTGGGACTTACAATGAGCTTATGGGATGGAGGAGCTTGTTGTAATTTAGACTCAATGTTAGATGCAAAAAAAATATGCAATAAGATTAATATAGAGCATTATACACTTGATTTTAAATCTGAATTTAAAGATAAAGTAATAGATGATTTTATATGTGAATATAAAAAATGCAGAACACCAAATCCTTGCATTAGATGCAATAGATATCTAAAATTTGGAACAATGTATGAAAAGGCAAAGAAGATGGGGATAGATAAAATTGCCACAGGTCATTATGCAAAGGTTGAGTATAGCGAAAAATATAAAAGAAATGTTTTAAAAAAGGCAAGAAACTTAGCAAAAGACCAAAGCTATGTTCTTTATGTTATTCCAAAAGAAATGCTTGACAAAGTTGTTTTTCCGTTAGGAGATTATGAATCTAAAGATGAAATAAGAAAAATAGCTAAAGAAAACGGATTTATGGTGGCAAACAAGCCAGATAGTGAAGATATATGCTTTATTCCAGATGGCGACTATAAAAAGTTTTTAGAAGAAAATTCAGATATAAAGCCAAAGGAAGGGAATATTGTAGATGTAAATGGAAAAGTGTTAGGAAAACATACTGGATTATATAAATATACAATAGGTCAACGTAAAGGTTTAGGAATATCTAATCCTGTTCCATTATTTGTTATTGGATATAACATAGAGAAAAATGAATTGATAGTGGGAGAAGAAGACAAGTTGTATCAAGAAGAAATGCTAGTAAGAGATATAAACTTACAAGCAGTAGATTTGGTAAAAGGAGAGATGAAAGTATCTGTAAAAACGAGATATTCGTATAAAGAGGCGTCAGCAACAATAACAATGCAAGATGAAAATACGATAAAAGTAAAATTTGATGAAAAACAACCACGAATCACAAGTGGACAATCAGCAGTATTTTATGATGGTGACATTGTAATAGGCGGAGGTATAATTTGTTAATATATATAATCAAAAAAGAGCGATTTTGCAAAGAATCACTCTTTTTTGATTTATGTAATAGGAAAATTATAAAATTTCTTATTATATAAAAATACATTACATAGAAAATTCTATTTTACTAATTTATAGAATATCTTTTTACCTTTTTTTAGTATAGCATAACCTTCTTTAAAATCTGTATCAGACAAGGTATAACCTGTATCTGAAATAACATTATCATTTAAAGATATACCATTTTGAGCAACTAAAGTTTTAGCTTGAGATTTTGAAGGGGCAATTCCAGAAGCTATAATTGCATCTAATATAGAACAATTTGGATTTTCTAATTTTACAGTAGGCATATGTTCTAAATCGCCTTTTCCCTCAAATAAAGCATTGCTAGCAGCTTCAGCCTTTTTAGCTTCTTCTTCTCCATGAACAAGTTTCGTAATTTCATAAGCTGCAACTTTTTTGGCTTCATTAATTCTTTCATCATTAACTGATGTTAATTCATTAATTTTTTCCATTGGCAAAAATGTAAGTAGACAAAGAACTTTCCTTACACTCTCATCTTCAATGTTTCTCCAATATTGGTAAAATTCATAAGGAGAAGTCTTTTCTGGATCTAGCCATAAAGCACCTTTTTCAGTTTTACCCATCTTTTTGCCTTCTTTTGTAGTAAGAAGTTTAAATGTTAAACCATAAGAATCATCTTTACCAATTTTTCTAATTAATTCAACACCACCAATAATGTTAGACCATTGGTCGTTTCCACCCATTTGTAGTTTACATCCGTACTCATTATATAAATGTAAAAAGTCATATGATTGCATAAGCATATAACCAAGCTCAAAAAATGTTAAGCCATTTTCCATTCTAGTTTTATAACACTCGGCTGCAAGCATTTTGTTAACTGAGAACAAAGAACCAATCTCACGCATAAATTCAACAAATTTTAAATCCAAAAGCCAATCAGCATTATTAACTATAATAGCAGCGTTTTCACCTTCAAAGCTAACAAATTTTTCGATTTGTTTTTTTATACCCTTAACGTTATTTTCTATAGTCTCTCTTGAAAGCATCTTACGCATATCTGTTTTTCCTGAAGGATCACCAATTACGGCAGTACCACCACCAACTAAAATAATAGGTCTATGACCACATCTTTGCATATGACCAGCTACCATTAAAGAAACAAAATGTCCTACATGCAAACTATCCGCAGTTGGATCTATTCCAATATAAAAAGATACAGATTTTTCTCCAAATAATTTTTTTATTTCTTCGGGATGAGTCATTTGTTCAACATATCCTCTTTCTTCTAAAACATCAAAAACATTTCTCATGTAAATTCCTCCAATTATCAATTTGATGTATATTGTACCACACAAATGTATGTTTTACAAGGCTTTGTGATAAAGAAAATATTATACTCAAAAAAGAGAAAAATAATACTTGACTTTTATTTTATTAAATGATAAAAATACAAAAGAGAAAATTTACAAAGAATAAAGAAAGGTATGTGATAAAATATGGGAAGAACAAGAGGATTTGAAGTAGCAAAAGGATTTGAAGATAAAGAAATAAATTTACCAGTTAGAAAAACAAAGTATTCAGCAGGATATGATGTAGAGGCTGCTGAAGATACAATAGTACCAGCATTTAAACCAGGAATGGCACCAACTCTTATAAAAACTGGAGTTAAAGCATATATGCAAGATGACGAAATGCTATGCTTATATAATAGAAGTTCTAATCCAAAGAAAAAAGGATTAATATTAGCTAATAGTGTAGGAATAGTGGATAAGGACTACTATGGAAATGAAGATAATGATGGACATATAATGTTTGCTTTTTACAATATAAAGGACACAGACACAGAAATCAAAAAAGGTGATTGTATAGGACAAGCAATTTTTCAAAAATTCTATGTTACAGATGATGATTCAGCAGAAGGAGAAAGAAAAGGCGGATTTGGTTCTACTTACAACAAATAATGTTACAATAAAGAAATAAACAAAAATACTAAAAAAATAAAAGAACAATTTGGTAAAATATAAAACACGCTGTATTAGCGTGATTTGAGGACATTGAAAGCTTAAAATATATAAGAAAAATATGAAAAAAACCTACAAAATTCAAAAATAAAAAATGGTAAAGTCTTTGACTTTTACCATTTTTTGTGTTATAATAGAAACGTAGTTGATGAGAGATTTTTAGAAAACCTTTATTGAACTAAAACCTATATTTACATTGAAAGGAGTAATGCATATATGTTTAACGTAGGAGATAAAATAGTTTATCCAATGCACGGAGCTGGAACAATAGATGCAATAGAACAAAAAGATATTTTAGGAGAAAAGCAAGATTATTATATAATAAAAATGCCTGGTGAAGTAAAGGTAATGGTACCTATAGAAAAAGCAGCGCAAATAGGTGTAAGAAATATTATAAATAAAGAAGAAGCTGGAAAAGTATTAGAAGTGTTAGAAGCTGGTGAAACAGAAATGTCTAACAACTGGAATAAAAGATATCAAGAAAATATGAATAAAATGAAAAGTGGTAGCGTTTACGAAATAGCAGATGTTGTAAGAAATCTAAGTTATAAGCAAAAAGAAAAAGGATTATCAACAGGAGAAAAGAAAATGCTAAATAATGCTAAACAAATATTAGTTAGTGAATTAGTTTTAGCAGAACACGCAACAGAGCCAGAAGTTGTACAATTAATAGACAACAAAATAAACGTATCATTTGAAGAACATAGAAATTTAAATAATGTTACTCCAAACGAGAATATAGTAAGTAAGTTCATACCATTTGATGGTGGAAATACAGGTACTAATGCAATGTAATAAATCACAAGAAAAATTAGCGGAATAAACATCCGTTAATTTTTTGTTGTGTAGAAATTTAAAGCCTCATAGAAGGATTTGAGGGTTTTATGTCGAATATATACTAATATAGAGAAAGGTTGCCTAAATAATGGTGAGATATAGTGATGAATTATTAGAGGAAATAAAGAGTAAAAACGATATAGTAGATATAGTGTCTGAATATGTAAATTTAAAAAGAAGTGGAAGAAGTTTTTTTGGATTATGTCCTTTTCATAAGGAAAAATCACCTTCTTTTTCTGTGTCGGCCGATAAACAGATTTTTCATTGCTTTGGGTGCAATGTTGGTGGCGACGTTTTTAGATTTATAAGTAAGATAGAAAATGTTACTTTTAGAGAGGCAGTTGGAATATTAGCACAAAGAGCTAACATAGAATTACCTGTTTTAGAAGGAACTGGTGATGATAGAGTAGCAAAACTTAAAGAAAAAGTTTACAAAGTAAATGAAAGTGCTGCAAAATTCTATCATGAAAATTTATATAAGCCAACAGCTAAGCTTGCTCAAGAATATGTAAAGAAAAGACATCTAGACAATAAAACATTAAAAATGTTCTTAATAGGGTATTCTGGTAGATTTGATGAACTATATAAACATCTAAAAAGCGAGGGCTTTGGTGATGAAGAAATTTTAGCATCTAATTTGGTAAATAGAAATCAAGAAGGAAGATACATAGATAGATTTAGAAATAGATTGATGTTTCCAATTTTAGATGTTAGAAATAAAGTAATAGCTTTTGGAGGCAGAGTACTAGATGATAGTAAGCCTAAGTATATAAACTCACCAGAAAATATTGTTTATAGTAAAGGTAGAAATTTATATGCAATGAATGTTGCAAAAAATGAAAGACCAAAAACTATAATAATGGTTGAAGGATATATGGATGCGGTATCTCTACATCAAAGAGGATTACACAATGTCGTGGCATCCTTAGGAACAGCACTTACTGAAGCTCAGGGAAGATTGCTAAGAAGAAGTTGTGAAAAAGTAATTATCGGATATGATGCCGATGGTGCAGGACAAGCTGCAACCCTTAGAGGATTAGAAATATTAAATAATCTGGGGTGTGATATTCGAATATTACAAATTGAAGGAGCAAAAGACCCTGATGAATTTGTTGTAAAATATGGTGTTGACAGATTTCAAAACTATGTTGATAAAGCTATATCATTAGTAGAATTTAAAGTTAAAATGCTAAAAAAAGAATTAAATTTAGATGTAGTAAATGATAAGATAAAATTCTTAAATGAAGTAGCAAAAATATTGTCAAGAATAAACAATAACATGGAACGAGAAATTTATATAGATAAAATTTCGAGGGACTATGATGTTTCTAAAGAGGCAATATATTCAGAAATAAATAAATTACTATATAACAACGATAAAACAGAAAAAAGATTAGAAAAAAATGTAGTTGCTTTTAAGCAACAGGAAACACCTCAGGAAGAAGAAAATGTAGACGAAAAGGTAAAAAACAGGGAAAAATTAGTAATATATTTGCTAATAAATTATACAGACAAAGTTTATCCTATTTTTAAAGATCTAATTGCAGAAAACTTAATAAAAGTAAGTAAAAATAAACAAATAATAACAAAATTGTATGAAGAATGTGAAAAAGGTAATATTAATATAGAAAATGCAATGAACTGGTTTGAGGATGAACAAGTAATAAATTATTTATCTGGAATAATGGCTTCAGATTTTGAAATTACGGATTTAGAAAAAAGTATAAATGATATTGTTATAGCATATAAAAAAGAAGAGCTAATAAGCCAAAGAAATACTATACTGAAGCAATTGGAAAATACACAAGGATTATCTAAAGAAGAAATGACGAATCTGGAACTACAATTGAATGATATAATTATAAAATTAGCAAAGATGAAATAGGAGGTTTTATAATCTATGAAAGATGTAGAAAATAAAGAAAATATAAAAGAAGAGAAAAAAGAAGTAACTGAAAACGAAAAAATAGATGGAATAATAAAAAAGGCAAAAGAAAAAGGAAAAATGACTTATGGAGAACTTGCTACAGAATTAACTGATGCAAATCCAGAGCAGATAGACAAAGTATTTGATGCCTTTGAAGACATGGGAGTGACTGTTGAAAAAGACGGTTTGGATATAGAAGAACCAGACATTGAAGATTTAGAAGCAGTTGAAGATATAAAATTAGATGAAATAGATCTAAACAACATGGATGGAGTTAACATAGATGACCCTGTTAGAATGTATTTAAGAGAAATAGGAAGAATCCCACTTTTGTCTTATGAAGAAGAATTAGAGTTAGCAAAAAGAGTTTTAGATGGAGATGAAGAAGCTAAACAAAAATTAGCAGAATCAAATTTAAGATTAGTTGTAAGTATTGCTAAAAAGTATGTAGGAAAAGGAATGCTATTTTTAGATTTAATTCAAGAAGGTAATATGGGATTAATCAAAGCAGTAGAAAAGTTTGATTATACTAAAGGATATAAGTTCAGCACATATGCAACATGGTGGATAAGACAAGCAATAACAAGAGCAATTGCAGACCAGGCAAGAACAATAAGAATACCTGTTCATATGGTAGAAACTATTAATAAATTAATACGTACATCAAGACACTTATTACAACAATTAGGAAGAGAACCAACCCCAGAAGAAATTGCAAAAGAAATGGAAATTCCAGTAGAAAAGGTTGTAGAAATACAAAAAATAGCACAAGATCCAGTATCATTAGAAACACCTATTGGAGAAGAAGATGATAGCCATTTAGGAGACTTCATACAAGATGATGAATCATTAGCTCCACAAGATGCAGCAGCATACACTCTATTAAAAGAGCAATTAGAAGAGATAATGCAAACATTAACACCAAGGGAAGCAAAAGTATTAAAACTTAGATTTGGACTTGAAGATGGAAAAGCAAGAACATTGGAAGAAGTAGGAAGAGAGTTCCAAGTAACAAGAGAGAGAATAAGACAAATAGAAGCAAAAGCTTTAAGAAAATTAAGACATCCAAGTAGAAGCAAAAAGTTGAAAGATTATATGAGCTAAAATAAAAATCCATAAACTGTTATAAGAAACGGTTTGTGGATATTTTTTTCCTTAAAGAAACAATGGGGGACTAGTATTATGACATTAATATAAAAAGATATTTCTCTAAATTTTTTTACATAAAAATATTTTTCAGAAATTTACCTGTAAGAATTTGACACGTAAACAATTAAAACCACGGAAAGTTCCGTGGTTTAACTTTGGTAGCGATGAGTGGATTCGAACCGCTGACCTAACGGGTATGAACCGTTTGCTCTAGCCAACTGAGCTACATCGCCATATAAATATAAAATGTATGAATACATTAAAGACAAGTATTATTATAAAGGGTAATTGCAATTTTGTCAAGCAAAATTGCAATTTATCTTTAAAACGTTTATATATTCTTAATTAAATGTATTTTTAATATTTAAAATACATCTAATCATTTAATATTCATTTACTTAAGTCGTCTCTTGCATTTTCAGTTTCCTTTACGCTCTTGGGAGTCCTGGTAGATTCAACTGAACGAACTGAACGTGTTACATTACGTTTTTGTGGTTTTTTGGTTTTTACTTTTACTTTTAAAGAAAAAAGATATGCATCGTCGCTCATCGCATAAGCTTTTTCTGCTTCAGTTGTTCTGGCTAGTTCTCCAGTTAATGGTGCATCATATTCAACTACACCGCCATTTATTAATTTATCAAAAAAACTAAATATTGTCATATATTTTCTTAAGAAATAATTGCTTAAGAATTCACCTCCGATTATTAAAATCAACATTACTACATACAGTATAACATAAAACAACTGGAAAATCAACCCTTTTCTTCTATTCAGAGCTTCCTTTATAATTCATTTGTGATAATGTCTTAATAAATCATTTGAGAAAATGTCT
>USNR01000005.1 GCA_900556135.1 uncultured Clostridium sp. | reverse complement strand
GAGAAAGTGTTGACAGACTTGCTAGAAATACGTATAATAAATCTGAAGAGGATAAAAGAAACATACCAAAAAGATAAGGATAATAAAAAGAACCAATGGGTAATGTTTTTAGAAGATCCTAACTCGGAGGAGGTAAAGGAGATTATGGAAAAGAATGAAGATGTAAGAAAAGCGGTAGTGACAGTAAGAGAGATGAGTGAAGATGAAAAAATGGAAAGATTAGCAGAATTAAGACAGAAAGCCATAATGGATGAAAAAGCATTATACAATACTGGAATTAGAGAGGGAAAAGAAATTGGCGAGGAGATTGGAAGAAAATTCGGCCAAAAAATTGGAGAGCATAAAACTAAAATTGAAGTTATAAAAAGAATGTTAAATGATAATCTAGAGATTGAAACAATAAAAAAATATGTAAATGCAACTGATGAAGAAATTGAAGAGGCAAAAAAGTAGAATAATAAAATATGAAATAAAAATAGGCAGCGCTTTGAATTTAGAGATAAATTCAAAGCGTTTGTTTGTGTTGAAAAGGTATTGTGTGTCTTTTGACATCCGCTAATTCTGCCTAATAATATGCAATACTTCTGACGTCCGCTCATTTTGGCTAATAATATGATGTGCATTATATTTATTAGCAAATAGTGCTAGGTGGAGTATATTTAAGAGATATATTACGAGTAATTATTTCTTTAATTGTTTTGTAAAAAAATATTTTTTATTAATTAAATTAACTTGAAAAATAAAACAGTTTGTTATAAACTCTAAATAAATTAGGGATGAATTTGGTTACATAAAAAATGATTTTTGAATTAAGTATATTACTTAAGGATTTTTCGCTCTTTTAGGAATTACTTAATTTTCAGGTTTTTCCACAACTTTTAAGCAATTTTGTTCCAAAAAATTTATAAAAAATTTATAACAAGAAAGATAAAACTTTTTGTTATAAAATATTGATTTTTAGGCATTTTATTGCTATACTTTCAGTATGAACAAAATCCTTAAGTAATATACTTAATACCAATATTGTGTGTCTTTTGACGTCCGCTCATTTTGCCTAATAATATGATTCAAATTAGGGAACCCAGAAATTTCCCTTATCGTCCTATGATGAAGACGAAGGCTCATAGTTAAGAGAAAATTTCAATCCCTAATTGTGTATCATATTTATTAGCCAATGCGCTAGTTTGATACAATTATGTGCTTTAGATTGCTAGAAGCAAGTGCTTAGTATAATAATTGAAACGAATTGAAATTATTATACTAATACCGTATTCGGATGTATTTTAGTATTTTACTAAAGGAAAAAATAAAATTTTTGAGGAGGAAATCAGTATGAGAAACAAATGTAAAATTTTTAAGAGAGGTAGAAAACAGGCAGGTATAACCTTAGTGGCTCTTGTTGTGACCATTGTTGTATTATTGATATTAGCTGGAGTTAGTTTAAGTTTAGTTTTAGATAATAATGGAATAATAACAAAAGCTGGAGATGCCAAGGAAGAATATGGCAAAGCAAAAGAAAATGAGCAAAAAGATTTGGACTCAGCAGAAGATTATATAAATAAAATGACAGGCGGAGGTTCTGGAACAGATTTATTGCCATCAAGGGAAGATGGAAGTTCAACCCCATATTTACCAAGTAGTGATTATACGCTAGTAAGTGGAACAGATTTTAGCAATGGACTAGTAATAGAAGATGGTAGTGGAAATCAATACGTGTGGATTGAAGTACCAAAAACAGCAGATGTATATGGAACAGATAATTTAAACATAACAAACTTTACAGATGCAGAATTAAATACAATAAAAACAAAATTAATAGAATATGCAACAGATTACAGGGAAAGTGAATATTCAGATATTTGGTATGATGGATGTGGAGTATCACAAGCGAATTATGAGACAATGTATAATAACATGCTAGAAAGTGTATATGCACATGGAGGCTTCTGGATAGGAAGATACGAAATGGGAATAGGACCAAATAGAACAAGTCATACAGAAATAGCTACAGATTTGATTCCAACATCTAAAGCGAACCAATATCCGTTAACATATGTATATTGTAGCGAGGCACAAACATTAGCAAGCAGAGTATTACCAAGTGGTGGAAAATATACAAGTAGTTTAATGTTTGGTTTACAATGGGATTTAGTATTAAAATACTTAGAAACAAAAGAAACGTCGCAAGCAGATTTAAAAACAGATAGTACAAATTGGGGAAATTACATGAAAGCAAGTTTTACAGTAACAAATACAAAGGCAAAATACTCGGAAAATCACGGAGCAGGCTGGAAGACTATCACAGCAGCAGGATATCAAAAAGCTTCAAGGGAAAGTGTATTATTAACAACTGGAGCAGATGAAACAAGAAATAGTAAAATGAACATATGCGACCTTGCAGGTAATGTGATTGAGTGGACCCTAGAGTATTCTTCCAATTCCAAATTTCCTTGTACTGAGCGTGGAGGCCTTTACAGCCTCAATAACGCTAGTGCTCCAGCGTCTTATCGCAACCGCAGCAGTACGACCCGCGGCGAAGACGCGTATCGGAGCGCGTGTCTCACTTTACTAAGGTAGACCTGAGCCATGGATGCGATAAACCAGAGATTATCAGGAACAAGAACCCATAGTAGAGACTATGGGAGAATAAGTTAACAGAAAAAGAGTGATGGTGTATTATATGGTGTGTAAATTTTACACATCATATTTTTGTGCTCACGAAAGGAGAGTAAAATGAATCAATTAACATTAACAGAATGTAGTAAGAGGAGGTTAGATGAAACATACTTAGTTGTATATGCAATAAAAAATGAAATAAATATTAAGAAGGGAGATTATATAGAAAAGAGTAACATTTATACTTTTATAGGGATAGATATAAAAGGTTATAGACAATTCTTGAACATATATCAAGACAAAGTAAACAATAATAGGTTTTGGTTAGATTGCTTCGAATCTCTGAAAAGTAGAGGATTAAAGAACATCTTATTCTTATCAGTAGATGAAAATAGAAACATGAAAAGGACTGCAAAAATAGCATTTCCAGACATCATATTTGTAGATTCATTAACAGATCTAGTACCAAAATTTTATAAAATTATTTCGGATTTATATCGTTTAAAAAAAGAGAATGGTTGTGGATATTAAATGATATAATACAAATATATCCAAAAATAGATTTTATATAAAGGAAAAAAAGAAATGAGCAATAAAAAAGAAGAAAAAAAGAGCATAAATGATATGATAATAGATGAAGCAGTAAAACAGTTCAAAGAAGGAAAAATACAAAATAGTTTAGATGTCGAAAGTTATTTAGATGGGTTATTACAGCCATTAATGCAAAGACTTTTAGAAACAGAATTAGATAATCATTTGGAATATTCAAAATATAAACATACAGGAAATAACGAAGAAAAGAACTTTAGAAATGGGTATTGTAAACCCAAGACAGTAAAAACAAAATATGGAAATATTTTAGTAAAAACCCCAGGGATAGAAATTCAACATTTGAACCCCAAATAATAGAAAAAGGGCAAACAAGGTTAACAGGATTTGAAGAAAAATGTATACTTACAGAAGATGAAAAAGAAAGAATAAGCATCTACATAACAAATGTAATAAGAGAGGTAAACTACGATTTGGCAGAAGAATTGTTAGAAAAAATAAATATGAAGGAGGAAAAAGATATGAGGTTAGGGCAGGCATTAGTAGATTATTGGTATGATGGAGTTGCAAAGGGAGAGGAAAAACGGAAGGATAGAAAGAAAAAGGACAACCAAAATTGAAGTAATAGGAAGAATGTTAAGGGCACATCTTAGTATAGAGTTAATAAAGGAATGTACCAATGCGACCGATGAAGAAATTGAGGAAGCAAGAAAATTTCCTTATCGTCCTACTGGGATTTAGAGCGTGAGAACCAGTGGGAAGAAGGATACAACTAGGTTAAAGGAGATGGAAAACAAAGGCTTGAAAAATGTGCATAAAGGGTGTATAATAATTACGTAAAGTGGTATAAATTTCCGTTCACTAAAATTAGTGGAGGGAAGAAAAACTGCCCTCTACTTTTTATATAGATATTCTATTTATAAAGGAGAGGAAGGCAATGCTGACTAGTATTATTACGGTGGGCATCGTTGGAGCAGTGGTACTTGTAAGTATTTTTACTCTGAGCTATTGCTTTGCTACACTGCCATTGATTAGATGTGTAGCTGAAAGCATCTTAACTGGAATAGTTTTACTCTTATTGGTAGTAAATATTGTTCTGGGAGCAGAGGATGCTTGCAACTATTACACCTTGGGAGGTGTAACATTTCTTTCCAGTATATACCTTATTACCGACTGGAGGGATTACAAATACTTAAAGTCTTGGTTCTGGAATGTAAATGATGAGAAGCATGATGACTAAGTAACTGCTCACAAAGTAACAAAAAACTATGTAAAGTGTCCCAGTGCGTATGCATTGGGATGCTTCATTTTTTCTATTATATCTAATATATTGTACAGAAAATTTATTTCATAAATTTTCGCACGAGAACAAATTTACTGAAATTTTCAATTTTATGTAGAAAACTAAATAGTAGAGTAAAGACTGAAAATTGAAAATTTTCAGATTTGTTCTTATAAAGGCTGTGCTAACTTATTCTAATAAAGATGATATTATAAGTATAGTAAAAAGGTCAAAGACCTTGACATATAAGTCTTTTTGAATGTATAATAGTTAGCGTAAGAGGAAAGGTACAAAACATGGAAATAAATAAGAAAAAAGCTGTAATTGAGGCTGTATTATTTGCAGCGGGTAAAGAAGTTAATAAAAAGGAATTAATGTCAGTTTTAGAAATAAGCGAAGATGAACTAAATGCTATAATTAGTGTGATGCAAGAAGAATATAAACATGAAAATAGAGGAATAGAAATAATAAAAGTGGAAGATAGTTATCAGCTTGCTACTAAAAAGGATTTATATGAATATTTATACCAAATATTTGACAAAAGGAACAAACCTAACTTGTCTCAGGCTGCATTGGAGACTCTTGCAATAATTGCATATAATCCAAAAATTACAAGAGCAGAAATTGAGTCTATAAGAGGTGTAAATTCTGATGGAACAATGTATAAATTATTAGAGTATGATTTAATTGAAAGTGTAGGAAAATTAGATGCGCCAGGTAGACCAACTATGTATTCTACAACTTCAAACTTCTTAAAGATGTTCGGTTTAAACAGTTTAAATGATTTACCAGATTTGCCTAAATACAAATTAGATGAAAATCAACAAATTGTAATAGATGATATTGTAAACACAAATAGTAGTGAAAAAAATAATATAAAAGAAGATAGTATTGAGTTAAATGAAAATGGAGTAGAAGAAGAAAATACTGTATTAGAAAAGGCTGGAAAAATAGAGGCTCCAATGCCCGAAAGGGAAGAGGAAGATAATTAAAAATTAATAGTTAAAAATATTTTAATAAAAGGAGAATTGAAAATGAAATTATCACAAACAGGTTTAGGAACAATTAGAGTAAATAATTTGGATGAATCATATCCAGCACAAGATATACTAATGCAAACCAATCAACTAGTTCAATATGGAACAGGAATATTTGCGTACAATAACGTACCATTAGGGGTAAGGCAAAATGTAGAAAGCATAGTAAGAGGAGTTCTTAATAAATATGGATGTATAGAAGTGTTATTACCAACTATGCAACCAAAGAGTTTATGGGAAGAATCTGGAAGGCTATCTAAATATTTAGAAGATGGTACAATTATTCCAGTAGATACACAAAAAGGAGATTTCGTTATGGCTCCTACAGCAGAAGAAGCTGTTACTGAATTTGTAAAAGGTAGAATAACATCATATAAAAATTTACCAGTTACACTATATCAAATTGGAGAAAAATATAGAAATGAAATAAGAACTAGAGGATATTTATTAAGAGGAAAAACTTTTCCAATGATGGATGCCTATAGCTTTGATATAAATGAAGAAGAATCTGCAAAAACATATAAAAATATAAGAGAAGCATATTTAGAAATATTTAAGACAATAGGATTAGATGTTCAACCAGTTGCTGCTGATAGTGGAGCTATGGGTGGAAATCAATCTGAAGAGTTCATGCTAATATCACCAATTGGAGAAGATACTATTTTGTTTGATAAAAATACAGGAGTAGCATTTAATACGGAAATATTGGAGAGAGAAGATGCAAATGAATATCTTAAAGAGAAATATGGAATAGAGAGCACAGAAAATGTTGAAGCTAAAAAATCTATAGAATTGGGTCATATATTCCAATTAGGAACAAAATATTCTAAAGCTATGAATGCTTGTTATATAGATAAAGACGGCAAAGAGCAAATATTCTACATGGGATGTTATGGTATTGGAATTAGTAGGACCGTTGCAACAATATATGAAAACTATGTATTGAAGAATGAAAAGAATGAGGTAACTGGAATTGCATTACCTACAAGCGTGGCACCATATTTATTACAAATAGTTACTATTGATAATAAAATGGAAGAAGCGGAAGATTTGTACAATAAATTAATGGAGAAAAACATTCCAGTAATATTGGATGATAGAAAACAAGGAATGTTAGGAGCTAAAATTAAGGATTGCGCAATGCTTGGAACTCCATATATGATAGTTTTAGGCAATAAGGCTGAAGCTGGAAAATATGAAGTTGAGAATATTGCAACAAAAGAGAGAATAACTTATACAGAAGAAGAGTTAATTCAAGAATTTTTAAATATAAAAAATAGCAGAAAGTATATATAAGTTAAGTAATAAAAAAATGGTCAGATTAATATTTCTAAACATTAATCTGACTACTTTTTGTGATAAAAAGAAATTAAATTTCAGTATTATTTTTTGTCAAAATTCCAATAATACTTGGATAGATTGTTGTGGCATTATTTTGCCAATTGTCTACAATTGCTTTGGCTTCGTCTCTAGAGCCTGCAAATGTTTTTACTTCAAATATTGTTTCGTTATTTTCTATAATTTTACATACTATAGTATAATGATTTTCGCTAAGAGGTGTAAACTCTGCCACTATAGAGTGTTCTTCTTCTGAGCTATCAAGAATAGATTTTAAGTTTGTATCTGCTTTTAATTTTATAATTCCTGGTAGTAAATCTAGAGTTAAGTCTAGAGTTGTTTTTCCAGAGTCAGTAATTTGATAAAGTGTTTGATCTTCTTTTTGAAATGAGAAGATATATTTTACATTTATTAAGTCTAATATGAATTGCTGGAAATAGAAATAGTTCATATCAGTTGCAGATAAAACTAATTTATATAATACATCATTTGTTAGAGGTTTATTAGCCTTGTTTAAAACATATAAAATAAGAACTTTGTTCTCGGCTAATGATTCTTCATCAGATGTTATTTTCAAAATTGACACACTCACTTTCTTTTTTGTATTTGTATATTAAATAAAACTGAATTCATTATAGCACAAGTAATGAAAGAAAGTCAATTATTGCAGTTGAAACTAAGTTTTTTTGAGAGATTATGTATATATGAAATAATAAAAGGTATTGTAAAATATAACATTCTGTTATAAAATCTGAATGAAGTAAGATTGAAAATTGGTTACATAAAAATGAATTTTGAATTAGGTATATTACTTAATACCAAATTTTGAGATTGTTGTAAACGTTGTGATTAGAGCATTTGACGGTGCACTAATGCTAAGAACATCCGCTCATTTTGACTAATAAATATGATCCAAATTAGGAAAAGAAATTTCCCTTATCGTCCTACGAATAAGACAGATGTTCATAGTTAAGAGAAAATTTCAATCCCTAATTGTGTCTCATATTTATTAGTCAATGCGCTAGGTTGAAATAATTTTATGTCTTTAACTTTACTAGAAGCAAGTACTTATTATAATAATTGAAATCGAATTGAAATTATTATACTAACACGAGCTTCGGTAATGGTAAGTATTTTACAAAGGGAAAGATAAAATTTAAAGGAGGAAGATGTTATGGATATTAACAAAGGAAAAATTTTCAGTAAAGGAAATAATCAATCGGGTATAACCTTAGTGGCTCTTGTGGTAACAATTGTTGTGCTATTAATCCTAGCAGGGATAAGTATAAGACTAGCGTTAGATAATAATGGAATAATAACTAGAGCAGGAGATGCAAAGGAAAAGTATGGACAGGCAAAGGAAAATGAACAAACTGATTTAGATAATGCATCAGATTGGATGGAAGGAATAACGGGACCATCTATTGTAGAGCCAGAAAATATAGATGATTGGGAATATGAGACCAAAGATGATGGAACCTTAACAATAACTGGTTATAAAGGAACGAAAACGGAAGTGGTAATACCTAATTCTATTGATGGAGTGAGAGTAAAGAGATTGTATGGAGCAACGACAGCTTATTCGACTTCGCAGGGAATAAAAATGTCGATATGGGATGATAGCATTTGGTCTGGAGAAAAAGTCAACATGGGTTCGGAAATGGATTAAAGGACAGAATACTATCAAAAAAATAATTATATCTAAGGGTATTGAAGAGATAGGAGACTGGGCTTTTGCAGGAACTTTGGGAGTAGTAAACATTGATATACCAAATTCTGTAACGAGGATAGGAAAGTATGCTTTTGGGTATTGCCAGAATTTAACGGATGTAGTGTTACCAGATTCTGTAACCAATATTGAAAATTATGCTTTTGATTTTAGTTCTGCTTTAACTACAGTTGGTCTTCTCTTTTTTGAGTATGGTTTATATTTATTGTTAATTGTGAGGAAAAATCAGGTTAAAAAATGTTAACGGTCAATTGAAAAAATATTAACTGCCAACAATCAAAAAAACATAGCTTTTTTATTTTTTTAATGATATAATGTGGGAAAAGAAAATATTGGGAGATTAAATGGAAAACTTATATGATATATTAGAGGTTAGCCAGAAGGCGTCTAAAGAGGTAATTGAAAGAGCGTATAAAACATTAGCAAAGAAATATCACCCAGATTTACAAGTGGGGAAAGATAAGGCTAAAGCGGAAGAAGAGATGAAGATTATAAATCATGCATATTCAATTCTTGGGGATGAAAGTAAAAGGGCAGAATATGATGAGTCTTTAGAAGTGGAAAGACAGCAACAAGATATAAAGTACAATAATGAGCATCAAAATAATAATAATTCTAGTTACTATTCAGAAAATACTGTTTATCAAAAGCAATATCAAGATTCTCGAAATACTAATCAGTATGAAGAGGCAAGTAGTAAGAGTAATCCTACATGGAGAGATTATTATGAACGATTAAGTCCTAGAGATCAAAGAAGGGCTAGAAGAGTAATCCAAAGAGATGCAAGAAATGAATATAGAAACTTGTATGAAAATTATTTTAGAAGTCTAGGGTATAAAGTTCCACATAAATGGACATGGAAGGAAATAAAAAGGATAATTATAATTGTAATTTCTTTGATGGCCATATTTGGAATATTATGGGCAATTCCGTCAACACGTAATTCTATGATAGCTATATACAATTCTAATGTTTTTGTGAGATTGCTTGTAAATTTAATATGGGGAATATTGTCTGGAATAATTCAGTTCTTTAAGACTATTTTAGGCATAAAGAATTGATACAAAGTAATTAAAGGGTTGAAAAATTGTGTTGTATAAAATATAATGATAGCAGATTAAGGTAAAATGAAAGTAATAAAAATATTACATATGAAAATAAGTATATAAATGGTTTAACTTAGATATAATACTAAAGATATGAGTTTTAGACACAAGAGCATTTTGTTGATATATCGAAAATTTAAAATTTTCTGTATATAAATTTAATGGCAAAAGCCAAAAGAAAAACGGAGGTATATATTATGGAGAGAAAAGTAAAAGTTGTTCAATTTGGAACAGGAAAAATGGCAGTTTATACAATGCGCTATGTTTTCGAAAAAGGTGGAGAAGTTGTTGGTGCAATTGATGTAAATCCAGCTGTTATTGGAAAAGATATAGGCGAAATAATGGGAGGAGAAGAAAAAGGAATAAAAGTTACAGCTTTAGCTGATGCAGAAGAAATGCTAAAAACAACTAAACCAGATATTTGTGTTGTAGAAACAATGAGTTTGTTTGAAGATGTAAAAGAAGCACTTTTATTGTGTGCAAAATTAGGAATAAATGCTATAACTACATGTGAAGAAGCATTCTTCCCATGGAATTCTAACCCTAATTTAACAAAACAAATAGATGAACTTGCAAAAGAAACTGGATGTACAATAACAGGTAGTGGATACCAAGATATTTACTGGGGACAATTAATAACATCTATAGCAGGTTCAACTCAAAAAATTACAAAAATTAAAGGTAGCTCAAGCTACAATGTTGAGGATTATGGTATAGCATTAGCAAAAGCTCACGGAGCTGGTTTAACTTTAAAAGAGTTTGATGAGCAAGTTGCTTCTGGTGATAGAATTAGTGATGAGGAAAGACAAAAAGTAATAGAGAGCGGAAAATATTTACCATCTTACATGTGGAATGTTAATGGTTGGTTATGTTCTAAATTAGGATTAACAGTAAAGTCTCAAACACAAGTAACAATACCAACAACATATAAAGAAGATATATATTCATCAACTTTAGGAACAACAGTAAAAGCAGGAGATGCAACAGGAATGAGTGCTGTTGTTACTACAGAAACTGAAGAAGGTATTACAATAGAAAGTGAATGTATAGGAAAAGTTTATTCACCAGAAGAATACGACAAAAATGAATGGACTGTACATGGAGAGCCTGATACAACTATTACAGTTGCAAAGCCTGCTACAGTAGAATTAACTTGTGCTACTGTTGTAAATAGAATACCAGATGTTATAAATGCACCAGCTGGATATGTAACAACAGAGAAATTAGGAGATCTAGAGTACAGAATAAAACCACTAAATGAATATGTTAAATAAAAACAATAAGAAATAATAGCAGTAAAAGAAATGGAGCAATAATGTAATGAGGATACGTTTTAAAAAATGGGCAAGACCAGAATTGGAGGCAAGTAAATTTTATATAGATAATCCAGAAGATTATAAAGGAAAATGGAGGACTTTGTTTACTAAAAAAGCACCATTACACTTGGAACTTGGTTGTGGCAAAGGTGGATTTATTTCTGAACTAGCTTTGAAAAATCAAGATATAAATTATGTTGCAGTTGATTTGGTTGATGCAATGTTAGGCTTGGCTAAAAGAAATATAGAAAGTAAATATAAAGAGGGAAATTTAGAAGTTGAAAATATTATAATTACTAGACATGATATAGAGAGAATTTTAAATATATTTAGTAAAGAAGATAATATAGAAAGAATTTATATAAACTTTTGCAATCCATGGCCTAGAGGAAAACACCATAAGAAACGTTTAACTCATACGAGACAATTAGAAAAGTATAAGCAGATATTAGCTGAAAATGCACAAATATATTTTAAAACAGATGATGATAATTTGTTCTGCGATAGCTTATCTTATTTTAAAGAAGCGGGATTTGAAGTCGAAAAGAAAACATATGATTTAGCTAGTGAACCAGATTTTTGGGATAATATACAAACAGAGCATGAAAAGATGTTTTCAGAAGAAGGTATAAAAATAAAGGCTCTAATAGCAAGGCAAAAGAAAGAACAAAACTGAAAATGTTCAATATGAATAAAAATTACACGGTTCGACACCTATATGCATAATATATGTATATAGGTGTTAATTTTGTATAAGCAAAGGACTGGGATATATATATGGGAAAAATAAAGAGAGGGGATATAGTAACAAGAATATCATATGGAAATGATATTTTGTTTTGGGTAAAAGAAATAATAAAGTCAAGGGATATGCTACCAATAGCAATATTAAAAGGAGTAACAATAAGAATAGAGGCAAGTGCTCCGTTAGATGATTTAAATTTGGTTAATAAAAATATTATAAATAAGCAAATTGAAGAATTTGAAAGGTCTATAGAAACAAAAGCAGATAAAGTACTAGAAAAATATAATGAACAAATAGGAAAAAGAAAAATATTTGTGAATCATAATAAGGCTGTGATATTACATCTAGATGGCGATAGAAAATATTCAGAAAAATCTGCACGAGTGTATGATAAGTTTAAGCTTAATGCAATTGTGAAAAATATAAAAGAAAGCCGACAGCCTTTTGAAGTAGTTGGATTACTGAATAAATATAATCCTGATATATTGGTTATTACTGGTCATGATGGAATGATAAAAAAAGGATATAAGTATAATGATATATATAATTATAGAAATTCTAAATTTTTTGTTAGAACTGTAGAACAAGCAAGGATGTGGGAACAAGGAGAAAATAGACTGGCAATTTTTGCAGGAGCGTGTCAAAGCTATTATGAGGCAATAATTGGTGCGGGAGCAAATTTTGCGTCTTCACCGGCAAGAATATTAATTGACTTTATGGATCCGTTAATAATTGCTCAAACAATTGCAATTACTCCAGAAGAAAAATATATTACAATAGAGGATGTAAGAGGAAATTTAAGGGATGGAGAAAAGGGTGTTGGAGGAATAGGCAGTTATGGTAAATTGAAATAAAAATTAGTTTTTTTATTTCAATTTTGTAACAAAAACGTAACAAAAAAATAAGTCGAAATGATGGACTTTTGTGGTGAATTTATGATATTATTATATTAAAATAGGAGGATTATATCGAAATGGATTTTAGCAAGACAAAATCGAAAGATTTAATTGAAATATATAACCAAATAAATGCATTTGTGGGATTTTTAAATAAAGAAGAAAGTGATAATAAACAAATGCTTGAAAATATGAAGAAAGAAACTAAAAAAAGTTAGAATATTTTGTTAGAAATGTCGTAATGATTCCTGATAGATAAAGTTTGAACTAAAGAGAAAAAATTGCATAAGAAGAAAGGAAAGATAGTTACAATGGATAAGGTTTTAGAAAAGATAGAATGTGATAAAGAAGTACTATCAACATTGCCAAGAAACAATAAAAAAAATGTGTCTAAGTATATAGAAGAAGTTAATAGAATAAAAGATGAATATACACAATATGAGGAATTGGCAATAAAAGAAATTCAAAAAAGATATAATAAAATAATAGATGTAAAACAAGATGAAGAAATAAGTAAATTACAAGTCCAGGTAAAAGAAATTGAAAAAATGCTGGATACATTAGACAGCATAAAAACGTCTTATGAAAAAATGGGATTGGATAAGATTATTTATAAGCTTGGTAGGTTTTATAAAGAAAATTTAGAAAGTATAAATGAAGAAATTTTACTAGGACTTGAAAAATTTAAAGAGGTAGGAGTCGAGTTGACTCCGGATGATTTTGATTACAGTATTTATGTGGAAAGTTATATGCAAACCTTTTTTGAAGAAGCAAAAAAAGGTGATGTTAATTCTGATATTATAAAAAATAAATTTGAAGAAATATACTGGAAATGTCCAGATATAATAATTCATATAGAATTGAATTTAAGATATATATATTTAAAAAAACAAAATGTTATAGATAAATATTATGAAAAAAGAAAAAATGAATTGTTAGATACTATAAAAATGACACAGGGACAAATAAGAGAAAAGTATGTGGAGATAAATAAAAGATTGATAAAAAAGGCACTTACGGATAAGAAAATAATAATAAACAACTTTTTAAAAGGAGTGTATAGTACTAAAGATTATACAGATGATAAAATAAAATCTTATTATGAGGCTTTATTTATGCCTAAAGCATTAAAGAAAGAGAACAGAAAGGAATTAGATGAAAACATAATAAAATTTGTGAATAGCTTGTATGAATATAAAAATTATATGAAATTTCAATTTATATATAATGATATAAAAGAAAAATATTCAAATAAAGAGCAACATAAAAATGAGTACAATTCAACCAAAAAAGAAATAATGAGCAAAGAGAAAAAGTTGCAAGGACTTAATAAAAAAATAAATGGTAAGGGATTGTTTGGAAAGAAAAAAGAAAAAGTTGAAAAGCAAAATGTTGAATACAACAAATTAGTTTTAGAAATTAAAGAGAGTTATAAAAAACTAGATGAAGCTGAAATATACAGCAAAATAATAGAGAAATTATCTGATGATTCTTCGATATTTGATGTATTAATGGTTGCTAGTGGATTTAGAAATTATTTGGTTGACTGCATGATAAAAAAAGACAAAAGCATAGAAATGGGTCAAATGGAAGAAGATATAGAGGATTTAAAAAAGTTTTTGGGTAATCCATACACTACAATTATAAAAAATATAACTATAAATGAGGATAAAGACATACCAATAATTATTTCGGATAGATATAAATTGCTAAATTTCAATATAAATAAAGAAGATATTAATGTGGATAATATTGATAGTATAATTGATATGTTGAATAAAACAGAAATAAGACATAATATGGATTTGGAAAAAATTAAAATTGAAGATATGGAATTTATAGCTGAATGTAAAAAAATATTAAATAAAAAATAAGTTTGGAGCATTATATAATGAAGAAAGTTAACAAGAGAAAAATAATTGCCTTAATAATTATAATGTTAGCAGTAATATTTGAAATAGTAGCTTTTAGAAAATCAAGGGCTACAAAGATTTTTGATATTACTGCTGAAGTTGTTGACTATGATAATGTATTAGAAAACGAAGAAGTAATACTTACAGCTACGGATGAAGGAAATAGTGGATATTATATAACATTACCTGAATATATAGGTACTAAAAAAGTTGATACATATATTGTGGAAGAACAAAAAATACATAGTGAGAAAATTGAGCAACAAATTCAAGAAGAAACAACAGAAGATGATAAAAAAACAGAAAATCAAGAGATTCAAAGTTTAGAGAATATTGAAGTAGATAACTTGGAAAATACCGAAAAAAGTGAAATAAAAGAGAATAGTATAGAAGAAGAGCCGGAAGCAGAAATTAAAAATACTGAAAAAGAACAAAACATCGAAAAAGATGAAAATTTTGTATCGGAAAATCAGCAGGTTCAAGAAGAAACAAAGTATTTAGTACCGGGGCAATTGTTATATTTAACAGAGACTGAAGCTGAAAATAAAAAAATAAATATAAAGGTTCAATATAATTATTATGAAAATAATAATACAAGATTGTATGAACAAAAAGTTGAAACAAAACTAGATGATGATGAAGATGGAAAAGAAGATACTACAATACAAATAGAAGGTTTTATGCCTATTGGTGCAACTGTATCTGGAACTAAAATCTCAATCGATAAAATTCAGAGTTCAATACAGGAATCACTTTCAAGCAAAGTATCTTTCAAAAAAGCATATGATATAAAGATTTTATACAATGATAAAGAGTATGAACCTGCAGACTTCGACGTAAATGTTAAGGTTACAATCTCAGGAGTTGACGAAATAGATACGAAAAATCAAAAATATAAGGTTCTACATATTGAGGATAATACAGAGCAAGATGAACAATCAAAAGGAAAGATTACAGAAGTAAATGGAGTACAAACAACTAATAATTCTGTTGTATTTCCGGCTGATAGTTTCTCTACATATGCGTTATTGTTAGAAGATGGATTAAATGGAACGTCAGCCTATTCATTAGACTTAGAGGGAGCTAGTGTGTGGGATGGAGGTTCTGCTGATGAATTCAAGTTTGGTAAAGGTACAAAAGAAGAGCCATACTTAATAATAAATGCTAAAGAATTAAGTTATCTTGCAACACAGGTTAATAATGGAAATAGCTATGACGGATCATATTTTGAACTTATATGCGACATAGACTTAAATGATAATGAGTGGACTCCAATTGGTACATATACAAGTCCATTTATGGGAGTTTTTAATGGAGATGGACATACTATAGCTAATGCTAAATTGTCACTTCCAACATCAGTGCCAACTTCGATTTCTTCTTATGGGATTTTTGGAAGTATAGGAGATAGTATAAATAAAACAATAATTAAAAACTTACAATTAGATAATATTGATGTAGAATTAAATGCAAGTGGAACAACCGGAAATAATACTACAGCAAAAGGTTACAACATAGGAATTGTTACAGGGACTATATATAATAATGCAGAAATAAAAAATGTTATAGTAAACAATTCTAGTGTAAAAGACAATTATACAATTACAATAAGAACTAATAGTACACAAATATTTGTTGGTGGAATTGCAGGAGTTGCTGTAAATTCGAGAAATTCTACGTCTGATCCAGGACAGGATAGTAGGTATTCTATTGAGAATTGCTATTCAAATACAAATGTGGATTTAGATGGAATTAATAAATATTCATCAAACTGGGGGAGACAAGACTATAGCTATGTTCTTGCACAATATAATGTTGGTGGTATAATTGGTTTGATAAGAAGTCAAGCCGTATGGCCAAAAAATTGTTTATACACTGGAAATATAAATGCGACAAATGGCTTTACAGGACCAATATTTGGTGCAGTAAGAAACAATACTGGATTAGGAAATTCAAACAACTATCAAAATCAATTTAATACTTTATGGCAAGGAAATGATGCTGGAAACCTGACTATGGAGAGCTACTATACATCATATAGTACAAATAATAGATCCTTTTCAGATACAGTAACATCTGGAACATCTTCATCTCGTATAACAACATATATAGGTTGGTATTTTGATATAGGATATGTGCAAGGTGTTAATAAAGGTATATATATAAATAGTGCACAAAAAATGTTATCTAATTTTAATGAGTATGTTAGTAATAATGAAACAGAGAAATACTTAACATGGAATTACAATACAGATACTAATTCATATTATTTTAAACCAGAACTAACAGCAACAGTTGAAAAAGATAGTCCAAGATATATAATTAATGTTAATGATTTGGCCGCAACAGGAAATTATACGTACACATGGTATATTGATGGAGTGTTGGATTCAAGTATAACTGGAAACGTTGCTACTATTAATTCTAGTTGGACGGAAGGTCATCATGTGGAAGTACTAGTAAGCAGTGGTCGTTCATATGCTATGATTGAATTTGAAGTTCCAAAGTGGGAGATACATGTATCTTTTGAAATGAATAATCAAACTAATGTATTAACAGCAGGCTTAGAAGGAACTGGAACTGTGGATCCAAACTTTAACTTAAATGATTATACATACAAGTGGTATGCTGTTGATATTGCAGAGGCTGAACAAGAGATAGAAGGAGCAACAACAAATCAAATATCAAATCTTGAAAATGGAATGCAATATAAAGTGATTGCTACAAATACAAAATACGATTATATGAGTGCTGAAGGAATATACACTTATGGAACTAGAAATGTAATATATTGTAGTTATAGCAATGGAAGCGATTATAATGATGGATTTACTCCAAACACACCTGTAAAGAGTTTGTCTACTGCATATGGAAAATTTTCTTCTGAAACAACTAGAAATGAAAATGTAATAGTACTTATGGGAAATTATACAGACCAAAACTTCATAAATTCAGCTACGTCAACTACATACAGAAAAAATGTTACAATAACAGGTAAATATCAAAGTATAGATTATAATGGAGTGTTGTATTTTGAAGGATATGACAATTACAGATATTTAAATGGAAATACAACCTTTATGCATTTAACATTTAAGGGATGTACTGTTAGAACAGATTGGTATGGCAATTTGAGTGATGGAAGTAATAGTCAAACATACTTTTATTTACAAGGATACAGTCTTACAATGGGTGAAGGTGTAAAAATGTCAAACTATGCAACATCTAACACAAACCAAGGTTTAATAGAAGGTAATGCACCAGCTTTTCATATGTTTGCGGGTTGGATGCAATTTGATGAAACGAGGTTGCCAAGAACAGGTGCAGAAATTGTTATAAAAAGCGGAACATATGGTAGAATTTTGCTTGGAGGAAGTTCTGGAACTAGTGGTACAGATAGTATTACAAAGTATAATTCTCATAACTTCATGGGAACTTCGCTAACAGATGACCTGTATAAATGTAAAATAACAATTGATATACAAAATAGTACAACACCTTCTAATTACACCTATGACATAAACTTATTAGGTGGAGGAAGCACTTGTGGAAATATTTATGGAGATATAGAATTAAACATAAAAAATGGTAAGGTCGGTAGACTCTTAGGAGCAAGTATAGGAGACTCTAGTTATAGACCAAATAATTGGCAATATCCATTAAATACTTTTATAGGTACAGCAACAATAAATATGACAGGTGGTTCTGTAACAGAAATGTATGGTGGATGTCTGGGTAGAAACATGAGTGCTATAGGTAATAGTGGTTATGGTAATGTTATTAAATGTGACTCATATTTCTATGGAACAGTTAATATAAACATCTCTGGTGGAACAGTAAGTCAGACTATATATGGAGCTGGTGCTGGTGGCGTATCTGGATATAGTACAAATTCAACAGATGCATATAAAAGTTATGGACAAGGAATTGATACAATAGTAAATATAAATATTACTGGCGGAACTATTGATGCTGATATTTATGGTGGAGGTTATGGGTATACTAATTATTTAACAGCTGCCTCAACACAAACTGATGGTGGAACATTATATGGAAATAGTAGTATAAATATTTCAGGTTCACCTACAATTAATGGAAGTATATATGGTGGTGGAAGAGGATATAATTTAGCAAGTGATAAGCCAGATTTGGCACAAATGGAAGGAGATTCTATAATCACGATATCTGGTACACCAACAATAACTGGTAATATATATGGTGCTGGAATGGGACTTTCTAATTATGAAAATATGGCTAAATTTACTGGAGGTTCAACAATTAATCTAAATTCAAACTTAACAACAAATGTTTTTGGAGGTGGTAATATTGCTAAAACTTCTGGTACTACTAATATAAATGTAAATGACGGCAATCATTCAGCAGCTATATATGGCGGTGGAAATGTTGGAATATTAGAGGGAACCTCAAATGTTACAATAAATGGTGGTACATCAAATGAAATATATGGAGGAGGCAACCAAGCAGAAGTAACAAACTCTAATGTGTTTATTAAAGGTGGAACGAACCAAAGTGTATATGGTGGTGGAAACCAATCAGGTGCAGAAACTACTAATATAGAAATTAGTGGAGGAACGACAGAAGTTGTATATGGAGGTTCAAATCAATCTGGAACAATAGATAAAACAACTATAAATGCAACAGGCGGAATTGTAACGAATGTGTTTGGCGGTAATAATGAAGGTGGAACTTGCACTGTAACAAATGTTACGGTAGATGGAAGCAAAATAGTAGAAGCAGTGTATGGTGGTGGAAATCAGGTTGCAACAACCACTACAAATGTTTATTTGATAAGCAATGACGGGGCTATAACTTCAGCATTTGGTGGAGGAAAATCTGCTGATGCAACTACTACTAATGTGTTCTGTAAAGGAGCTACAGCTATAGATGTTTTTGGAGGTTCTAATACTTCTGGAGCTGTGGATACAAGTAATATAGAAATAACTGCTGGAAATTATACTAACATATATGGCGGAAACAACTTGGGAGGTTCTAACAATCAAAGTTATATTAATGTAAATGGAGGAACATCAGAAAATATATATGGTGGTGGTAACCAGGTTGCGATAGATACATCTAATATAGAAATGAATTCGGGTAAAGCTACTAATATATATGGTGGCGGAAATAATGCAGGTGTAACTACTACTAATGTAAACATTAATGGAGGAAATTTAGAAAATGCCTATGGAGGAGCCAATAAAAGTGGAGAGGTAACAGATTCTAATGTTACATTAAAATCTGCTGGAACATCTCAAAATAAAAAAGGAATAACCATGGAAGTAACATATACAGCAAAAGCTGCAACATGGGAGACAACTGAGTATCCTACAGTTGTTGACATTACAGCAAAATTTACAAATAATACTTCAACAACAATAAATACATGGGATTCATATATAAAATCTGAAGGAGCAAAATTATTTACAAACTATTCATCAAGTGAAATAAAAGAAAATAATGGTAAATTTACATTGAACCAAGATGATAGATATTATGGAACACATGCACTTGCAGCAAATGAAACATATACAATATCATTCCAAATTTTTTCTCCTATGGAGGCATCAGCTTTTGAGTTAGAGTATCAATTTTTAGGCAATGGTGCAGATGGAAGTAAGTATGAAGATACAAACACAGGTTTAAAGATATTCGGAGGAAATAACGCAGGTGGAACAACACAAAATTCACATGTAAATATAGAATCTGGAATTGCATATGAAGTGTATGGGGGAAATAACAAAGGTGGAGAAACTATAACCTCAAATGTAATTACAACTGCAGGAACAGTTACTACTGTGTATGGAGGAAACAACCTGGGAGGAACAACAAAAATTGCTAATGTTACACATAACGGAGGAACAATAACTGATTTATACGGAGGAGGTAACCAAGCTGTTACTACTGTAACTAATGTAAAGGTTAATGCGAATGTTAAAAATTGTGTGTATGGCGGAGGAAACGCTGCTGGAGTGGATACTGATACAAATTTAGACATTACAGGTGCAGTGATAGGTGGCAATGTATATGGTGGCGGAAACGAAGGAACGGTAACAGGCAATACATATGTACATATAAAAGATGCTACTTTGCAAGATTCTGTATATGCAGGAGGTAATGGAACAACTGCAATAGTATTTGGAAATGCAAATGTAACCGTAGAAGGAACTAATACAAGTATAACTAATAGTGTATTTGGTGGTGGAAACCATGCTGCAACAGGAACCGAAGCAAATAACAATTCTATAAGTACAGTAAATATAGTAAGCGGAAAAATAGGTAAGAACGTATATGGCGGAGCAAATACATCAGTTGTATATGGATACACTAAAGTTAATATAGGTTATGATGCAGTAGCAGATGATACACTTACAATAGGTGACATTGAAATTGATGGAACTATATTTGGTGGAGGAGAAGCAAATGCAGCAGGTTCTGAAGAGTACGACTACTCATTCATAAGTGTTACAAAAGGAATAGATATGAACATAGATGGAAATGGACATACAAAATTCCAAACAAAGGGTAGTATATTTGGTTCTGGAAATGCGTCTAGTACAAGTGGATACAGCTATATAAATATTAAAAATTATGGTTCAGCATATAATCCACAAAGTAATATATCTATACAAAGAGCAAATAGGGTAACGCTAGATAATTCAACAATAGCTTTATCTGGTGCAACTGATAGAACTAACGAATACTCTAAAGTATATTTTACACTTAGTAGAATAGATGAACTAAAGTTAAAAAATAATTCAATAGTATATTTAGATTGTGGTGCTAACTTATTGAAGAAGCTAACCAGTTGCGTTGATGAAAATGGACAAGAGGTAAAAGCAAAAGTTACAATAGATTCAGATACTGGAGAAACAACAAGAAATGTAGATAATAGAATATATATGGCAGAGGGAAAGAATCTTAATATAGCAACAAATGAGCAGGTTACAGCATATGGAGAAGTTAGTGGAATGACATTCTTTGGATTGTTTACAAATACCAAAAGTCCTAGTACAAGTACAGGTATTTACAACAAAGAATATAATAATGGAGACGAGATAACAAATGCTGGAACATTCGTATCAAATTCATATGTATTAGGATTGCACAAATCAAATCATGACACAACAATAGATGGATTCTATTCTAATTATGAAGAAGAAGACAATAAGGGCTATATAAAAACTAAATATATAGAAACAACACCAGAAGATGATGTTTACTATATATGGCTAGTTGGTGTTGAGGTAGATGTTACAACATTTGAGTTGACATTAACAGGTTCTAAATATGCTACTCTTGGAACATATGAATTAGCATTAACAGGTTTTGCAAAAGCAAATACAAAATTTGTTTTATCTGGATTTTCAGCAGGTCTTGAAGAAGGAATATCATTAATAAATCCAGCTAACATAGAAAATATATCAGCAAATCCAGAAACAGCTAATAAGGTTTTCGGTTTATCAATGAAAACAGGAAATAATGGATGGCAAACTAACAGTTCAACATACTTTTTAACAGAAAATGGAGGAAGCTATGTGGGAACAAGTGAATATGATGGAGATAACTCTACATATACGCCAGCTTTAAACTTCTGTTTCTATCACTCTGGAAATATTTCTAAAGAGCAAGAATTAGGAAGTGTAAAAGTTAGATTCCAGGCATTAGTTCCAGTTGATGACTTGAATTATGAAATATCATATATAGATATAAATATAATGTTATTAACTGCTTTATATCAAAACGATTTCTTTGAAGCAGCCATAACACCTGGAGAAGAGTTTAGCTTGTTTACAACAACAGAAACAAATATCACAGACTCAAGTAATTTCTCTACATATTATTCTTTGTATATACCAGAGTTTTCAGAAAGTAAGTATTATGAAGATTACAAAAAATATCATAGAGTGCTTGTATCGAGAGACTCAGAAAATTTACCATATGTATTTCCTGAAAAAACTAAAATAACAATGATAGATATGGTTACAAATAGATATTATTATTATGTAGTAACTGAAGAAGATGAAAGTTCAGGTAAATATATATATAATTTATCGGACTTTATGTCTATGGGAAGTGATGGTAACAATTACGACGAAGAAAGTGCATGTGATAGCTATTATACTGAAAATCAAGATATAATATATGAAAACTATATATTCCATATTGATTTTTCAGAAAATGTAATTCCTGAAGAAAAGGTAGCAAATTCTCTATTAATAGAAATGAGAGACGATGAAGATCAAACATTGATTGGTGTTTTAGGTATTCAAAGAGATAGTACAGTATACAGTATTTATAAAAATAGAGATGCACTAATTAAAGTAAGTGCTAGTTTGGATAATGATGTTTTGTACAGAGGAAAAAGTTCAATTTTAACTGTTACAACAGATTTTAAACAAGACATAGTAAACTCAAAAACAATATATGATACAGAATATTTTGGAAGCAAAATGGGAATAAAATTATCAATATATGATAATAACGGAAACAGACTGAATAATGACTCGTTATTAGGAGTGTACTTTGAGCTGAATGGAACTAAATATTATCCAAGAATAGATGGAACTACTAGAATAAAAATAGCAGATAAAGTGTCAAATGTATTATCTAGAATAAAAATTGATACATCACAAAATACAACATTAGCAACCGGTGATTATACAATAAGGATAGAATCATTTGGATCTCCAGATGGAATTTATTATGGAGTTGAACCATCGGACAAGGTTGAAGTACCAATAACAATTATCAATTCAAGTTATGGATTAAAAATATATACAGATGATAAAAGTAAAATAGTTGATAAAACAACTGGAAAGAATGAATATGATAGCTCGGCTTTGTGGCTGAATATGGAATATTCTTCATCATTAGATAAGCCAAAAGTAACAATTTGCTTATATAGAAGAAAATATACAGAGGTATATTCTAATGAATATGAATTAGTTGATTTACAAGATTATGTTTCATCAAATTTAACGAGTACGAAGCATGAAAAAGAATATTTATTTGCAGATTCACCTACTGAAAAGAGTCAGAAGGATTATGTACTTAAAGAAAATTTGAAGTCTGGAACATATAAGATAGTATGCAAGTTGTATGATGATGAATCATATATAGGAGAAGAATATGAATATCTAATAATAAAATAGAAGTAGGAGGGTTTCATGAAATACGATATAGATTCAATAAAAAGAAGAAAAATTATAAATAATAGAATTAAAAAAATTGTATTTATATTTATAATAATAATGCTATATAATATTACTCTATTGTATATATCTTATATTGATAAATTTGAAACCCCAAGCTTCTATGTTTATGAAGCCTATATGATAGATACCACGAGTATGGAACCAACGCTGAATAAGAATGATGTAATAATAATAAAAAAGTGTAAAGAAGAAAACCTTAAAAAAGGTGATATAATAACATATAAGATAAATGGAGAAATTATTACACATAGGATAATTGAAATAGTTCAAGAAGAAATAACTGGAACAAATCAATATATAACAAAAGGCGATAACAATAATGTTGAAGATGAGGATTATATTTTATTTTCGGAGATAGAAGGAAAGATGATAATAAAAATTCCTGGATTAGGTAATGTTGTGAATATATTGAAAAATGGAATAGTTATCATACTTGTAATTTTGATATTCTTAATAATATATTTAAATAGAGCAGAAATGAAAGAAAAGAGCGAAGTAAGGCGTGAGAAAAAAAGAATTGAAGACAAAAAATTCATGGGTGAGTAAAAATAAAAAATTAAAAAAAATAATATATAAAATATTGTATGTATTTTGCATAATATTAATACTATACAATGTTTTATATATTATTAATAATACAATAAATAAGCAAGAATATATAAACCTAGGTAATACCTTGTACATTACAACTGAAAAAGAAGATTCAATGAAAAGAAAAAAGAATGCTACTAATAAGCAGACTTTCGTAAATAAAAATGACTTGGTGTTTGTTTGGAAGTGTAAGGCAAATGACATACAGATAAATGATATTATAGGGTATGATATAAATAGTGAAATTACTTTTCATAGAGTTGTTAATATTGAAGAAGATAATGATATAACTTATTATGAAACTAAAGCAGATAATTATATGTACAATGATATAGAGAAAAAAACATTGAATCAGGTAAATGGAAAGATTTTATTTAGAATACCATTAATAGGAGTAGTATTTAGACTATTTGAAAATAAAATTATGACTATTTTTATAATAATAGTTCTACTATTAAAGTTTAGTTTTAATAACTATAGAAATGAAATTAATAGATATAGAAATGAGAGACATAAAGAAATAAAAAGAAAAGACATGTAATACAAAACTAAAATTATTAGTCATTTGCATATACATGTCTTGATTTTGTAACAACTGGTAATGCTTCGTAAACTATGTTAAAGAAGTGGAAATCCTCTAATTCGTTTAGTTCTAAACAAGCAAGATAAACATCTAATTCATTTAAGTCTTTACAAGCTGTTATTATAGCAGGATGTAGATTGTAATTTGAAAACAATTCAGTAGCTAGCTTAAATGCTTCTTTCTTAGAACCATTGTCTCTTTCTGTTACTAATTTGTAAGCTTCTTTAAATCTTGAGATTGCAGGATGCTTATAATAAGATAATGGCTTTGTATATAAGTCCTGAATTATTTCTGTAAAAGAAGAGTATTTTTCATGTTCCTTTTTTAGAATTTTTTTTAAATCATCAACTTTATAAGGTAGAGAAACTATACCATTTGTTTCAGAAATAATTAAGGTATTTTCAGTAGGTGATATTTCACTTTTTCCATCAACAATTGTTGTTGATTTTGTTACATTCTTTTTAGAAGAAGAATCAGAAATTTGAGTAATAGCATTAATTGCATTATCTAATTCGTCAAGTGCTATATATTCTGATATGTCTACAAGTGTCATAGATTGAATAAATGTTTGAACTGTGGATGTAGTCTTTAAAATTGCTTTTGTAGCAACTTTACTTTTTTCATTATATTGTGTTATTTTGCAAGTTAATGTTGCAATTTTTAATGTTTTTATATTGAATTTTATATTATTTAAAATTTCTAATAAATTGTTCAAAACAGAAATATTAGAATTAATTTTTTTCAAATTTTTAGTAGCAGAAGCTAAAAAATCATTCATATCGTCAGATAAAATACATTCAAGGTCTAAATTCCCAATAAAGTTTTTTAGGAACGACAAAATTTGCTTACTCAATGCTTTTTGTGAATCTAAAGAAGCATTAAGAGAAGCAATTTCTATATCTATTAATTTACGCAGATTATTTTTGTTTACTTTATCTCCGATATTAATCATTAGTGTCCTCCAATATAATTATACTTAGTATATCATTACGAAAAAAAAATATCAATAGAATTAAGAAAAAAAATAAGATTAGTAAAGAGGTATTGATAATTTAGTAGGAATTTGGTAAAATGTAATAGGAATTTAAGCGAAAAAGGCGTGAAAACAGTAATCTTTTGAACTTTGAAAGGAATGTGATTAAAAATGGAAGAAAATAAAAATACGTTTTATATAACAACACCAATTTATTATCCAAGTGGAAAGTTTCATATTGGAACAGCTTATACCACAACATTGGTTGATTGTATAAAGAGATATAAAAAGCAAAGAGGTTATGATACTTTTATGCTTACAGGTACAGACGAACATGGACAAAAAATTCAAACAGTAGCTGAGTCTAAAGGAAAAACGCCAAAAGAATATGTTGACGAAATGGCAGAATCTGCAAAAAAATTATGGAAAACTATGAACATAAATTATGATAAATTTATAAGAACAACAGATGCTCAGCACGAAAAAGCAGTTCAACAAATTTTTGATAGATTTATGGAACAAGGTGATATCTATAAAGGAGAATATAGTGGATTATATTGTATGCCTTGCGAAACATATTTTACAGAAAGTCAGTTAGTAGATGGAAAATGTCCGGATTGTGGAAGAGAAGTAAAGCCAATGAAGGAAGAGGCATATTTCTTTAATATAAAAAAATATGAAAAAAGACTTTTGGAATATTATGATTCACATCCAGATTTTATAAAGCCAGATTACAGAAAACAAGAAATGATAAATAACTTTATAAAACCAGGACTAGAGGATTTATGTGTGAGCAGAACAACTTTTGATTGGGGGGTTAAAGTATTAAAAGATCCTAAACATGTTGTATATGTATGGGTTGATGCCTTAACAAATTATATAACAGCATTAGGATATTTATCAGAAGATGATAGCTTGTTTAAAAAGTATTGGCCAGCAGATGTTCATGTTATAGCTAAAGACATTGCAAGATTTCATTTGATATATTGGCCTATATTTTTAATGGCACTAGATTTACCATTACCTAAAACGATATTTGTTCATAATTTTATATTAATGAAAGACGGAAAAATGTCTAAATCTAAAGGTAATGTAATATATCCAGAAACATTAATAGAAAGATATGGATTAGATGCTACAAAGTATGTTTTATTAAGAGATATGCCATATAGCCAAGATGCAATATTTACACCTGAAGAATTTGTAGATAGATATAATTTTGATTTATGTAATGATTTAGGAAACTTGTTAAACAGAACAATAGGAATGATTAATAAATATTTTGGAGGATATATTCCAGAATATAAAGGTTGTGTAAATGAAGCTGATAGTGATTTAGAAAAGCATACATTAGAAAATATAAAAGAATATGAAGATAATATGGAAAGCTTTCATATGGCTAATGCCCTAGAAGCAATATGGACAATAATAGGAAAAACAAATAAATATATAGATGAAACAGCTCCATGGGCATTAGTAAAGGAAAAAAAGACAGAAGAGTTAGAATCAGTTATGGTACATTTAGCAGAAAATTTAAGAATAATTGCAATATTAATTAAGCCTGCAATGGAAGAAACTTCCGAAAAAATGTTAAAACAACTAGGAATTACAAATAGCGAATATGATAGTATAAAAGAATATGGAAAAAATATAGAAAAGGTTAAAGTAATTGAAAAAGGAGAACCAATATTCTTAAGATTGGATGTAGAAGAAGAAGTTCAGTTTATAAAAGACAAGATGAAAGCTTAAAACCATAAAAGGCACAAAGATGTGTAAAAGGAAGGATTTTATAAAATATGAAGAAGAGAGGAGTAGGCTTACTTACTGTAATATTTATACTTCTTATAATTATTGTATTAATTTGCATAGGGATTAATATTGCAAAAAAAGGATTTGATGAGAGTATTTTAGGAGAAACAATAAAAGTATTAGATCCAAATAAAAAAACAGAAGATAATAAATTTTCAATAGAAACACTAGAAGAAAATGGACTTGGACAAAATACAACAATAGATCAATTAAAAAATAAATTTGGAGAATTAAAACAAACAGCCTCATATGTGAAAACTACTACTGGTGAAAATGTTGAAGAGTATAGTAAATCAGGTGTAAAAGTTATTTTAAAAAATAGTAAATTATACTTAACGATAATTACTGAAGACGGTTTTGAGTTTAATGGAGTAAAAATTGGAGACACTGAAAACAAAGTGCTAAACAGTTTTTATCAAGAAAAAGAAACTGGTGAAGTTATAAATAGTCAAAATGAAGTAATTGGTAAATATATTTATGGAAGTTACAACATAGATAATCTTAAAGATATGAAAGTAAAAGATAAGATTCAATATGCCTATATTGGAAACGAAAAAACAGCATATGAAGGATTATATGATTATGTGATACAATATGCATATATGGAGCCACCATATGAAAGCGAATATGCTTCTGGAAATGATAAAATTGCATATATTGAATTTGGAATAAAAGATGGAGTAGTTAAAAGTTTTGCAAGTCAAATAGGAAAATAAAATAACTAGTAATAAATTTAATAAGAAAAACATATACATTCAATAGCAATATAAATGCTTAGGAGGAATGTATATGTTTTTTGTATTTAATAAAGGAAAAATAAAATCATATTTAGTATCTATTGGAACTGTGGCAATATTGCTGGTGATGTCAATTGCTTTGCAAAATAATGTTAATAATCAAACAATAAAAACATCTGGTACAGTAACTAAAATGCCATTATGCAAAGTAAATACTACAGAAAAAAGTGTATCAATAAGTATAAATTGTATAGAAAACATGGATAATATTAGTAATATATTAGATACATTATCTAAAATGAAATCAACTGCAACTTTTTTCGTAACTGGAGATATTGTAAATAAATATCCAGAAGATATAAAAAAGATAATATCAAATGGAAATGAAATAGGAAATTTATCAGATAAATATACTAGTCTAAAGAAAATGGGAAAAGATGATGTTGAAAAGCAAATACAAGGGTGCAATAAGAAAATAGAAAGTCTAACTAAACAAGTTCCAATGCTATTTAGAATCCCATATGGAGAATATAATAACACTATACTAGAGGCGGCAGAAAAGAACAATATGGAAACAATTCAATGGAATATTGATTCCTTAGATTATAATGGATTATCAACAGAGGAAATGTGGGAAAGAATAGAAGAAAGCTTAACTCCAGGGAGCATAATTCTAATGCATAATGAATATATAGGAGACGGATTAGAAACAATAATATATAATATACAAGAGAGAGGTTATCAAGTTACGAATGTATCAAAAATGATGTATAAACAGAATTATCAAATTAATGAAAAACGGAGAGCAAATACAAGCTCAGTAAATTAGATAAAACTAAAAAAGGAGAAGAAACGATATGCCTTTAATTGAAATTTTAACTGATTCATCTAGTGAGCAGCAATTAAGCAAGGTAATAGATAAGCAAATGGTAAATACAAATGAGATAATTTATGTAAAGGAAAGAAATATAGAAAACATAAAAAACATAAGGTTGGAAGCATTAATAATAAATACAGAAATTCATGATATGGATATTATAAAAAAGATAGCAAGTAATTCTAAATATTTAATAATCAATCTAGATTATAATAAAAATATTGAAGAATTTAGAAAAGATAGAAATAAAATAATAACGTATGGGTATAATTCTAAAAGTGATATAACAATATCAAGTGTAAAAGAGGAACAATCATTTTTGTGTTTACAAAGAAATATTAAAAGCATATTCGGGAAAATTATAGAAATGCAGGAAATTAAAGCAAATGTGAACTATAGCATAGATGTATATAATGTTATGATTATTATTGCATTAACAATATTGTATGCAAAATAAAGCTGTTTGTGAATAAAAAATAATGAAAAAATGGCTTAAAAAGTGAGATAAGATAAATTTTTTATAAAAAAATTAAAAAAAATAAACTAATTTTAACATTTTATGTAGACAAAACCAAAAAATGGTAGTATAATAATAAATGTAGGTTTTAAACTAAAAAAATACTTTTGAGAATAAAGTAAGAGGAGGAAAATTAATTGGATACAGTTTATTCAGAAAATAACCACATTATATTAGTGGGAAAGGTTACTAGTGATAAAAGATTTAGTCACGAAATTTATGGGGAGAAATTTTACATATTTGATTTAAGTGTACCACGTTTAAGTGGAAATGATGATGTAATACCAGTTACAATATCAGAAAGATTAATGCCAAACGGAAACATTGAATTAAATAGTAAAATCGTAGTTGAAGGTCAATTTAGATCTTACAACAGTTACAACGAAGGTAGAAACAGATTAGTTTTAACAGTATTTGCTAAGGACATTAAGTTCTTAGAAGATCAAGAATCAGAAGTTGAAGCAAAAAAAGATTTCATATCAAACGAAGTTACTTTAATTGGTTATATTTGTAAAAAACCAATTTACAGACAAACTCCATTTGGAAGAGAAATTGCAGATATATTATTAGCAGTAAATAGAGCTTATAGCAAATCTGATTATATTCCATGTATAGCATGGGGAAGAACAGCTAGATTCTGTGAGAATATGGAAATTGGAACAGAAATAAAACTAGTTGGTAGAGTTCAATCTAGAAAATATGAAAAGAAATATGAAGATGGAACTGTTGAAAATAAAGTTGCTTATGAAGTATCTATTGGAAGCTTAGAAGTAGTAAAAAAAGAAGACAATGAAAAACAATCAGAGGAAGTTGAAGAAAATAAAGAGGCTATATAACAAGATAAATAGATATATAAATTCCTTTAAGAAAAGTCAGGAGAAGATGTAGTAAATACATTTTCTCCTGATTTGTTACATTTGCATTACATTTTAGTATATTTATTGACGGCAATATACACTAAATGATAAAATATAAGATATTGTAAAGAAAATATTAATGTTGTAGAAGAAAGTAATGAGAGATTAATCTTTAATTCTACAAAGACCTCATTGAATATTAAGCATAATACAAAAGGGGGATAAATTGTGGAAAAACTAATAAAAAAATTAAGTTTTATGACTTTTATAATAGCAATTATGTTTACGATCAGCATTAGTTCGTATGCAACAAACAGTACTGAGCCAGAAAGCGAAAACACATCTATTGTGGAAAATACAGAAACAGATTCAAAAAATAATACTGAGACTGAACCAGAAAAAGAGCCAGAAAAAAGTAATACTACTAATACTGGATCAGGTACGACAACTAAAACAGGCACTACTAAAAAGGAAACTCTAAAAACAGTTTATGTGGATGGAGAAGAAGTGAAGAATGGAACAACTATAGATGTTGAGAGTGACAGTGTTAATGTTAGAACAAATATAGGGATGTATTATATACAGGCAAATGGAAAAAGTTCAAATCCAACAGTTAGTTTATCAGAAGGAAAAAATACAATAGTTGTAACAGACTCTAATGGAAATAAGATAACTATATATATTAATAGAAAAACTTCAGAAGATGAGAACAAGAAAGAAGATACAGAGAATAAGGTAGAAGAAACAAAAATAGAAACAACATCAGTGGAAGAATTTGGATTAGCATCATTGAAGGTAGACGGTTTCGAAATTTCACCGACTTTTAAGAATAATGTATATACATATAATTTAAAAGTTAAAGATGTAAATAGTATAAATGTAGTAGCTAAAGCAAATGATACAAATGCAACAGTATCAATTTCTGGAACAGAAAATCTAAAGGAAGGCGAGAATGTTGTTAATATTATAGTAACTTCACAAGATGAAAACGAGATAAAAACTTATCAAATAATAGTAAATAAAACAACTGAGGCATCAATTACAAATGAAATTGTAAATAAGAAAGTGATTATAGCTGGAGCTGTGGTATTAATTGTTATTATAATAACTATAGTATTAATTGTGCGTAAAAAACGTGACAGGGTTTATTATTATGGTGAAGTTAATAGTAGCAATAAAAAACATAATGATGAAAAAAAGGCAAAAAAAGATTTGAATAAAGGCAAACGTTCAAAAGGTAAACATTAAATTTTATAAATAAAGATGCGGATTAATCAAATCTGCATCTTTTTGACAATATAAAACCACGGATATTCCGCGGTTTTGATTTGTAATTATTGTTTGGCTGGTGGTATAACTATTTTGTCTTTTTCTGGATTATCAGAGGTTGGTTTTTCTATTTTTAGATGGTCATGTACTTTAGAAATGTCTAAATCTTTACCGTCTCCAGAAACTACCACTATTTTTTCTGGTCTTTGATTTACTTCATTTTCTTCACTCATATTTGACTCTCCTCTTGTTAATATGTAAAATTTTAACATTTTTTCTGTATAAATAATATCACAATGATAGGGAAAATTCAATACCTAATTGTGTATCATATTTATTATGCTATGTTGCTATGATGTGTTCGACAATCGCTTGTTTGAAACAATAAAATGGTTATCATTTTTTGTACTATGCGTTGGAAAGAGAAAGGTGATATAAAAATCAAAAAATAATCTGTTATAACATTTTGGCGTTTGAACTGGTTACATAAGAAAATGTGTTGTATTAACAAGAAGTCTGAATTTTAAATCAAAACATTCGTATGACGATTATACAAGAACTGATTTTGGAAATATAAATGGCGATGACACAGATGGAAATATGCTAATGACTGAAATGACAACTGGAACAGGATTTAAGCCTATAAAATATGAGGGTGGTCGTGGTTTTAAAGGTGTTTTTAATGGAAATGAAAATAGAATAGAAAATAGTATTAATATGGAAGATATAAAATCTGAGAATAATTATGCAGGAGGGATTATTGGGAGTAAAGGCGGAAATACAAGCTGTTTGAATATAAAAAATTCTTTGAATTTGGGCAAAGTTGAAGCCAGTAAGAAAGAAAATATTCTTGAAGTGGTTTGGAGTGGAACTAGTACAGATATAAAAACAGAGTTTGAAAACACATTAGAAGAATTAGGGTTAGAATATAAAGTGATGAAGCCACATACACCAAAACAAAATGGAAGAGTAGAAAGAAGTTATAAAGAAATATAAAAGTCAAGAAGAATCGTTATTTGCAATATAGGTGCTCAAAGTATTTATTTTAAATAATTTGTGACAAATGATTGACTAACCTTCCCTGGTAAACAAAATATTTTTAGACAAATTATTGCATTTTTTTAGTAGATAAGATACAATATGTTTGAAAATTGAATTTAAAGAGGAAAAGCAATAATGAATGAATTTATATCAAAAAGTGAGGCTGACACAATAGATTTTGCAAGTGATTTTGCAAAGAAGTTAAATAAAAATTCAATAATAATTTTGTCTGGAGATTTAGGTTCTGGCAAAACAAAGTTTACCCAAGGAATCCTTAAATATTTTGGCTTGGAAAATGAAATATCAAGTCCAACTTTTACAATTGTTAATGAGTATAATGCAAAAAACATAAATATATATCACTTCGATTTATATAGATTATCTGATATTGACGAGTTTTATGCAATGGGTGGAGATGAATATTTGCAAAATGGAATATGTATTTTCGAATGGGGAGAAATATTAGAGCCAGAATTAAAAATTCCATATACTAAAATTACTTTTTCTAGAGATAATGATAATACAGAATATAGGAGGCTAAAAATTGAAAATATTAGCAATTGATACATCATCTAAGAATTGTTCGGTGTCAATAACTGAAGCTGAAGAGAATGATTTTAAAGTTATAGCAGAAAAAAACAATGAGGATGAAAAAACACATTCACAAAAACTTATGCCATTAATAGATGAAATGTTTAAAGAAACTAAATTATTTCTTAGCGACATAGATATACTAGTTTGCTGTGTTGGACCTGGTTCGTTTACTGGCATTCGAATTGGAGTTGCCACAACAAAAGCTTTTGCGGATGTAAGAAATGTTCCTACAATTGGAGTTACATCATTAGAAAGCCTGAGCTACAATGTTAGCAAAAATGGCTACATTATTCCAATAATTAATGCGAAAAATAGTAACGCGTATAGTGCTGTATTTAAATTGGAAAATGGCAATTATACAATGGAACAAGAGAGTGTTGCAGATAGCATAGATGTAATACTAGAAGATTTTAGTGAGTTTATCGAGGCTCAAAGTAAAAACGAAGAAATCACATTTGTTGGAGATGGCGTAGAAGTTTACAAAGAAAAAATATTGCAAAAATTTAACAAATTTAATATAAATTTCTGTGAAAACAATATACAATCAAGTATTTCTCTTGCAAAATGTGGTTATGATAAATATAAAAAAGGAATATTTGGAGATTCTAATTTTATATCACCAATCTATTTAAGAAAATCTCAAGCAGAGAGGAATGCTAATGGAGAAAAATAATATAGTAATTACAAAAATGCAATTTGAAGATTTACAAAATATAAAACAAAACTTGCAATCGGATTATGACGATTTCTGGGATTTAGATGTAATATCAGAGGAATTAAAATGCGAAAACTCAATATATATTGTTGCAAAATCTCAAGATGAAATAATGGGATTTGCAGGGATAAAAGTAATATTAGATGAAGCAGAACTCATGAATATTGTTACCAAAAAAGATTCTAGAAATTTAGGTATTGCAACCAAAATGATGGAAAAAATAATACAAATATGCAAAGAAAATAAAGTAAGTAAAATAAATTTAGAAGTTAATGTAAAAAATACTATAGCAATCAATTTATATAAAAAATATAATTTTGAAGAAGTTGGATTAAGAAAAAAATATTATAATAACACTGATGATGCATTGTTGTTTACATTGAATTTAAACTGAAATGAAACATAACAAAACAATAATAAAATTACATATTGATAAAATTTATGAATGAGACATTCATTTATAGAAAGAGGAGGAATTACAAATGACGAAAGGAAATGAACTTTCATATAAAAAATTAAAGGCCACATGTAATCCAGATATATTCAAATTTGACACAACAGCAGATTTGGAATCTATAAGGACTGGAATAGGACAAGATAGAGGAATAAAAGCATTAGAGTTTGGATTAAATGTGGATATAAATGGGTATAATTTGTACTTGGAAGGCCCTACAGGTGTAGGAAAAACAATGTACACTAAGAATTATTTAGACAATATATCTAAAAAGAAAAAAGTTCCACAAGACTGGTGCTATATTTACAATTTTGACAATCCAAATGAGCCAGTAGCTTTAAATTTACCAGCAGGACAAGGTAAAGAATTTAGAGATACAATGGATAGATTCATAAAAGATATAAAAACTGATATTAAGCAAACATTCAATAATGAAGATTTTGAAAAGGAAAAGGTTCTTATAAAACAAGAATATGAGCAAAAGAGAACGGATTTAATGAATAGGTTAAACGAAAAATCTTCGCAATATGGTTTTCAGGTTAAATCAGCTAATAATGGAATATACATGATGCCAGTTGTTAATGGTAAAACTATAGAAGAAGAAGAATTTGAAAAGCTTGATCCAACAATAAAACAAGAATTTGAAGATAAATCTGCAATAGTTCAACAACATGTAATGGATGCCATAAGCGAAATAAAATCTATACAACAAGAATCGGAAAAGAAAGTAAGCGAATGGCAATCTAATGTGGCACTACTTACTGTAAATGCACACATAAATTATATTAAATCTATTTTTAAGAGAAATAAAAAGATAAATAAATATTTGGATAGTATTAAAAAAGATATATTAAAAAATATTGATGCGTTTTTAGTTGAGGAAAAAGAACCAAAAGCTACCCAAACACAAAATCCAAGAATGGAACAACCTAAACCATGGTTAAATTATAGAGTAAATCTTTTTGTTGATAATAGCAACACAGAAGGTGCCCCAGTAATAATGGATTCGAACTATTCATATCCAAACTTATTTGGAAAGTTAGAATATGAAAATTATTATGGAAGTTTAAAAACTGATTACACAATGTTAAAACCAGGTTTATTGCACATCGCAAATGGAGGATATATAATATTCCAAGTATCAGACCTTATTGCGAATAATGTGTGTTACGAAACATTAAAAAAGGTTTTAAGAACTAAACAGTTAGGAATTGATAACTTTGTAGATCAACACACTTCTATGGTAATGGTATCTTTAAAACCAGAACCAATACCATTGGATTTAAAAGTAATATTAATAGGTAATGAAAACATCTATCAAGCGTTACTTGCAATGGATGCTGACTTTAGAAAGTTATTTAAAATAAAAGTAGAATTTGAAGATGATGCACCATTAACTGTAGATAATGCAAATAAATTAGCAAGAGTTATAAGCGGTTTCTGCAATGAAGAAGAATTGCCACCTTTAGATAAAGGGGCTATGAGCAAAATGATAGAATATGCTTCAAGATTATCAAACGACCAAGAAAAATTATCTACGAAATTTAGCGAATTAACTCAAATTGTTGGTGAAGCGGGAACATGGGCAAGACTTGCAAAGGAAAAAGTTGTAACTGCTGAAATAATAGAAAAAACGTTAAGAGAAAGAGAAGAGAGAGTTCAAAAGTATAATGAAAAATATGTAGAGATGATAAAAGATAAAACTCTTTTAATAGATACAAAAGGATATCAAGTAGGACAAATAAATGGGCTTACAGTTCTAAGTATAGGTGATTATTCTTTTGGACTACCTACAAGAATAACAGCAAGCACATATGTGGGAAAAAACGGAATAATAAATGTCGAAAGAGAAGTAGAAATGTCTGGTGCATCACACTCTAAAGGCGTATTTATATTAACAGGATATTTGGGTGAAACTTTTGCACAAGATATGCCATTATCTCTAACAGCAAGCATATGCTTTGAACAGCTATACAATGGAGTAGATGGAGATAGTGCATCTAGTACGGAATTATATGCATTGCTATCAAGTCTATCTGGAATACCAATAAATCAATCAATTGCTGTTACAGGTTCAGTAAATCAAAAAGGAGATATTCAACCAATTGGAGGAGTAAACGAAAAGATAGAAGGATTTTTTAGAATTTGTAAGCTTAGAGGCTTGGACGGCACACAAGGTGTAATGATACCTGTACTTAACGAAAAAAATCTTAATTTATCAAATGAAGTAGTAGAAGCAGTAAAAAATAAACAATTCCATATTTATGCTATTTCTACAATAGAAGAAGGAATTGAGTTACTTACAGGAGTACCAGCAGGAAGAAAAGATTCAAATGGAAAATTCCCAGCAGGAACAATAAATTATTTAGCATATGAAAAATTAAAGAAATATGCAAAAATAAGCAAAGAGGACTAAAGACTGTTTGTTGTATAATGTCGAAAAATGTTATATAATTAAAGTATAAATCCAAAGGGAGGCTGGGTTGAATGATTGAACGGATAAAGATTTTTTTGCAGATTATGCTGATGGTAATTTTTGTAATAGCAGTTATTGTTGGAAACAAAGAAATTATCTTCGTGGCAGGAAGTGTAATAATATTTTATCCTATGTATGAAAAATATCACTAGATATAATAATTTATTCTAGTGATATTTTATTGGCTTTTCCATATAATTCAAATTAAGTTTAAGAGCGGAATTTACTGCTTTCCATTACAGCTAATTCGTCACATCTGTTATTGAATTCATTGTCACTGTGACCTTTTACTTTATTAAATGTAACGTCATGAATTTTTGTAAGTGAATATAATTCTTTCCATAGTTCTTGGTTTTTTACAGGTTCGTTGCTGGCCGTTTTCCAATTTTTCTTAAGCCAACCATAAATCCATTTCTGAACAAAAGCATTAACAACATATGCACTATCACTGTATAAATTAACTCTACAAGGCCTTTTTAAAGTTTTTAAGGCTTCTATAACAGCAGTTAATTCCATTATATTATTAGTAGTATCTGGTGAACCGCCAGATATTTCTTTTTTATTATCACCAATCATTAATATGGCTCCCCAACCACCAGGACCAGGATTACCAGAACATGCACCATCTGTATATATTGTTACTTCTTCCATTTTTACCTCCACTTAAATTTTACAAGAACAAATTTACTGAAATTAAAGTAGTATAAAAAATAAATCTAAGATTGAAAATTTTCAGATTTGTTTTAAATAATTGTAAAAAATTGTCTTTTATGATATTATAGCATAAAGTTTAATAATTGCAATAAAAGAGGTGAATTTTATGGAAAGAATTCTAGGAATAATAGCAGAATATAATCCATTTCATAATGGACATTTTTATCATATGCAAGAAGCTAAAAGAGTTACAAATGCAGAATACTGCGTATGTGTCGTTTCAGGAAACTTTACGCAAAGAGGAGAACCTTCCATAATAAATAAATGGTCTAAAGCATATATGGCACTTTGCTGTGGAGCAGATTTGATAATAGAGTTACCAACCATTTATAGCACCTCAAGTGCAGAAAACTTTGCAAGTGGGGCAATAAAAATTTTAAATAGCTTAAAGATAGTAACAGATGTTGCTTTCGGAACGGAATGTAACGATATAGCAACTTTAAATAATATAGCTAATGTTGTATATAGCGAACCAAAAGAGTATAAAAACATATTAAATCATGAATTAAAAAGAGGATTATCATATCCATCAGCAAGAGAAAATGCAATAATGATGTATTTAAATGATATTAAACGATATGCAAATGTTATGGCTAGTTCAAACAATATATTAGCGATAGAGTACTTAAAAGCTCTTAAAGCGCAAAAAAGCAGAATAAATCCAATAGCGATAAAAAGAAATAAAGTATATTACAATGATGAGACCATTGTTGATGGACTAGCAAGTGCTACAGCTATAAGAAAATTCTTAGCAAGAAAAGAATACGCAGATGTTAGAAAAGTGGTTCCAAGAAGCACATATCAAATTCTAGGAGAAGAGATAAAAAAAGGCGAGATAATTTTATCTATAAAAGATTTTGAAAAAGAGATAATATACAATTTAAGAAAAATGAGCATAGAAGAAATTGCAAATTTGCCAGATGTATCAGAAGGACTAGAATACAGTATAAAAAGAGCGGCAGAAGAAAGCAATGATATAAATGAAATAATAGAAAAAATAAAATCAAAAAGATATACTCAAACTAGAATTCAGAGAATACTTATATATTCACTTTTAAATATAAATAAAAAAGATATGCAAAACTCGAAAAATATTATTCCATATACAAGAATTTTAGGATTTAACCAAAGAGGCAGAATGTTATTATCTGAAATAGTAAGAGAAAATCCAAAAATAAATATGATAACATCTGTAGGGAAATATGTAAAACAAGATGCAAAGAAGGCAAATAAACAACTAATACAAATGTTGAGTACGGATATTTTTGCAACAAATGTATATACTCTAGGATATAAGAATGATGCTAAAGCAAATTTAGATTTTACTAATAATATGATTATAATAAAATAGTGGTTAGAAATAGGAGAAAAGATAAATGATTGTTGGAATTACAGGAAGTTCTGGAGCAGGAAAAAGTGAAGTTTCTAAATTATTAGCAAAAGAATATGATGCATATTTAATTGATGCAGACAAGATAGCAAAAAATCTTAGTAAAGAAAATGCTGATTATCTAAATGAAATAGTGGTAAGTTTTGGACAAGAAATTCTAAAGAAAGATGGAACATTAAATAGAAAAAGACTAGGTGAAATAATATATAATAGTGAAGAAAAAAGAGAATTATTAAATTCTATAACATTTAAATATATTGTTTCAGAAATAAAAACATTAATAGAAAAAAATCATGAAAAAAAGGCTATAATAATAGACGCACCACTCTTATTTGAAAGTGGTTTAAATAACATATGCGATACAATAATTGGAGTTATAGCAAAAAAAGAAATAAAAGTTAAGAGATTAATAGCTAGAGACTCATTAGAACAGGAAACTTTAGAAAAAAGAATAGACAGCCAAAAAGATGATGATTTCTTTGTTAAGAACTGTAATATTGTAATAGAAAATAATTTTGAAACACAAGAAGAATTAAAAAGAAATATTGAAGAAAAAACAATATTAAAAGAAATATTTTAAACTATAAGAATAAATCATCAATATTTAAGCAAAAAGGAATGACCTTAATAGCTAAAAATATTAATCAATATTTCAATTGCATTACAATACGTTTACATTTTTGTAACTTTGTTGAAAATCTGTGGATAATAGAATATAATCATTGTATATAATACTAAGGAAATCCATGTGAGCATAAAAAAAGTGATGCTCTAGGAAAGGAATGGAATAATATGGGCAATGAAACTTTTGCAGATTACATTTTAGCTGAAAAAGACTGGATAAAAAAGATGGAAATAATGTATTATTTAGCTAAAAGAGTAAACATATTCTTTGACAATTCTGTAGTTTTTAAAACAGAATTACTTAAATTATTCTTAGATAACACAGACTTAGGCTTTGATCAAAATATGTTGATAACGGCATCATTGCTGTGCAATTGTAAAAAAGTTGATAACTTTTCGGACATGAGTAAAGTACGAACATATGCAAAAGAGGGAGCAGACTATTTACAAACATTAGGATTCGATAAAAGATTTTGCAGAATATGCGAACAAATAAATAGATATTCAGGTAGTGAACCAAGAGAGCCAGAGGCAGATGTTTTAGAGCTTATCGACCAATTTGGGGGAATGTTATTAGACAGACCAGAAAGAGTTGGGTTTAAAGTGGATGAAGCATTGGTTTTACTAGAATTTAGGAACCTAAAAGGGAAAGAAAATAGATATTTAGAAGTGTTTAAAGATTTTGTAAATAGGATGGAGGCGATTAAGGTATGAGTTTAGGAAATGAAAATGATACTATAATACCAAATACAGTAAGTCCAATAAGAGCTTTGGCTGATGAAGTTAATAACACAGATTCACAGGACTTAGCTGGCCTTATTAGAAGAGCTGGAGATGTTACTGGAATTGTGTGGGGAAGAGTTAAAGGAAAACCATTAAATGAATTAGTATCTCCATCAAGAATATCAAGTCAGGCTGAAAGAAAAGAAACAAAAGTACAAACAGCTAATAAAGAGGGATTTTATGCTAGCTTGGTCGGACCAGAAAGATAACAGTTATAAATAAATAATAAAAAACGAAAGAAAAAATGAGGATTTTTATCCTCATTTTATGATGTAAAAAACTAATAAAACAATCAAAAAACATTATAACAAAAAAAGAGAAATACAATAAAGAATTAAAGATGAAAGGATATAACAATTATGGAAGAAATATTTGCAGATTTGCATGTACACATAGGAAGAAGCGAAAGTGGTAAGCCCATAAAAATAACAGCAGCAAGAAGCCTTAACTTTGCTAACATAGCAAAAGAATGTGCTGATAGAAAAGGAATAAATGTTGTAGGAATTATAGATTGTGCATCACCATATGTAATAGAAGATATAGAAAATTTCCTAAAAACAGGAGATGCATATGAGATAGAAGATGGAGGAATTATTTACAAAGATAAAGTTTGCATTTTACTGGGAAGCGAAGTTGAAACGTCAGAAGTAAGCAGAACAGGAAAATGTGGAGCAGCACACAACGTATGCTTCTTTCCACATTTAAAAGACATAAAAGGCTTTTCAAATGAAATGAGTCATCACATAAAAAATATAACATTAAGTACTCAGAGGTCTAATATTTCAGGATATGAGCTAATAGATATAGTAGAAAAGTATAATGGAATATTAATTCCAGCCCACTGTTTTACACCATTTAAGAGTTATTATGGTAATTGTACAGACAGAATGAAAGACATATTCAAAGAAAAATACGATAAGATATTTGCAATAGAGTTAGGACTAAGCTCTGATACATATTTAGCAGATATGATTTCTGAACTTGAAGATAAAACATTTGTAACAAATTCAGATGCACATTCTCTTCCAAAGATTGCAAGAGAATATAACAAAATGTTAGTAGAAGATATTAGTTTTAAAGAAATTGTAAAAGCATTAAAAGGTGAAGACGGAAGAAAGGTTATGTGCAACTATGGACTAGATCCAAAGCTAGGAAAATACCATAGAACTTTTTGTGATAATTGTAATCAAGTTATAGAAACAAAAGAACCAGTAATAGCTTGCCCTCATTGTGGAAGTAATAAAGTTACTTTTGGAGTGTTCGACAGAATAAACTTGTTAAAGGACAAGCAAGATAGTAAAAGTCCAGCCAATAGACCGCCATACATATATCAGGTTCCATTAACTTTTATACCAGGCTTAGGAGCTAAAACAATAGATAAAATGCTTGATAAATTTGGAACAGAAATGACGATTTTACACAAGCTAACAGAAGACGATATAGAAGCGGTAGTTGGAGAGAAAATTGCAAAAGAGATAGTTTCAGCTAGAAGCGGTAAGATGAAGATTCATTCTGGCGGTGGCGGAAACTATGGAAAAGTAACAGCTGAATAATTATATTACAATTCTAGTTTTTACTTTTAGAAAATACTAATTGAGTTCTAAATCTTATGTTATTGAATAGTAATTATGTATAGAATTATTTGATATCATAGGAGGAAGAAATGAGAAAAACAAAAAGAAAAAGTGTTTTTAGAAATACAATAATTAATTATATAGATACAAATGCTAAAACATATATCATAGTAACTATTATGTTTTTAATAGGGCTAGTTATAGCGATAATATCAGTTAATAACAGTGATGAGGTTCAGCAAAATCAAATAAGTGCATACATAAATAATTTTATAACAGGAGTAAAATCTGATTATCAAATATCTAAAATGGATGTAATGAAAGAATCAATAAAAAATAATTTTTACATTACATTGATATTATGGTTTTTAGGGTCAACAATAATAGGAATGCCATTAATATACCTTGTTATAATTTATAAAGGGTATAGCATAGGATATACAATTTCTTCGATAATTGCATCTTTGGGACTAGGAAAAGGAATTATATTTATAGTAACAACTCTTCTGTTACAATATATAGTATATGTTCCGTGCATATTATCCATGGGAGTGAGTGGAATAAAATTATACAAACTCATTACAGAAGATAGACGAAGAGACAATATAAAAATACAAATATTAAGACATACAATAATATGTTTGTTAATATTCGCTGTAATGACTATTGTATCTGTACTAGAGACGAATTTGTCTACATCACTTACGAAAATTATAGCAAAATATGTTTAAAAATATTGTAGAAATTTGCAAAAATCTATTTACTTTTTACAAATATTTTGATATAACATTAGAAGTTATTAGTTTATGTAAAGCAAAAAAAAAAAAGAATAGAGGGGCTAAAATGGAAAAACAGATTAAACTTTTTTTAGAATTTCTTAGGGACGATAAAAAATTATCAGTCAACACATTACAATCTTACAAAAGAGATATATCACAATATGAAACATATATAAATGAGAATAAACTAAACTATTTAAAGGTAACAGAGGAAGATATTAGAAACTACATGGAATACCTAAAAGAAGAAGATAAGAAGAAATCAACAATATCTAGAAGTTTAGCAGCAATCAGATCTTTTTATCAATTTTTAATTAGAAGTAAAAAGGTAAAAAAAGACCCAACAAAAAATATAGAATCACCAAAGGTTGAAAAAAGAATACCAAGCATATTAACATCTAAAGAGGTTGAATTATTGTTAGAGCAACCTAAAGATGTAGATTTAAAAGGAACAAGAGATAAAGCAATGCTAGAATTTGCATACGCTACAGGAATGAGAGTTACAGAAATAATATCTTTAAATCTAGAAGACGTAAATTTAGACGAAGGATATGTAGTATGTAAATCAAGAACAAAAACAAGAAACATTCCTTTAGGTTCAATGTCATTAAAGGCATTAAAAGAATACATAGATGATGCAAGAGCATACTTAATAAAAGATGAAAACGAAGAAGCATTATTTGTAAATGTAAATGGAACAAGATTAACTCGTCAAGGATTCTGGAAAATAGTAAAATATTATAAAGAACAAGCTCATATAACAAAAGATATAACACCACATGTATTAAGACATTCATTTGCAACACATTTATTGCAAAATGGTGCAGACCTAAAAGCAATACAAGCAATGTTAGGACACTCAGACATATCATCAACACAAGTGTATATGCAATTCCAAGATCCTGGAATAAAAAATGCATACAAAAAAGCACACCCAAGAGCATAGGATGAAGTGGAACCAAATTAGTACATTGTATTAAAATAAATGAGAAAATATATGTTATATTAATTCAAAGTTGGAATAAAAAGAAAACAATTCCAACTTTGAATTAGATAATATAAAGATAGAATAATTAAATATACTCTGTACACTATCTAATTTTTTAGAAAAAGGTTCAATAGGAAAAAATAAAACTTTTCAAAAAAATAAAAAAATTTAAAAAAAGTATTGACAAAAAAAAGAATACCTATTATAATAATACTTGTCGTTAGGAAATGCAGGTGTAGTTCAATGGTAGAACCTCAGCCTTCCAAGCTGATGACGCGGGTTCGATTCCCGCTACCTGCTCCAAAAAAAAACTTACGAGCTAGATTGTTCGTAAGTTTTTATTTTTCCCTTTTTGACAATTTTATGTAAATATAGTATAATATAGATATGCAAATGTTATGTAAAAGATTTTATGAAAGTGAGGATTTTGCAAAATGAAAAAGGATAACAACGAACTGGTAAAGCTCCACTATCGGGAAGGCGAGGAACTGAACCTGTATTACAGAGACTGGATTGATATCATGAAAGGGTTTGGTGCTCATGATGGTAGGATTCATGTAGCTGTTTACTACGGTTACACGAAAAGCATCAAGATTGGTGCTTTAGAGTTGACGAGTGGCGGAAGATTCGAGATAAACTGGCTGCCCACCACGGGCTATTGCATTTCGACTGTTGATCTTGAGGAATTCAATGAGGTATATTACATCCTTAAGAAGCTCCCGATGGAATACCACGAAGAGGTGTTCTGGAATAAGGGAGAAAAGGTCTATCTTCTGCATCTGCAGACCGGACTGATTGAAGAGTGTGTGATTCACGAATGGGCAAACTGCGGTTACCACAGCGAGTTTACTGTAGCAACCCTGGATGGAGAAAAAAATCTTCGTGCTAGTGGTTACGGCAAAGAATATGTGTTTCTGAAGCCGTAAGTAAATCTTTTAAGAGGTGTGGACTTAATGTACGCACCTCTTTTTCTGCTTAAATTGTAACATTTCCTAACCTTTTGTATATATTATTGTATAGGGAGGAAAGACGTATGGCATATTCAGAAAGAGAACTATTAGCTAGAATGATTCAATGTGAAGCGGGCGGAGAAGGCGATAACGGAATGAAAGCAGTTGCAACCGTTATAATGAACAGAGTAAATAGTGCAGAAGGCGAATATGCGAGAATCTCTCAAGGAGGAAGTATACGAAACATATTATTTCAACAAGGTCAATTTGATTGTGCAAGAGAAACAATAAATTATCAATATAATTCGCAAAATATTTATAATATGAATCCTACAGATGAACATTATTATATTGCTGATTGGGCACTGGCTGGCAATTCACTAAATGAAGTAGGAATATGTTTATGGTATATGAATCCATTTAGACCAACCTGTGATAGTGTATTTCCTAGGAATGGGACTGGGAGTTTACATACCAGGCTAGGAGAACACTGTTTTTACAGACCAACTGAATTATATAAGAGTACTTAAAAAATTAACTATAAAATATAAACAAGAGAGTTGGCAATAACACTTTAAAAGGTTTATAGGAATCCTTAAAAAAACTAAATATTATATAAGGAGAGTATGATGGAAAATTATAATACAATAAAGAATATGGGAGAAAGTGAAAAAAGAATTATTCCAACAGCTCAAAATATGCCAGAAACATTAACCAATTCTATATATACACCAGCATTTTTAAAAGAACAAATTGGAAAGCTGATGAGAGTGGAATTTTTAATTGGAACTAACAACATGGTAGATAGAATAGGAATTTTAGATCAAGTAGGAGCAAGCTATATAGTTTTAAGATCTTTGGAAAATGATAGTATAATATACTGCGATATATATTCAATAAAATTTGTTACAATATCAACTTCAGGAATGTTTGAAAATAATAATTATTATGGAAATTTTTAGAAACAAATATATAAGAAAGTAAGAGGAAAAGCTAATAAATGCAATTTTAAAAAGCTAAAATAAGGCGTAAGAAATTTTTTTAGATAAGAAAAATAAAAAAAATGTAAAAAATAGTTGCATTTTGGGTATGATAAAATATATAATATACTCGAGAATACAAAAATAATTAATTTGCATTTGAAAGGACTGAATAAATTATGAGAAAGTATTTTGGTACCGACGGAATCAGAAGAATAGCCAACAGTGAGCTTACACCAGAATTAGTATATAGAGTTGCAAAAGCAGGAGCGTATGTGTTGTCTAAACATACAAACCATACACCAACAATTTTTATTGGAAGAGATACAAGAATCTCTGGCACTCTTATAGAGGCAGCAATGACCGCAGGATTTTTAAGCTATGGAGCAAACGTTAAACAGTTAGGTGTTATTCCAACTCCAGGAGTAGCATACTTAACTAAAAGATATAAAGCTGATGCAAGTGTTGTTATATCTGCATCACACAATACATACGAATTTAATGGAATAAAATTCTTTAGCAATAAAGGAATGAAGATTCCTGATACACTAGAAGAAGAAATAGAAGAAGTTATGGACTTAGGAGAGTTAGAAAAATTAACAGCAATTAATGATAAAATAGGTGTTGCTGAAAATAGAGAAGATTTATTAGAAGAGTATGTATATTTCTTTAGAAAGAATTTTGAAGAAGAGTTAGAAAACCTAGATAAAGAAGACTTTACCGTTGCTTTAGATACAGCTAATGGAGCAACATATAAGATTGCAGAAAAAGTATTTAATAAATTAGGAATTAAACATTTTATAATAAACAACGAACCTAATGGAATAAACATAAACGAAAATTGTGGTTCTACACACTTGGAAGGACTAAAGAAATTTGTTGTAGAAAACAAATGTAATTTAGGAATTGCTTATGATGGTGATGGAGATAGATGTTTAGCAGTAAACGAAAAAGGTGAAGTTGTAGACGGTGATTTGATTATGGCAGTTATATCAAATTACTTAAAAGAAAAAGGAAAGTTAAATAAAGATACATTGGTAGCAACAGTTATGAGCAACTTGGGACTAAGAAAATATGCAGATAAAAATGGAATAGATTTCAAAGCAACAAAAGTTGGAGACAGGTATGTTTTAGAAGAAATGTTAAAAAATGGATATAATCTAGGTGGAGAACAATCAGGACATATCATAATGCTAGACTATAATCCTACAGGAGATGGAATATTAACATCTTTAATGTTAATAAAAATAATGTTAGAAAAAAAATTGTCTATTTCTAAATTATGTGATATAATTCAAATATATCCACAAGTACTTGTTAATGCAAAAGTAAGTAGCGAGAAAAAGTACGATTATGAAAAAGACACAGAAATAAAAGAAGAAATAGAAAAACTAGAAAAAGAATTTTCTGGAAATGGTAGAGTACTTATCAGACCTTCTGGTACAGAACCATTAGTTAGAGTTATGATAGAAGGTGAGGATCAAGGTTATATTAAAGCTAAGGCAGAAGCTTTAGCAAAATTAATAGAACAAAAGTTAAAATAAAAAAGAAGGGGGAAAACAAATGCCAATCATAAATTTTACTAATCCAATCACAGTACTTTTAGGAGTTGTATTATTTGTATTAGTACTAATATTAGGAAAAGAAACACATAAGAGTGCAATTCCAGCGGTTATGTTATTTGCATTTTTAGCATTATTGGTAGGGCATGCAATAGAATTATTTACATTTAACGCAGCAAATGAAGAAATGTATAAAGCAATAACAACAAGTTTGGTAGTTGACTTTGTATTCATTTTCTTAGCATTTATTTCATACTTATGGATTGATGATGTTCAAGCCAAAGTTGAAAAAAAGAAAAGCATTGATGATAGTTTGAATTGGTTTTGGGCAAAAGTATAGTTAAAAAACTAACAAAGAATAAGTAAGCCAACTTCAACAAATAAGTACGCCTCTTTTGGGATGAAATTTATTAATTTCAGACCAAAAGGGGCGTTTCTTGTTTGCCTAAAAGTAATTTTTGTGATAGTTAAAAATAATTTTTTCTTTTGTCATTTTAAAGTCACTTTGGTATTGTATTATAATTATAGTTAAAAAACAAATAAATTATTAATAATCAATTTGGAGAAAATAAGATTATTAGGGAAGGAATTTATAATGGAAATTTTAAGAGTAGAGAACTTAGTAAAAACTTATGGAAAAGGAGAAAACAAAATAAATGCAGTAGATAATATATCTTTTTCTATTGAAAAAGGAGAGTTTGTTGCAATAGTAGGAGCAAGTGGAAGCGGAAAATCAACGCTGCTACATCTATTAGGAGGAGTTGATAGACCTACATCAGGTAAAGTTTTCATAGACGGTAAAGATATTTATTCATTAAATGATGATAGCTTAGCAATCTTTAGAAGGAGACAAATAGGATTAATATATCAGTTTTATAATTTAATACCAATTTTAAATGTAAAAGAAAATATAACACTTCCATGTGATTTGGATGGCCAAAAAGCCGATGAAACAAGACTTAATGAGTTGATAAAAACATTAGGTTTAGAAAAAAGAGTAAATCATTTGCCAAATCAATTATCTGGAGGACAACAACAACGTGTATCTATAGGTAGAGCTATGATAAATAATCCGGCACTAATGCTTGCAGACGAACCAACAGGAAACTTGGATTCAAAAGCAAGTGATGAAATAATATCATTGTTAAAATTATCAAATAAGAAATTTAATCAAACCGTTGTAATAATCACTCATGATTTAGAAATTGCAAAAGAAGCAGAGAGAGTTATAACAATAGAAGATGGAAAAATAATAAAAGACGAGAAGAATTTTGCCAGATAAGTAGAAAAGGAGAATGATAAAATGAATGTTTTAAATAAATTAACTAAGAAAAATTTATTGCTCAACAAGAAACGTACTATTGTTACTATTATTGGAATTATGCTCTCGACTGCACTTGTTTGTGCTGTTGCGGGACTGGTTACAAGTGCACAGCAAACATTTATAAATCTTATAAAAAATACTGATGGAGATTATCACATTTCGTTTTCGAATGTACCTAAGGAGCAACAAAAATATATTACACAAAATAATGCAGTTTCTAGTTATTATACTACAAAAGAGCTGGGATATAGTAAGTTTGAGAATATTCAAAATGAGGATAAACCTTATATTTATGTGATTTCTATGAACGAAGATGCTTTAAAAAAGGCAGCATATAAATTGACTGAAGGACGAATGGCCCAAAACGAGAACGAAATAGTTATTCCACAGCATTTAATTGATAATGGTAGAGTAAAGATTAAAGTTGGAGATAAAATTACCCTAAATGTTGGAACAAGAGAATTGATGGATGGAAGCAAGCTTAATCAAAAAAATCCATATCTTGTAAATTCATCAAGTGAATATATATATCATGAGACTGGAAAAGTAGGAGAAAATGAAGATTATCAAGAACAGATTGTTGATAGTAAGATAGAAGAATATACAGTAGTTGGAATAATGGAAAGACCTAGCACAAGTGTTGAGCAATATAGTGCACCAGGTTATACTGCTGTTACATATTCAAATAATACAGGGAGCACAGAAAAAGCAGGTTCTACAGATACATCAATAAAAGCTTCAGAAACAGCTAATTTCTACATAACTTTAAATAATCCGAAAGAATACGAAAATGTGATGAAACAAATTAGAAACACAATAGAAGCGGAAACAAAAAATGAAATAGAAGTAGGAATTAATACGGACTTATTAAGATTCGAAGGAGTTCTTAGTGAGAGCACTTTAGGAGTTCTTTATGGAATTGCAAGTGTTATTATAGTAATAATAGTTGTAAGCAGTGTGTTTGTAATAAGAAACAGCTTCAGTATTTCAGTATCTGAAAAAACAAAACAATATGGAATGTTAACATCTGTTGGCGCAACTAAAAAACAAATAAAAAGAAGTGTATTATTAGAAGGTTTTTATATTGGAATAATCGCAATTCCATTTGGAATTTTGCTAGGAATTGTTGCAATAATAATCTTATTGTGGATTGTAAATTTATTAATGGGAGACATGATGGAAGGTACAGCATTTGTATATAATGTACCAGGAATAGCAATTCTAATTTCGATAGCAATCTCTGGAATTACAATATTCTTGTCATGTTTAATACCAGCAATAAAGGCATCTAAAATTCCACCAATTGAAGCAATACGTGGAACTGATGATATAAAAATAAAAGCTAGAAAAGTTAAAACATCAAAATTAACTAAAAAGTTATTTGGAATAGGTGGAGTAATCGCAAGTAAAAACTTAAAAAGAAACAAGAAAAAATACAGAACAACAGTAATATCATTAGTTGTAAGTATTTCAATATTCATAGCACTTTCATCATTCTTAACTTATGGACAGAAGATGACAGGTTCATATTATACAGATTTAGGCTACAACATAGCTGTAAATGGCGGAAATCAAGATTTATACGATAGAGTCGCAACATGGACGGATGTGAAAAGTTATAGCTATTCATATCTAACAAGTGCGGAGGTAGATGTAAACAAATATGGAACAGACTATGCAAAACAGGAACTTGAAGATGAGAAAAAAAGATATGAAGAAGATTATCCAGAAGATGTAGGCAAATATGACTATAATACTCTGGGATTAACAATTGTTATGCTAAACAACGATTATTTTAAAACATATGTAAAGAGTCTTGGAATAAACGAAATAGACTATTCAAACATAGCAATACTTGGAGATGACATGATGAATTATCTAGGGCAAGGAAAGTCTAAGGTGGAACATTATTTTAATGTAAAAGCAGGAGACTCAATGAATGTTACTATGGATGGAGAACAAAAACAAATTACAATTTCAAAAATTACAACACAAAGACCAATGGGGTATGAAAGCTGTTATACAACAGGAGGCTATTTATTTGTATCTGAGGATTATTCAGTAGTTACTAAAGATAAAAGCGAATTAAATAGTGGAAGTTTATGTATAGAGGCACAAAAACCATCAGAAATGGAAAACAAGCTAACAGACTTAAAAAAAGAAAGTGAAGAATTTGAAAACATGGTAGTAACAAACCTAGCACAATATGCAGACCAACAAAAAAGAATAATAATCTTGGTATCAATATTCTTATATGGATTTATAGCAGTAATTACACTAATTGGAGTGACAAATATATTCAATACGATAACAACAAATATGATACTACGTTCAAAAGAATTTGCAAATTTAAAGTCAATAGGAATGACAACAAAAGAATTTAACAAAATGATAAAACTAGAGAGCATAATGTATGGAACAAAATCATTATTAATAGGAATCCCAATAGGCTTACTTGGCTCATATGAAATTTTCAAATCATTTACAAATTCAATAGACTTTGGCTATATAGTGCCATGGCCAGCAATATTAATATCAATAGTGTTTGTATTTATAATAGTAGGACTAACAATGAAATATTCACTAAACAAAATAAATAAACAAAACATAATAGAAACAATAAGACAAGATAACATATAAAATTTAACTAAAAAAGAGACATCTGACGAGGATGTCTCTTTTTCCAATAGTAACACAGGGAAGCACCTGTTGGTTTGATTGATTAAAAAGGTATTTCAATTTTTATTTCTTTATCATTTAAATAATTTAAAATCTCAGCATCGGTTTTAAAATTGAATTTTAAAGAATAACTGCATAATTGTTGATATTTCATTTTAAATTTTTTGTTAATTTCATTTATACCGTATTTTCCATCTCCAATAATAGGATAACCAATATGAGCAAGATGAGCTCTTATCTGGTGTGTACGACCAGTATGTAATGTGATATCTAGGGTACTGGTGTTAGATTTTTTATCTAAATTGATTACTCGGTATTCTGTAATTATTTTTTGATAACCTTTTTGAGGTTCGTCTTTTATATATACTAACGACTTTTTACTATCCTTAAATAAAAAAGCAGTTAAGATATCATGACTCTTTTTAGGAATACCATACACAATACAAGTATAATGCTTTTCAATTTCATGATTTTTAAATTTTGAAAGTAAAATATTCAATGCATCTTGATTTTTAGCAAAAATAATTAAACCCTTAGTATTTCTATCTAATCTGTGGCAAGGCATAGGAAGAAAATCGCTTTTAACATATTTTCTATGAACTATTTCAGTTAAACTATTTTCTCCCACAACTTCAATGTTGGTTGGTTTATTTAAAACAAGAATATTATCATCTTCAAATATAATCTGCAAATCATCCTTTTTTAATAATTTATCATCAATATATATAATTATTTCATCATTTTCTTTTAGTTTTATATTTTGATTTATTCTTTTTCCATTGACTTTAATATCTTTTTTTCTTAAAGTCTTGTATAACAAATTTTGAGATAAATTTTGAATACTATCAAATAAAAACTTATCCAATTTTTTATTATCATATTTTTTATTTACAATTAATTTTTTCATACATTCCTCTTCATTATTTTTATTTAAAATTAATCTGCATTTTTTGTTTCATGATATTCTTTTTCAGTTAACACTTGGCAGTTAGATAAATCAGATGTTCCC
>USNR01000004.1 GCA_900556135.1 uncultured Clostridium sp. | reverse complement strand
AATATGGATTTGTAGAAACACCATACAGAAAAGTAGATAAAGAAACAGGTAAATTAACTGATATAGTTGAATATATGCCTGCAGATGAAGAAGATAAATATATAATTGCACAAGCTTCTGAACCAGTAGATAGCGAAGGGAGATTTGTAAATAAGAAAATAAAAGTCAGACATAAAGAAGAGATAACAGAGGTTAACGCTGACCAAGTTGATTATGTTGATGTTTCTCCAAAGCAATTAGTATCTGTTGCAGCTGCAATGATACCTTTCTTGGAGCATGATGACGTTAAACGTTCTCTAATGGGATCTAACATGCAACGTCAAGCAGTTCCACTTCTAATACCAGAATCTCCAATAGTTGGAACAGGTATGGAATACAAAGCTGCTCGTGATTCTGAAATCACAGTAACAGCTAAAAATGATGGTATAGTAGAAAAAGTTACAGCTGATGAAGTACAAGTTAGAAACAAGAAAAATGAAGTAGAACATTATAAACTACGTAAATTCAAGAGAACAAATGGTGGAACATGTATTAACCAAAGACCAGTTGTTCAAAAAGGTGAAATGGTTAAAGCTGGAGACATTCTTGCTGATGGACCAGCTACAAAGAATGGTGAAATGGCATTAGGAAGAAACGTAATTATAGCATTCTCAACATGGGAAGGTTACAACTACGAGGACGCCGTATTAATAAGTGAAAGACTTGTTAAGGAAGATGTTTACACATCAATTCACATTGAAGAATATGATTGTGAATGCCGTGACACAAAATTAGGTCCAGAGGAAATTACAAGAGATATTCCAAATGTTGGTGATGATGTATTAAAAGACCTAGATGAAAATGGTATTATAAGAATAGGTGCAGAAGTTAGACCTGGAGATATTTTAGTTGGTAAAGTTACTCCTAAGGGTGAAACAGAACTAACAGCTGAAGAAAGATTATTAAGAGCAATCTTTGGTGAAAAGTCTAGAGAAGTAAGAGATACATCACTTCGTGTTCCTCATGGAGAAGCTGGAACTATAGTTGATATAAAAATATTTACTAGAGAAAATTCAGAAGAATTAGCTCCTGGAGTAAATCAAGTAATTAGATGTTATATTGCTACAAAGAGAAAAATATCTGTTGGTGATAAGATGGCTGGACGTCATGGTAACAAAGGTGTTATTTCAAGAATATTACCAGAAGAAGATATGCCATTCTTACCAGATGGAACACCTGTAGATATAGTATTAAACCCTATGGGTATACCTTCTCGTATGAACTTAGGACAGGTGCTAGAGGTTCATTTAGGTATGGCTGCAAGAGCTCTTGGATGGAAAGTTGCAACACCAGTATTTGATGGTGCAAAAGACTATGAAATTGAAGACTTATTAGAAGAAGCAGGCTTGCGTAGAGACGGTAAAACAGATTTGTATGATGGTAGAACTGGAGAAAAATTTGTAAAACCAATTACAGTTGGTGTAATGTACATGATGAAACTACATCACTTAGTTGATGATAAGATTCATGCTCGTTCAACTGGACCATACTCATTAGTTACACAACAACCTTTGGGTGGTAAAGCTCAATTTGGTGGACAACGTTTTGGAGAGATGGAAGTTTGGGCATTGGAAGCTTATGGTGCTGCTTATACATTACAAGAAATGTTAACAGTAAAATCTGATGACGTTGTGGGACGTGTAAAAACATACGAAGCAATAGTAAAAGGTGAAAACATACCAGAACCAGGAGTGCCAGAAGGATTTAAAGTACTTGTAAAAGAACTTCAATCATTAGGACTAGATATTAGATTATATACTCAAGATGATAAAGAAATAGAGTTAAAAGAAGATATTGATGAAGCTTCATCTTTCAGTAGTATAGAGAATAAATCTTTTGCAGAAGACAATGTAATAGATGAAGATGAATTAAATGATGGCTATACAGAGGATTCTGAGGATAAAGATGATGACAGTCTATTTGAAGCTTTAGATGATGAAGACGATAACATTATCTTAGATGAAGAAGATGATGAAACATATATTGGTGACGATATATTAGGAGACGATATCTTAAATGATGATGATATTGAAGAATAATAAAATAAAAGTATGATCCAGGGGGGCAAAAAAAGTGGATGAATTAGAAAATTTTGATAAAATGAAAATTGGCATTGCATCTGATGAGAAAATAAGAGAATGGTCACATGGAGAAGTAAAAAAGCCAGAGACTATCAATTATAGAACATTAAAACCAGAAAAAGATGGATTATTCTGTGAAAGAATATTTGGTCCTACTAAAGACTGGGAGTGCCATTGTGGAAAATATAAAAGAGTAAGATATAAAGGTATAGTTTGCGATAGATGTGGAGTAGAAGTTACTAAATCTAAAGTAAGAAGAGAGAGAATGGGGCACATAGAGCTTGCTGCCCCAGTAGCTCACATCTGGTACTTTAAAGGAATTCCAAGTAGAATAGCTTTAATGCTAGATGTTTCTCCTAAAGCATTAGAGAAAGTTATATATTTTGCATCATATATCGTTACAGATAAAGGAACAAGTGGACTTTCTAAATGCCAAGTATTATCTGAAAAAGAATATGTTGAAGCAAGAGAGAAATATGGTAAAGACTCTTTCAAAGCAGAAATGGGTGCTGAACCAATAAGAACTTTATTATCAGAAATTGATGTTGAAAAATTATCTGAAAAATTAAAAAAAGAAATAGAAAAATCTAGTGAGCAAAAGAGAGCAAAACTAATAAAAAGACTAGATACAGTAGAGTCATTCAAAGTGTCTCAAAATAGACCAGAATGGATGATAATGAATGTTGTACCAGTTATCCCACCAGACCTAAGACCAATGGTTCAATTAGATGGTGGTAGATTTGCAACATCAGATTTAAATGACTTATATAGAAGAGTTATAAATAGAAATAACAGATTAAAGAGATTATTAGAACTTGGAGCACCAGAAATAATAGTAAGAAATGAAAAGAGAATGCTTCAAGAATCTGTAGATGCTTTAATTGATAATGGAAGACGTGGAAGACCAGTAACAGGTGCTGGAAATAGACCTTTAAAATCTTTATCAGACATGTTAAAAGGAAAACAAGGTAGATTCCGTCAAAACCTATTAGGAAAACGTGTTGACTATTCAGGACGTTCAGTTATAGTTGTTGGTCCAGAACTTAAGATTTATCAATGTGGTGTGCCAAAAGAAATGGCAGTAGAATTATTCAAACCATTTGTAATGAAGGAATTAGTTGGACGTGGTATTGCACACAATATAAAAAATGCAAAGAGAATGGTAGAAAGATTACGTCCAGAAGTATGGGATATATTAGATGAAGTTATAAAAGATCATCCAGTACTTTTAAACCGTGCACCTACATTACATAGACTTGGTATTCAAGCATTTGAACCAGTTTTAGTAGAAGGTAGAGCAATAAAATTACATCCATTAGTTTGTACAGCATTTAATGCCGACTTCGATGGTGACCAAATGGCTATTCACTTACCTTTATCACCAGAAGCACAAGCTGAAGCAAGATATCTAATGTTATCAGAAAATAACTTGTTAAAACCACAAGATGGTAAACCAGTTACAATACCAACACAAGATATGATTTTAGGAAGTTATTACTTAACAATGGATAATGATGGAGAAAAAGGAGAAGGTAAATATTTCTCATCTCCAGATGAAGCTATCATGGCAAAAGCTAATGATGATATAGGAATGCATGCAAAAATATTTGTTAGAAGAACAGTAGAAATGCCAGATGGAAGTAAAGTTCAGAGAAAAATAGCTACTACAGTTGGTAGAATAATATTCAATACAGGAATACCTCAAGATTTGGGATTTGTAAATAGAGAAGATCCTGAACATGAATTAGACTATGAAATAGACTTTGTAGTATCTAAGAAAAATCTTGGAAAAATTATCGGAAAATGTATTAATAAACATGGAATAAGCAGAACAGCAGAGTTATTAGACTATATAAAATCTACTGGTTACAAATACTCAACATTAGGAGCTATAACAGTTTCTGTTGATGACGTACAAGTACCACCAGAAAAGAAAACTATAATAGCTGAAGCTCAAGCACAAGTAGATGAAGTATTAAAACAATATAAACGTGGTTTAATTACTAACGAAGAACGTTATAACCAAGTAATTAAAATATGGGAAAAAGCTACTAACGATGTAAAAGACGCAATGAAAAACAATTTCTCTAGAGAAAACCCAATGTTCATGATGTCTGATTCAGGAGCCAGAGGTAACTTAGACCAGTTAAAACAAATTGCTGGTATGCGTGGACTTATGGCTAGTACAACAGGTAAAACAGTAGAGATACCAATCAAGTCATCATTCAGGGAGGGCCTTGATGCATTGGAATACTTCATATCTGCCCATGGAGCTCGTAAAGGACTTTCTGATACAGCTTTAAGAACAGCAGACTCTGGATACCTAACAAGAAGATTAGTAGATGTATCTCAAGATATAATTGTTAGAGAAGAAGATTGTGGTTCTACAGAAGGTATAGAGCTTACAGATATTAAAGATGGAAATCAAATAATCGAAAAACTTCAAGAAAGATTACTTGGAAGATATCCATTACATGACATAAAAGATCCAAAAACTGGAGAAGTTATAGTAGACACAAATACTTTAATTACAGAAGATTTAGCTGATAAAATAGTAGAAGCTGGAATCGATAAAGTTGAAGTTCGTAGTGTATTTGGATGTAGAACAAAACATGGTGTATGTGCTAAGTGCTATGGAATGGGACTTGCAAGCCATAAAGAGGTTGATATAGGAGACACAATAGGAATAATTGCTGCACAATCAATTGGTGAGCCTGGTACACAGCTTACAATGAGAACTATTCACTCTGGTGGTGTTGCCGGTGTTGCCGATATTACACAAGGTCTTCCTAGAGTTGAGGAGCTATTTGAAGCTCGTAAACCAAAGGGATTAGCAATAATTTCTGAAATAGCAGGTACAGTAAAAATATCTGACGACAAAACAAAACGTGAAGTTGTTATAACATCTAAAGATGATAGTAAAACTTATACAATACCATTTGGCTCTAAGTTAAAAGTAAAAGATGGAGACGAAATTGGAGCTGGAGACCAAATAACAGAAGGTTCAAAGAACCCTGCAGAAGTATTAGCAATAAATGGACCAGAAGGAGTATATACATACTTAATTCAAGAGGTTCAAAAGGTTTATAGAAACCAAGGTGTTGATATTAATGATAAGCATATCGAGGTTATTGGTAGACAAATGCTTAAGAAAGTTAGAGTTGAAGATAATGGAGATACAAATATGCTTTCAGGTTCTCTTGTAGATATGTATGACTTTGAAGATGAAAATAAAGAAGTTATGGAAAAAGGATTAAGACCAGCTACAGGAAAGAGAGTATTATTAGGTATTACTAAAGCATCTTTAGCAACAGACAGTTTCTTATCAGCAGCATCATTCCAGGAAACAACAAGGGTATTAACAGAAGCTGCAATAAAAGGTAAAACAGACGAATTAATAGGATTAAAAGAAAATGTTATTATAGGTAAATTAATACCAGCAGGAACAGGAATGAAGAGATATACAAATGTACACATCAGTACAGAAGAAACTAAAAAGCCAGAAGAAGATGATGAAACAACAGAAAGTAATCAACCTTATTCAGAAGAAGTTGAAGATGTTGTAGAATAAAAAAACCGCTCATATGTGTTAACATATGGGCGATTTTTTTGCAATCCACAATACTTAATTATTTATAGTGGATTAATGGATGTTCTTAGCTTTCATCTGCAAAATAAAGATCATAATCTTCAAGAGCTGCACAGATGATAGATATTGTTCTGGGACCAATCCCAGGAAGAGCGGCAAAATCTCTCTTGGATAGTGAAATCATTTCTCCAATGGTTTTGTCTGGAAGAACTTGTGAAACCCTGTTAACAGCAGCGGCTAAACTTCTATGTCGCTTAATGCCTTCAGGAGATTTCAAAGCCCCAATTGGTAGGTTTAGCAATTCAGGTCCTTCAGATAAAACAGTAGGATTGTTTGCAGCAGAATAGGTATCTGCTAAGCAAATTTGCCGGCACTTCTGATAAGCTTCCTTAGAAACTAGATATGTTTCTGTCGAAAGACCTGAAAAGAAGCTAACAACTTTTGCCATAACTAAAAACTCCTTTCAAAATAAAAAAATACAATACTAGTATATCACAAAAATAAAATTATGTAAAGTAATAATATTTTATAAAAGTCCATATAATTAAAAGAGAGGTTTATTTATATGGAAAAGATGAATTTAAAAAGAATAAAAATAATATCATTAATAGTCATAATGTCAGTTTGTTTTGCAACAATAAAAAATGAAGAAAGAAAAAATGTTGTTAGTACAATGGCTGTTCCTGTTACAAATAAAGTTATAATTATTGATGCGGGTCACGGCGGGGAAGATGGTGGAGCAGTTAGTGATGAGGGAATAAGTGAAGCAAATCTGAATTTGGCTATTGCATTAAAATTACAAAATCTTTTAGAACAGAGTGGAGCTACTGTTATACTTACAAGGTCAGATGAGAATGCAATATATGATGTGGATAAAAAGACTCTAAGAGAGAAGAAAGTATCAGATATAAAAAATAGGGTGAAAATAGGTAATAGTTCAAGTGCCGATATTTTTATTAGTATACATTTAAATAAAATTCCACAGAGTCAATATTATGGTTGGCAAACATTCTTTAAAAATGGGAGTGAAGATGGAAAAAGGCTTGCAACTGGAATTCAGAATAATTTAAATGAGGCAATACAAAAAGAGAATAAAAGAGAGCCTTTAAAAATTAGTAATGTATATATAATAAAACATGTTGAGATTCCTACCGCGATAGTTGAATGTGGTTTTTTATCTAATGAAGAAGAAGAAAAACAATTACAGAATAATGAGTATCAAAATAAACTAGCTTGGGGAATATACAATGGAATCATGGACTATTTTGTCGAATTTTGACGTATCTTTTTTATAGACATTGGCTCTATTTTGAGATATAATAAAAACAAGTATAAATTTTCCACTTCTTGGAGAAAATATGTGCATAACACATACCAAGGAGTGGATTTTTTTGAGTACAAATCGCATATTAAATATACAAGGTGCAGTTTTAGATAAATATCAATTAGATTTATATCTGGAAAAGATTGCTTCAGACCATGTTTTAGGAAAGAAGTCAGCAAAATTAACATATCCAATACCAAGACTGAATGAGAATTATATGGTTATAAAGCAAGTATATAAGATGTTAAATGAACATATAAAATTAGGGATTCCTATACATCCTGCTGGTGAGTGGATTTTGGATAATTTATATATAATAGAAGAAACTGTAAAGAATATATCTAAAGATTTAACACTGAAAAAATATGAAAATTTTCTAGGCTTAATAAATGGAAGATATGAAGGTTTTGCTAGGATATATGTTTTAGCTTCTGAAATGATTGCATTTACTGATGGAAAGATAGATAACGAAAATTTGGAAGAGATGTTAAGAAGTTACCAAAATAAAAAAACATTAAGTATGGATGAGATATGGAATATTGGTGTTTTCTTGCAGATTGCATTAATTGAAAACATTAGGCAAATCTGTGAAAAGATTTATTTATCACAAATGCAGAAGTATAAAGTTGAAAGTATTGTGGAAAGACTTGTAGAACATAGTGATAGGCCTAAATTTAAGGACAGTGGGTATAGTAAAAATTGTATAAAAGGAGAGGTGCTAAAAAAAAATCAAATAAAGTATGCTTTTGTTGAACATATGTCTTATAAATTAAAAAAATATGGCAAGCAAGCATATCCATACTTAAAAATATTAGAGGAGCAGGTTGAAAAGGCTGGTAATAGTGTTGATGATATAATAAAAAAAGAACATTTTGATATTGCTGTAAAAAAAGTTTCTATTGGAAATTGCATTACTAGTTTAAAAAATATATCTAGAATTAATTTTTTAGAAATATTTGAGAAAATTAATGGAGTTGAAGATATTTTAAAAAGGGATCCTGCTGGTCAATATGATTTAATGGATGCTGATACTAAGATTTTATATAGAAATACAATAAAGGAAATTTCAAAGAAAACTAAGCTTTCAGAAATTTATATAGCTAAAAAATGCTTGATGTTAAGCCAAAAGGCTATTGATGAAAATATACATTTGGAAAAGGAAGCTCATGTTGGATATTATCTGATTTCTGATGGTAAAAGAAAGCTTATTAATTTATTGTTAAATAAAAATGTTAAAGAGATTAGTAAAAATCAAAAAGCAGAATTATATATATTTGTTATATGGTTCATAACAATAATAGCAGATTTAACATTATCAATAATAATGTTTAATATGTTGAAAGAAAGTGTCAGACCATTATGTAATTGGCTTCTTTCAGCATTGATGTTTATTATAATTGCATTACCAATAGAAAATATAGTAACCAAAATAATTCAATATACATTAAGCAAAGTAGTAAAACCAAAGCCAATACCTAAATTAGATTTTCAAAATGGAATACCAAAAGATTATACAACTATGGTAGTGATACCAACAATTTTAAAAGATAGAGAGCAGGTAAGGAATCTATTTAATAAGCTGGAAGTTTTTTATATTGCTAATAAAAGTGAAAATATATATTTCACTTTATTAGGGGATTGTAGCAGTTCTGATAATGAGGTTGAAGCTTTTGATGATGAAGTTATTGAAGAAGGTCTAAAAGAAACAAAAAGGCTTAATGAAAAGTATGTTGATTTGGAGCTTAATAAATTTAACTTTATATATAGAAAAAGAATATGGAATGATGGTGAAGGTAAGTTCTTAGGATGGGAAAGAAAAAGAGGATTATTAAATCAGTTTAATGAGTATATTTTAAAAAACATAGTAAATCCCTTTAGAGTAAATACAATAGAAACAGATTCTAAGGAAATTCCTGCCATAAAGTATATAATTACGTTAGATTCAGATACAGACTTAACCTTGAATTCAGGTTTAGAAATGATTGGAGCAATGGCACATGTTCTAAATAGACCAGTATTAAATGAAAACAAAGACCTGGTTATATCTGGCCATGGATTAATTGCTCCAAGGGTAGGTGTTGGTTTAGAGGAAAGTAAAAGAAGTATTTTTACAATGATATATGCTGGACAAGGAGGAACCGATTCATATACAAGTGCTATATCAGATTTATATCAAGATAATTTTGAAGAAGGAAATTTTGCTGGTAAGGGAATTTATGATGTAAAAGTATTTTCAGAAGTATTAAATAATGAAATAAAAGAAAACACTGTGCTGAGTCATGATTTATTAGAAGGATGTTATTTAAGAAGTGCATATGCATCTGATATAATGCTTATGGATGGCTATCCAACTAATTATATTAGTTACAAAAAACGTTTATACAGATGGACTAGAGGAGATTATCAAATTTTATTATGGCTAAAAAATAGAATAGAAAATAAAAATGGAGAGATAAAAGAGAATCCATTAAGTGTATTGAGCAAATATAAGATAATAAGTAATATTTTTAGAAGTAAGCAGGAAACGGCAGTATTTGCACTTGTTATATATACATTAATTTTAAATTTGATTTTTAGAATTAATCCATCATGGTTCATTGCAACTGCAATTATCTCTGTAATAATGCCATACTTATTAGATTTGATAAATACAGTTATTAGCAAGAAAGATGGAATGATAAGAACAAAGACTTTTACAAAAGAAATTAAGGGATTAAAGGCTAGTTTTTATAGAGGAATACTTGCGATTTCTATAATTCCAGATAAAGCTTATATGGCAGTAAAAGCAGAGTCTAAAACATTATATAGAATGTGCAAAAGCAAAAAAAATCTATTGGAATGGGAGACTTCAGAGGAAGCGGAAAAAAAGTCTACTGGCAATATTATATCATATTATAATAATATGCTTGCAAATTTAGTAGCTGGAATTTTAGGAATATTAATTTCAGTGCTATTAGACTTTTCATGGGGATTAAAGTTTTTTATAATAGTGATTTCCATATTGTGGCTAGTTGCCCCAGCAATAATGTGTGTGATAAGTAAAAAGAATAGTAGTAAAATAAATATAGATAAGATTTCAGAAAAGGATAAAACATTTTTAATTGATACGGCATATAGAACGTGGATGTATTTTAAAGATACCCTAAACACTAAAAATAATTATTTGCCACCAGATAATTATCAGGAAGATAGAAAAATAAAATTTATAGATAGAACATCATCTACAAATATAGGCTTAGCAGTTTTGGCAGTTATTGCTGGTTATGATTTGAATTTTGAGAGTTTAGAAGAAACAATAAATTTATTAGAAAATATGATAAATACAATAGCAAAATTGCAAAAATGGAATGGACATCTTTATAATTGGTATAATATAACGACATTAGAGCCATTGGTTCCTAAATATGTATCATCTGTTGATAGTGGCAATTTTGTAGGATATTTATATGTATTACAACAATTCCTAGAGGAGTCTAAAGAAAAAATTACTTTAATAAATGAAAAAGCAAATAAAAATAAAATAGATAGAAGTATTGTAACAGAAAGAAATGTTGGAGATGAAAATACAATTTTAAAAATAGAAACAATGATGATTATGATAAGAAAAATAATAGATGATACCGACTTTAGTAAATTGTATGATGAAAGAAATAGACTGTTCTCTGTTGGATATAATGTTGAAGAAAATAAATTAACAGATTCATATTATGACTTATTGGCTTCTGAAGCAAGGCAGACGAGTTTAGTTGCAATTGCAAAAAAAGATATATCTTCTAAACATTGGAATAATTTAAGTAGAACATTAACGACATTAAATAATTATAAAGGACTGATATCTTGGTCCGGAACAGCTTTTGAGTATTTAATGCCAACTATAAATATACCAAATTTTGAGGGGAGCATAATAGATGAATCTTGTAGGTTTTCTATAATGAGTCAAAAAGCGTATGCTGAGAGGTTAGGAGTACCTTGGGGATTTTCAGAAGCGGCTTTTAACTTAAAGGATTTGTATAATAATTACCAATATAAAGCTTTTGGAATTCCATGGTTGGGATTAAAAAGAGGTTTAGCAGATGAGATAGTTGTATCTAGCTATGGAACAATTTTAGCAATACCTAATAATATAAATGATGTTTTAACAAATATTAAAATATTAAAGAAATTAGGAATGTATGATAAATATGGTTTTTATGAGTCTGTTGACTTTACTCCTACAAGAGTAAAAGAAAAATATGAAGTTGTAAAAACATATATGGCTCATCATCAAGGGCTAATATTGTTGTCGTTAAACAATTTATTTAATGATAATATTTTACAAAAACGCTTTATGAGAAATCCAGAAATTCAATCTGTAAAGATACTTCTAGAAGAAAAAATGCCAGATAATATGGTTATTACTAAAGAAGAAAAAGAAAAGATTGAAAAAATAAAATATGTGGATTATGAAGATTATAGTTTAAGAAATTATAATAATGTTAATGAGAATTTGAATATATCAAATGTAATTGCAAATGACAAATATACAATTGTGATGGACCAATATGGAAATGGCTATAGTAATTATAATGGAGTACAGATTAATAGGTTTAAAAGTACAGATGATGATGCACAAGGAATTATATTTTATATAAAGGATATAAAAAACAAACGTATATGGACAAATACGTATTCTAAATATATGTCTAAGCCAGATAAATATACTATAAGCTTTTATCCTGATATGAATAAAATTACGAGGACAGATGGTCAAACAGAAACAATAACAAAGGTTATAACAGATACTGATGAACCTGTGGAGATTAGAAGACTGGAATTATCTAATAATGGAATAACTGAGCAGACGCTGGAAGTTACAGCATATATGGAACCAATGTTGTCAGACAAAATGCAAGATTATGCACATAAAGCATTTAATAATTTGTTTTTGTCTTATGAATATATTGAGGCTATAGATACAATTGTTGTTAAAAGAAATGTTAGAAATAAAGATGATAAGAAATTGTATATGGCTGTGAAGCTATATAAGGAGGGAGACGAAAAAGCTGATACAGAGTTTGAGATAGACAAAGAGAAGTTCTTTGGAAGATGTAATTTGAATTTGCCAATTGCAGTAGAAAATTCTATGCCATTAAGAAGAAGAATAGAAAACGTGGTTGATCCGATTATTGCAATGAAAAAAATTATAAATATAAAACCAGAAGAAAAGATTGCTGTTGATTTTCTGATTTCAGTATCTGAAAGTAAAGAAGATGCAATAAAAAATATTACAAAATTTAGGAATAATGAAAATATAAAAAGAGTATTTGAATTGTCGAAAGCACGAGTGGAAGCGGAGTCTAGATATTTAGGAATAAAAGGGAAAGATATAGAAGTATATCAAAAGATATTATCATATTTAATTTTCCAAAGCAAAGTGAATATAAAAAACAATGTACCATCTGTTAGCAGTATATATCCAACATCAGGTTTGTGGAAATTTGGAATATCAGGAGATTTGCCAATTTTATTAGTCAGAATAAAAGATGTAAATGATATAGATGTAGTTAAAGAATGTATTAATGCGTATGAATATTACAGAAGTAAGAGGATAGATATAGATTTGGTAATATTGAATGAGGAGAAAGAAAGATACGAAAGCTTTGTTAAAGATGCCGTACAATCTGCTGTATTAAATAAAAATTTAGGTTATCTATTCAATGTAAAAGGTGGAATATATTGCTTAAACAATATAAACAATAAGCAAGATAAAATGCTATTGGAAGATAAGGCATCTGTTGTAATTTATGCAGGAGCTGGAACTTTGGCAGGACAGATTCAAGAAATAGAGAGTTTAATAAAAGAGAGAGTAAGGCAAGTTGGATATGATGTCAAGAATGATTATTATATAGAAAATGAAGATAATACAAACTATAAACATCCAGAATTTGATGAAAATTCATTGAAATATTTTAATGAGTATGGAGGCTTCTCTCGGAGACGGAAAAAAATATATAATAAAAGTAAATAAAAATAACAAACTTCCAACCGTATGGAGTCATGTACTAAGTAATGGTCAGTTTGGAACACTTTTAACAGAAAGTATGGGAGGCTATACATGGAAGGATAACTGTAAATTAAAAAGAATAACTGCATGGTCTAATAGTCAGGTGACAGATCCACCATCAGAGGTAATATATTTTAAAGATATGAAAACAGATAAAAAGTGGTCTGCTGGCTTAAGCCCTATGCCAGATGATGGAGACTATTATATAACTTATGGATTTGGGTATGCAAGCTACTTGCATAATAGTGATGGAATAGAGCAAAGAGTTGAAATATATATACCAAATGAGGAAAATATAAAGGTAAATTTAATACACTTGGAAAATAGAATGTTGGAAAGTAAAAATTTAAAAATTGTGTATTATTTAAAACCAGTTTTAGATGAAGATGAGATGAAATCTAATGGGAAAATCAATTTGGAATATAATCAAAGTTCTAATATGATTTGGATGAAGAATGTATCTAATGAAAAAATAAAGGAAAAATTTTTTATAAGCAGTAGCGAAAAGATAGTTTCATATACTGGAAGTAAAACGTCATTTTTTAAGAATGGAAATTTAAGTAATCCAGATGGACTGAATCAAATAGAGTTAAACAGGGAAAATTCATATGGTGAAGATGGAATAGTAGCAATATCAATGGAAATTAAAGTTGATGCAATGTCATCTAAAGATATATCAATAATAATAGGTGCAGATGAAGAAATAGGAAAATGTCAGGATGTTGCATATAAGTATTCTAATATAAATAATTGTAGAGAAGAGTTGGCAAAGACAAAAAGACACTGGGAGAATATTGTTAATAGAGTTCAGGTAGAAACGCCAATGGAGTCTACAAATTTATTATTGAATGGTTGGCTAATATATCAAACTATTGTATCTAGACTATATGCGAGAACAGGTTTTTATCAATCTGGAGGAGCATATGGTTATAGAGACCAATTACAGGATTCAATGGCGATAAAGTATTTTGCACCACAGATAACAAGGAATCAAATATTAAAGCATAGCAAACATCAATTTATTGAAGGTGATGTTGAACACTGGTGGCATGAAGAAAATTCAAGTGGAATTAGAACAATGTTTAGTGATGACTTATTGTGGCTGGCATATGTAACAGCAGATTATATTAGTTACACATTGGACTATTCAATATTAGATGAACAAACACCATATAGGCAAGGAGAAACATTAAAAGATAGTGAAATAGAAAAGTATGATATTCATAAAGAAAGTGATATAAAAGAAAGTTTATATGAACATTGTATAAGAGCTATTGAACATTCACTAAAATTTGGAGAAAATGATTTGCCACTAATAGGTTCTGGAGATTGGAATGATGCATTAAGCAACGTTGGTGTGAAAGGAAAAGGTGAAAGTGTATGGCTTGGATTCTTTATGTATGATGTATTAAAGAAGTTTATTCCGATTTGTGAATATAAAAGGGAAAATATAGATATCAATGTTATAGGTAAGGAAGAAAATGATGTTGAAAGTAAAGAAGAAATAATTGAACAATATAAAAAGAAGCAGGATTTTCGAATAGAAAAGTATAAAGAGGTTATGGAAAAGTTAAAAAAAGCGTTAAATACAAATGCTTGGGATGGCAGATGGTATAAAAGAGCATTTATGGATGATGGAGAAGTTCTGGGAAGCTTGCAAAATGAAGAATGTAGAATAGATAGCATATCTCAAAGTTGGTCTGTTATATCTGGTGCAGGTGACAATGATAAAAAATATATATCAATGGAAAGTTTAGAAAATCACTTAATTGATAAGTCTATTGGAATAATAAAGATTTTGGATCCACCATTTGAAAAGAGTAAACTGGAACCAGGATATATAAAATCATATATACCAGGAACTAGAGAAAATGGAGGACAATACACACATGGTGCTATTTGGGCAATTATAGCTACTGCAATGTTAGGTTTGGATGATAAAGCATATGAGTATTTTAGAATGATAAATCCTATAGAGCATAGCAGAACAAGAGAAGCGGCAAATATATACAAGGTTGAACCATATGTGATGACAGCTGATGTATATGGAAAATCAAATCTAGCAGGTAGAGGAGGCTGGACTTGGTATACAGGATCAAGCAGTTGGATGTTTATGTGTGGACTGAAATATATATTAGGAATAAATATAGAAAATGGAATATTAAAAGTAGAGCCACATATTCCAAGTAATTGGAATGAATACAGTGTTAAATTAAGATGTGGGGAAACTTTATATAATATCAAAGTGGAGAGAAGTGGAAATAAAGAAAAACAAATAATAATGAATGGGGAAGTTTTAGACAGAGAAGAAATCAAGGTAAACAAAGATGGCGGAATATATAATATAAAAGTTGAGATATAGCAACATAGAAATATAATATGCACTGAAAACTACAAGGAATAGGCTTAAAGCTTATTCCTTGAATTTTTGGGATAAAAATAATGAGAGTGAATATGTACTGCAAAACCATACTTGTTTTAATATTGTAATTAATGGTAACAAAATTGTAATAATTTTTTAAAAAAGCTTTGACAACTATATGGAGTAGAGGTATAATAAAGCCAAACAAAAAGAAAAAAAGAACGGAGGAATATTATATGTCTGAAAAAGAATCAATTGATGTAGAAGGAAACAGAAATGGAGAGGTAAATGGCTGGAAAAATTTTAAAATGCCTGGAAGAAGTGAATATGTAGGAAAAGACAAGACTACTATAGAGAAAACTACACAAGAAGAAAATGTACAAGAGGAATCTACACAAGAAGTGGCACCGGAGCCAAAAAATGACTGGGAAACACTTAAGATGCCTGGAGTAAATGAAGATGAATTAGGAAAAATAACTGATGATGCCAGTTTCGCTGGTTCTAGACTTAATATAAAAAATGCACCTAGGTTTGAGGGTGACGATGATATTCTTAGAATCTTTAATAAAAGAGATGCAGAAAGAGAAGAAGCTGCAAAAAGACAAGAAGAACAAGCAAGAAAAGATGCAGATGAAAAATATTCTCAAGCGATGCTTGAAGGAGTAGCAAAAAATTATGAAGAGGCGCAAAAAAGAGAGGCTGCAGCTAGAGCAGCTAGTGAGAATGAAAAAAGAATGTTGAAGTCTAAGCCTAGTTTTAAAAAGAGACTTTTAAGGACTGTGGCTGGAACATTGGCAATTACTGCAATTGCAGGAGTCTCAGCAAAGAAATTAGCAGATGCACATACTAAACAAGGGGAGAAAGATAAAACAGAAGCTTATGATAAAGGATACGATGCTGGATATGAAAAAGGTCATGAAATAGGACTAGAAGATGGAAAAAAGATTGTATTTGAATCAATGAAAGATAGTGCTGAAAATCAAACTACAGAAGGTGCAATTACAGATACACAACATAGAGCCAATGTTAATGAAAGGTTGCAACAAATAAAACAAGAAATTGCAGATAGATATGATGATATTGATGTAAATGATATAACAATAAGTACTGAGAGAGATTCAAATGGAAAATTGCAAATAGAAATTACAAACAAAGAGGGTAAGCAAATACCAGTAGATCAAGAAAAAGAAAATGAAATTAAAACATTTATAGAAGATTACCAAAATCCAATGTTGGATGGAACTACTACTGAACAACAAAAAGAGACATTACAAAAAGAGCTTGAAGAAAAGAATAATGAAGAAGTTCAAAATACTATAACTGTTTTGCCTGAAAAAGAAGACGATACGGAAAGATAGTAAATAACTTAAAGGGAGAGTTTTAATGAAAGAAGAGTTAGATCCAAATAAAAAAACTATACTTGTTGTAGACGATGAAAAACCAATTATAGATATATTGGTATATAATCTAAAAAAGGAAGGATATAATACGTTAGAAGCAACTGATGGAGAAATGGGATTGAATATGGCTTTAGAAAAAAGACCAAATTTAATTCTTTTAGATATTATGCTTCCAAAGATGGACGGATTAACAGTTTGCAAAAGAGTTAAACAAGCATATAATGTTCCAATTTTAATGTTATCTGCAAAAGATGAAGAAATAGACAAAATAATAGGATTAGAATTAGGTGCAGATGATTATATTACAAAGCCTTTTAGTGTAAGAGAATTAATGGCTAGAGTGAAAGCAAATTTAAGAAAAGTAGATGATGAAAAAGACAGCAAGCAAAAAGAAGAAGAAAAGGCTAGGAAAATTGTTGTTGGAGATTTGGAACTAGACTTGGAAAAAGTTGAAGTTAAAGTAAAAGGCGAAGTAAAATCTTTAACACCAAAAGAATTTGAATTAGTAAAATATTTAGCAATGCAACCTGGTGTACCAGTAACAAGAGAGGTCCTATTAGAAAAGGTATGGAATTACGAATACTATGGAGATATAAGAACTGTTGATGTTACAGTGTGCAGGATTAGAGAAAAATTAGGAGATAGTACTAAAAATTCTAAAATAATAATTAATAAAAGAGGTATTGGTTATTACTTAGCTTCAAAATAGTGAAATTCTATGAGTTTCAGCAATTTAAAATATGAAAATTATATAAAAGATGAGTAATAAATAAACACTGAAGGCAATAGGAGTTTTGCAAGAATAAATACAACATAGATAAGGAAAGGGACTACTACAAGCAATGGTAAAAAATATACAAACAAAAATAATCTTAATGTTTTTTATGGTTGGAATTGTTATTATATTAGGTTTGGGATTCTTCTTTACAGATATAATAAATCAAGCTAAAGTTGCATGTATAAGCCAAGAGATAAATACTACTTCTGAGTTTGTTCAGCTATTAAATGCTGGACAAGCTCAAACAAAAATACTAATATTAGGTGCAATATTAGTATTTTCTTGTATTATGATTTTGATGGGAGTATTTGTTATTAAGGTTATTATTAAACCAATTAATAATTTAATAAAAAATGCAGAAAAAATAGCTAATGGCGAAAATGTAGAATTAATAACTATAAAAAATGTAAAAAGAAAAGCTAAAAAAAGAAAGAGAAAAAATACAGAAATTGACTCTCTTACAAATGTAATAGAAATTATGACAGGAGAGCTTAAGCAAAATTTAACTGAGGTAAATAGACAAAAGAGAGAGATAGAAACTATACTTTTACACATGACTGATGGTATAATTGCTTTTAATGCGAATGGAGATGTTACTCATATTAATCCAGCTGCTAAAAATTTGCTGGAAATAAAGGATGAGGATAATACTTTTGAGAAGATATTTAACAAAGTAAATCTTGATATAAACATGGAAACAATAATGTATTTAGAAAATTGGACAGCTTCAGAACAAAGAGTTTCTATTGGAGATAAAACTGTAAACATATTTTTTGCACCATATAAAGATGAAAATAAAGTGTCATCTGGAATTATTGCAGTGATTCAAGATATTACAGAGCATGTGAAGTTAGACGATATGAGGAAAGAATTTGTGGCGAATGTTTCACATGAACTAAAAACACCAATAACATCAATTATAGGATATGCAGATACTTTAGCAGATGGAGAATATGATAAAGAAACACAAGACAAATTCTTAGGAGTAATTTCTTCAGAAGGAAATAGAATGGCAAATCTTGTTAGCGACTTGTTAACATTATCACGTTATGATACCAATAGAGTAGTAAGAGAAGTAAAGGAATTTGATTTAGGAGAGCTTGCTAAGGAGTGTGAAGAAAAACTTGCAATAGAGGCTGAGAAGAAAGAGCAAAAGTTGGAATGCTATGTCACAGCTGATGTGCCTCCTGTAAAAGCTGATAAAGGTGGAATTGAAAGAGTTATTTTGAATGTGTTGTCTAATTCTATAAAGTATACACCAGAAAAAGGCGAAATAAAAATATATGTAGGATTTGTTTATAATGATGCTTATATAAAGATTATAGATAATGGAATAGGAATTCCAGAAGAAGATTTGGGCAGAGTGTTCGAAAGATTTTACAGAGTTGATAAGGCTCGTACAAGAGAAATGGGAGGTACTGGTTTAGGATTATCAATTGCCAAAGAAATAATAGAGCAAAATAATGGAAGCATAGATATTAAAAGTGTATTTGGAAAAGGAACGGAAGTTGTTATAAGAATTCCAGTAGAAAAGAGATCTGAAAAGAAAAAGGATGTAGAACCAGAAGAAAACGAAGGTAAAGATTAGAGATAACAAAAGAATAATGTTCAAAATTTGAAAGGAAGTAAAAAGATGATGAATGATAAAGTAAGAAATATATTAGAGTGGATTGAATGTATAGCAATAGCTGTTATATTGGCTTTGTTAATAAGATATTATATAGGAACACCTACGATTGTAAAACAAGAATCAATGTATCCAACATTGAAACCAAATGAAAGACTTATATTAAATAGATTATCTAGAACGTTAAAGGAAATGCCGGAAAGAGGAGATATAATAACATTTGAGGCTCCTAGTAAAGTATCTGTTACTGCAGATGAGGTAGACATGAATAAGCCAGTTGCAATTTATAACAAAAAACCTAAAAATATATTTTCTAAATTTTCATACTATGTATTGGAATGGGGAAAAACAAGCTATATAAAAAGAGTTATAGGAATCCCGGGAGACCATGTGCAGATAAAGGATGGTAAGGTATATTTAAATGGTGAAGAGCTAGATGAACCTTATTTAAGTGATACAGTAGAAACAACATCTTTGGATGGAATATTTACAGATATTGTAGTGCCAGAAAACTGTGTTTTTGCAATGGGAGATAATAGAAGTAAATCAAGAGATTGTAGAAGTTTTGGTTGCATTCCTCTAGAAAAAATAGAAGGAAAAGTTGTTTTTAGATTTTTCCCACTAAATAAATTTGGAAGTGTGTAAAAATGTTGAATTTAGTAGTTTGTTTGAGTAGGAAATAGTTATGAGTTTTGAAAGTATTATTGGAAATGAAAAGAATAAAGAATTATTAAAAAACACAATCGAAACAGAGAGTATTGCACACAGCTATATGTTTGTTGGGCAAGATGGAATTGGAAAGCAGAAGTTTGCGATTTCATTTGCAAAAATGATTTTGTGTTTAAGTCAGGATAAAGAAGAATGTAACAACTGTGATTCATGTATAAAATTTAATAGTGGCAACCATCCTGATTTTATAAAGATAGAGCCTGATGGCAATTCTATTAAAATTGCACAGATGAGAGAAATGCAAGAGTACATATATCAAAAGCCTATTTTGTCTGACAGAAAAGTTTTTATTATAAATGATGCAGAAAAAATGACGGAAGAAGCTCAAAATAGTTTGTTAAAAACTTTGGAAGAACCACCAGAGTATGTTACAATTATCTTGATAGTTTCTAACGAGAACATGATGTTAAATACTATAAAATCAAGGTGCTTAAGATTGTATTTTAAAAATATATCAAATGAAAATATGATAAAATATATTAAAGACAAAAATACAATTTCTCATATAAGTGACAATATAATAGATATGTGTAATGGAAGCTTTTCAAAATTAGAAAGTATAAGCGAGAATTTAGATAAGTATATGGAAATTGAAAGCTTATGTAAAAATATGATAGAAAAAAAGATGTCTATTATAGATATTTTTAATAGTTCAGAATCTATATATAAATCAAAAGATGATATACAAGATTTATTAGAATATATGATTGTAATTTTATATAATAAAATAAAAGAAGATCCAATATATAACAATAAATATTTTAATATGATAAAGATTATAGAAAATGCCAGAAAAAAACTTAACTCTAATAGCAATTATGATATGTGTATAGATGAAATGTTTTTGAAATTGAGCGAGGTGTAAGAAATAATTAATTAGTATCAAGATATGAAATTTAAAAGGAAAGGAGAAAATATGGTTTTATAGGTGATTATAAAACTGTATGTAAATAGATGAAAACTATAGTAGGAGTTAGATTTAAAAAACCAGGAAAAGTATATTTTTTTGATCCAGGATATTTGCAATTAGAGGCAAAGGATAAAGTTGTTGTAGAAACATCTATGGGAGAGGATATAGGAGAGGTTGTTATTAGCAAAAGACAGATTCCAGAGGAGAAACTTACAAAACCTTTGAAGAAAATTCTTAGACTTGCAAATCAAAGAGATTTAAAAATACAGAAAGAAAATCAAGAAAAAGAAGAAAAAGCATTTAAAGTTTGTGAAGAAAAGATAAAAGAACATAAACTTCCAATGAATCTTGTTGAAGCTGAATTTAGATTTGACAATAGCAAGGCTATATTCTATTTTACTGCTGATGGAAGAATAGATTTTAGAGATTTAGTAAAGGATTTAGCAGCTATTTATAGAACTAGAATTGAATTAAGACAGATAGGAGTTAGAGATGAGGTTAAGAAAATAGGTGGTAATGGAGTTTGTGGAAGAGAATTATGTTGCTGTACATTTTTAAACGATTTTGATATTGTTTCTATAAAAATGGCGAAGGAGCAAAGTGCATCACTAAATCCATCTAAAATATCTGGAAATTGTGGAAGATTAATGTGTTGTTTAAAATATGAACAAAATGTATATGAGGAAAAGAACAAAAGACTTCCAAAAATGGGTGCAATAGTACAAACAGAAGACGGTCAAGGTACTGTTTGTGGTATTGAGACTTTAAAAGAGGTTGTAAAAGTACAGTTTGAAAATGAAGAAGGTAAGTCATATAAAACATATGATGCTAAAGATGTTAAAGTGTTAAAGACTCCTAGAAAAGGAAAAAATACAGATCAAGAGTTAGATTTGGAAGAACTTGAGAATTTGAAGGAACTTGAAAAGTTGGAAAAACTTGAAAAAGAAGAAAGAAAAAATGTTGATAATAAAAGTGATGAGTATTAAGATATTCATTAGAGAGGTTAGAATGATTAAAAAAATCCCGTCCTAAGTAAATTGTAGGACGGGAGATTTTTTTAGTCTTCAACTGGTGCTGAAACAGGGCATACTGCTGCACATGTTCCACAAGAAATACATCTATCTGCATCTATTACATATTGTGTATCACCTTCAGAAATACATTGAACAGGACAATTTGCTGCACAAGCACCACATTTTATACATGCATCTGTTATTTTATAAGCCATTTATTTCACCACCTTTTTTATTATTGTTACTATATAAGTTATTATTTTAATTATTATTTATTTGCTTAAGTAGTCATACAGACTTTTCTGATAAATAAAATGTTTTACAGAAAATTTTTATATTAGCTCTATTCCTTGTTAGTTAACTCTTCTAAATCTAAAAGTGCTTGCCAACGTTTATCTACTTCTTTTTGAAATTCCTCTATCATCCATTCATTTCCTGGTTTAAACATGTGTTTAAAACGTTTTTGTGGACGTAAAAATTCTTCGATAGGTAATTTTTTTGCAGGTTTGTATGTAATGTGATATACACCATCTACAACTTCATATAGAGGCCAATAGCAAGTATCTACTGCTAATTTGTTTATCTGCATCAACATATCTGTTGGATATCCCCAACCACGAGGGCATGGAGCTAGAACATTTAAGAAAGCAGGTCCGTCTGTATAAATTGCTTTTTCAGATTTCTCGTATAAATCCTTAAAGTTTGCTACTGCAATACTTTGAGCTACATAAGGCAAATGATGAGATACCATTATTTCTGTTAAATCTTTTCTTGACTGCATTTTTCCAGGGATAACAGTTCCAGCAGGTGATGTTGTTGTATCTGCAAATTTTGGAGTTGCAGATGAACGTTGAATACCTGTGTTCATGTATGCACCATTATCATAACAAACATATGTCATGTTGTGACCTCTTTCCATTGCGCCAGAAAGACTTTGCAAACCTATATCATATGTTCCACCGTCTCCACCAAAGGCAATGAATTTTGTGGTTTCACCATTTTTTTCTACTAACTTACCTTGTTTTAAAAGTGACTTGTATGCAGCTTCTACTCCAGAACAAGTTGCACCAGCACATTCAAATGCTGTATGAATATATGATTCTGTCCAAGATGTATATGGATAAATACAAGAAGAAACTTCCATACATCCAGTAGCATTTGCAATTACTGCATGATCTTCTGGTTTTAAAGCTCTAAGAACCATTCTTGTAACAGGTGGAGCACCACAACCAGCACACATTCTGTGACCAGCAGTAAATCTTGATGGTCTATTTGCAATTATTTCTTTCATGTTGTATGCCATAATTATTCACCTCTCCTTCTTAAACCAAAATATCTATAAGGATTACCAATTTCTTTAGTTTCAACGATTTTTTGTAAGTCTTTATATACACCTTCAAGTTCTTTAGTAGTTGTATCTCTACCACCAATACCATAAACATAATTTACAATTGGAACATGTTCATCACTATATGCGTACATAGCAGATGTAACATCTGTAAATAAAGGTCCTCCGGCACCATTAACACTATCAGTTTTATCTAATACTGCAACAGCTTTTAAATGAGATAAAGCCTTTGCAACTTCTTCTACTGGGAAAGGTCTATATACACGGATTTTTAATAAACCGGCTTTTATACCTTGAGCACGCAAATTATCTACAACAGCTTTTGTTGTTCCAGCGGTTGAATTCATGCAAACAATAGCTATTTCTGCGTCATCTAACTTATATTCTTCGAAAAAACCATATTTTCTTCCAGTCATTTTTTCAAAACGATCAGCAACTTCTAAAATTACTTTTTTGGCATTTCTCATAGCTTCAGCTTGTTGAAATTTGTGTTCGAACAAGAAAGCTTGTAGATCCATAGGTCCCATTGCAACAGGTTCGTCATGATTTAGTAAATAATGTTCAGGTTGATATTTACCAACAAATTCTTTTACTTTGTCATCTTCAATTAATTCGATATTTTCAATTGAATGAGATGTAATAAATCCATCTTGACATACCATTAGAGGAAGCATGACGTCTTTGTTTTCGGCTATTTGATGAGCCATAACTAAATTATCATAGGCTTCTTGGTTGTTTTCAGAAAATAACATTAACCAACCAGCATCTCTAACACCCATTGCATCAGAATGGTCATTATGAATGTTTAAAGGTCCTGATACAGCACGATTGACTAGAGTTAAAACTATAGGCAATCTCGAACCAGAAGCAATGTAAAGCATTTCCCACATGAAAGAAAGACCATTTGCGGAAGTGGCAGTCATTGCTCTAGCACCAGCAGCTTCTGCTCCAATACAAGCACTCATTGCACTATGTTCGCTTTCAACAGCAACAAACTCTGTGTCGACTTGACCATTACTTACAAAAGTTGAAAAGTATTGAGGAATTTCTGTTGAAGGAGTTATAGGAAAAGCAGCTACTACATCTGGATTTATTTGTTTCATAGCTATAGCAGAAGCTTCATTTCCACTTAAACGTTCTCTAATACTCATTATTCATTACCTCCTTCTTCTTTCATTTCAATTGCAGCAAAAGGACAAACTTTACTACAAATACCACAACCCTTGCAGTAATCATAATTAAAATCTGTACGATTTTGTTCTTTATTTACTGGAATAGCATCGTCTGGGCATACAGGAAAACATAAACCACATTGCTTACATTTTTCAGGTATCCATATAGGCTTTTCACTTCTCCAGTCACCAGTTTTAAATTCTAAAGCATTTGCAGCCTGGTAGATTATTCCGCCAGGTGTAAGGTCTTCAACTGGTGTAGATTTATCTATATGCATTTTTGACATAACTTTTCCACCTTTCTAATTTATTTTCTTTACTTCATTTAAAGCCATTTCTAAAGCTTTCATATTTCCATCGATAACTTCAGGTTTTTTAGCAAATTTGTGTTTGAAAGAACCTTGCATATCATTAATAAAATCTTTTTCATCCATAATATTAGAAACTTTAACAATTGCAGCAAGCATTGATGTGTTAGGGAAATATCTTCCTAAACATTCTTCAGATATTTTTCTTGCATCTATAGTGTAAATGCTACCATTGTATCCGTGTAAAGCTCTTTTTAAATAATCTGCATCCTTAACAGTATTTATTACAATAGCTCCAGTTTCTTTAAGACCAGCTGTAACATCAACAGATTCAAGAAGAGTATCATCTACAACAACAACGTAATCAGGTTCGTAAATATTGCTATGTATAACGATAGGATTATCACTAATTCGGTTATATGCAGTTATAGGAGCACCCATTCTCTCTGGACCATATTCAGGAAATCCTTGAATATATTTGCCAGTATTGAAAGCTGCGTCTGCAAGTAGGAGTGATGCGGTTTTAGCACCTTGGCCACCTCTACCGTGCCATCTAATTTCTACTAAATTTTCCACTAAAATTACTCCTTTCATAAAAATCTAAAAAGATTATATAATTAAAAAATTGACATGTCAAGGAGTAAAACTATTGACTTATGATTTAAAAGAATATATTATTATAAGTAATAAAAATAGCCTATTAAGAGGCGATTAAAAGAGAGGTATTTTAATGGCAAACTTAAGAAGAGAGAATGGTTCAATATCGGTAATGGTACTGGTAACAATATTTTTTATAATAGTGATATTATCTGCAACTTTCATGATAAATAGCACACAAAGAAAGTCACAGTTGTTAAGTCAGGTTCAATTAAAGGAAACGTATGAATCAGACATGGACAAGGCAGATGAAATTTATGATTCACTTCCAGGTGGAAGTTGGGAAGAACTAGAAGATGGAAGTATAACAAATGGAAAAGTAAAGGTGCAAGTAGGAGACTATGTTAATTATCCAAATCCTACAACAGTACAAGTTACGGGAACTGGATATAGTCAAACTGGATATACGAGTTATGGTTCTCAAACAGGAATGAGTACTGCAGATGGATATACATCTGATATAGACCAAACATTTACTTTAAATTCAAGTACTAAATGGGTAGTGTTAGGTTTAAGCGAAGACGGAAATAAATTATTATTAACAACAGAAGAACCCCTGCAAAGAGATTACGATTCAAGTGCAACAATAAGTGTAAGCAATAGTTCATATTATTATTTAAGGGGAGCTAAAGGATGTGCCTATGAATATGGAATAAATGAACTTAATAAAATATGTGCAATATACAAAAATAAATATGCAGAAGAAATAAGAAGTTTAACAATAGATGATATAAATAGGTTGTGTAAAGTAAATGTAGATATAGCAAATAAAAAGGTAACAAAAATAGGTGATACAACCAATATAGACAAGTCTGGAAGTATCGGAACAAGTAAGAATTATTCAGGGCAATATAAAATTCCAGAAAATTATTTGAATGTAAAAGATAAAACAGACTTCAATTTAATTGATGATAGCTATTCATATGATGGGAATAAAGCAATATCAAGTCAGTTAAATTTATATAAGATATTATTTAAAAGTGGAAACTATTGGCTTGATTCTAGGAAAGTTAGTCTTAAGGAAAATTACTGCAATTGGAGTTTAGGCTCTGTAAGAGATGAAATTGCATATTCATATACAACTGTAATATTTAGAACATTAGGAGAGCAATACATTGGATATTTAAAAATCCGCCCTGTTTTAACTTTAAAATCAAATGTTGAATTGATTGCTGCTGGAACGAACACATGGAACATAGTAGAACAGTGATTAAAAAATAATATGATAACAAGAAAAACAATAAAGTTTTTGATTAGCTTTATTGTTTTTTTACACTTTATAAAATTTCAGACATCCGTTTATTTTGCACAATAATATAATTAGTATCATAATTACTAGACAATATGCTAAGTAGTAAATTTTTTGCTTCAAAAAATAAAAGCAAAAATGCAATTTTACTTGACTTTTTGCCGATTTCCGTATAATATATATGTAGTAAAATTATGGAAATAATCTATGGTTTTGAGAGTTAGTAGAAATGGAGGATCTTATGGGAGAGGTTATAGTTATAACATCAGGAAAAGGTGGAGTAGGTAAAACTACAACAACAGCCAATCTGGGATCAGCTTTAGCTTTAAGTGGAAAAAAGGTAGTTTTAGTTGATACTGATATAGGTTTGAGAAACTTAGATGTTGTTATGGGCTTAGAAAATAGAATTGTTTACGATATTGTTGATGTTGTTGAAGAAAAATGCAAATTAAGACAAGCTTTAATAAAAGACAAACGTTTTGAACAATTATTTTTATTGCCTGCTGCACAAACAAGAGATAAGAGCGCAATAAATGAAGAACAAATGAAAGATCTGACTAACAAACTTAAAGAAGAATTTGATTTTATACTAATTGATTGTCCTGCTGGAATTGAGCAAGGTTTTAAAAATGCCATAGCAGGAGCAGATAGAGCTATTGTAGTAACTAATGCAGAAATTTCTTCTATTAGAGATGCTGATAGAATAATTGGATTATTGGAAGCATCAGAAATTAGAAATCCAGAGTTAATTATAAATAGATTAAGACCTAATATGGTTAGAAAAGGCGAAATGATGGACGTCAATGATATTGTTGATTTGCTTTCAATCAACCTTATTGGTGTTGTGCCAGATGATGAATACATAATTACTCAAACAAATAAAGGTGAACCTGCGGTAATTAATAAAAAAGCACCATCAGGAAAGGCTTATTTGGAAATAGCTAGAAGAATTTTAGGAGATAATATAGAAGTTACAATTCCTGGAAGGGACCAAGGCTTTTTTGCAAAGGTAAAAGACATATTCAGAAAAAAATAATTATTGGAGGGTAAACATGTTTGAAAGTATAGCAAGATTTTTTAGAAGAATAGGGAAAAAGGAACAAGAGCAAATTAGTTCAAGAGATACAGCAAAAGAAAGATTACATTTGGTTTTATTGCAAGATAGAGCAAATGTATCAGCAGATTTCTTGGAGATGATGAAACAGGAAATTATAGAGGTTATAAAAAAGTACATAGATGTAGACGAAGGTGACATAGATGTAAGGCTAACAAATAATCCAAATGACGACGGAACAACAGGGGCACCTTCTTTATATGCCAATATACCAATTGCTGGAATTAAGCAAGAAGTTGTGGCAAGTGCAGAAGCAAAAGAAAGAAAAAATAAAAAAGAAGAAAAAAATGAAGATAAAGTAAATACTGAAAATAAAGAAAAAAATAATGACTCAAAATCAGGGAAAAAAACTAATAATAAAGAAAAGGCAAAGTCTTCTGAAAAAATAATAATAGAAGAAAATAAAGAAGATGAAAGTAAAGAAAATAGCAAAGTTGAAATGACTGGTAAGGATTCAAAAAAGGAAGAAGAGAATATCGAAATTGTTGAAAAAGAAGAGGTAATAATAGAAGAAAAAATTGAGAAAGATAACAATAAAGATGAGGCGAAAACTGAAACAATAGAGGAAGAAACAGATAAAAAAGCTGAGACGACGGAAAATAAAACTACTAAAAAAACTAATACTACAAAACCTAACAAAACTTCTAAGAATACTAAGAAAAGTTCAACAAAGAAAAAACAAACGAAAACACCTGTAAAAAAATAAGAGGATTTTTTAATGAGAAAAAGAATATTTAAAAATATGGATTATGGAATACTGATATGTGTTGCTATATTATTGGTGGTTGGACTTATTGCATTATATTCTGCAACTCAAAGTTCAGATTATGCAGAGTTCAAAAAGCAAATAATGTGGATAGGCATAAGTATTCCAATTATGATAGTTATAATTTTTGTGGATTATGAAACTATTGCAAAGATATCTCCTATATTGTATGGAATAGTACTTATTGCCCTAATAGGAGTGTTGTTTACAGAGCCGATAAATGGTGCAACCAGCTGGTTTAATATAGGTTCAATTTCTATACAACCAGCAGAATTTGCAAAAGTTATTGTAATAATAGCACTTGCTTATTATATGTCTATAATTCAAGAGCAGAATCCTGATAATGTAAGCAGACCATTAAAGTTATTAAAGATTTTGGCTATAGTGGGAGTTCCAATATTACTAATAATAAAACAGCCAGATTATGGAACAGCACTAGCTTTTGTAGTGGCTATAACGTTTATGCTATTTGCATCAGGAATAAAGAAGAGATATATAATAGGTGGAATATTAATAGTAGCAGTAATGTTGCCGGTTTTATATTTTTTCGTTTTACCGGAACATGCTAAAACGAGAATTGATGTGTTTTTAAATCCTAATCTAGATCCTAGAGGTGCTGGATATAATGTTATACAATCTAAGCTTGCTATTGGAGCAGGAGAATTTTTAGGAATGGGAGTTCTTAAGGGAAATCAAACACAATTAGGATTTTTATATCCAAAGACTACAGACTTTATATTTGCAGTTATAGGTGAAGAAATGGGATTTGTGGTTGCGGCAATAGTTATTATTTCGTATGTAATATTGATAACAAGAATAATATATATAGCTAAAACTGCAAAAAATATGTTAGGCTCATATATTGCAATTGGAATTGCAGGAGTATTTATATTTCATATGGTTGAAAATATTGGTATGACTATGGGATTGTTGCCAATAACTGGAGTGCCATTGCCATTTGTAAGTTATGGAGGTAGCTCACTTTTAACTAATTTAATAATGATTGCCCTATTGTTAAATATCAGTGGTAGAAGGCAGAAAGCAATATTTATTGAATAGTTACACATCACAGGAAGGATTGAAATTTAAATGAAAATAGGAAATGTTGAGATTGAAAATAATGTATTCTTGGCACCTATGGCAGGTATTACAGACCTGCCTTTTCGATTGATGTGTAAAAAGTATGGAGCTGGATTAGTATATACAGAGATGGTTAGCAGTAAGGCTCTTTTTTATGGAGATGAAAAAACAAAAAAGTTGCTGTTGTCAGAAAAAAAAGAAAAACCATTGGCAGTTCAAATATTTGGAAGTGATGTGGAGGCAATAAAATATTCAGTTAGATACTTAAATGATTTTGCGGATATAATTGATATAAATATGGGATGCCCAGCTCCAAAGGTAGTAAAAAATGGGGACGGAAGCAAATTATTGCTAAATTTAGATTTGGTAAAAAAAATTGTAGAAGGTGCTGTAAGTGAAGCAAAGGTTCCAATAACAGTAAAGATGAGGAGTGGTTGGGATAGTGAACATATTGTAGCACTGGAAGCTGCAAAGATAATTGAAGATGCAGGGGCAAGTGCAATTGCTGTACATGGAAGAACAAGAAGTCAGTTTTATTCTGGAACTGCAGATTGGAATATAATTAAAAAGATAAAAGATAATGCTAAAATTCCAATTATAGGGAATGGAGATATACGTACTCCTCAAGATGCCAAGAGGATGCTAGAACAAACCAATGTAGATGCAATAATGATTGGAAGAGCTACACTAGGAAATCCATGGATTTTTAGAGAAGTATTACAATATTTAAAAACAGGAGAACTTATTTCTGGTCCAACTCCTGAAGAAAGACTAGATACAATAAAGGAACATATAAGAAATGAAATTGCAATAAAGGGAGAAAACATTGCTATAAAAGAAATGAGAAAACATATAGCGGGCTATACTAAAAATTTGAAAGATGCTAGTATGCTAAGAGATAGGGTGAACCATTTAGATACTGAAAAAGAAGTTATTCAGTGCTTAGAAGACTATTTTAACGAAATAAATATATAATTGTTGTGTTTGAAAAAATCAGAGTTTATGTTTTCAGCATAATGTAAAAAAGTGATACATATAAAATAATATGTATCTTTTTTTGAGCGATTACACATGAATTGGATTTAATTTAAATTAAAAAAAAGACTACATTGTGAAAAATATAGAAGGGAAGGTGAAATAATATAAAGAAAAAATATATCATCGGAGCATCTTTAGCAATACTTTTAGTGCTTGTTGCAATATTTATATTTTTTATGCAAAAAAATTATAAAAAAACAAATATGGGAAATAATATAAGTAATAAAACTTTAGATGAGTGTGAAGAATATATTTATAATATTAGTTCATATGAAGCTCTTGCTGAAATAACAGTTACTAGTAACAAAAATGTAAATAAATACAAAGTAAAGCAAACATGCGATAAAAATAAAACAATACAGGAAGTAATAGAGCCAGAAAATTTAAAAGGTGTAATAATTAAATATGAGGATAATAATTTAACAATAGAAAATACGGTCTTAAATTTAAAGAAAATATATCAAGATTATCCATATGTAGCAGAAAATTCTATGTTTTTAAATGACTTTATAAAAAAATATAAAGAATTGGAAGAAGAAAAAAGCAGTAATTGCAAAGTGAAGAAAAAGGATAGAAATATAATTTATACAATAGAATGGGATAATAAATATAAAAAAAATCAACAGTTATATTTGGATGAAAACACAGGAATACCTACAAAAATGATTGTGGAAGATGATAACCAAAAGGTACTAGTTTACATATTATATAATGAGATTAAATTAAATATTTTTTAATTTAATTTGGGCTATGTTTTAAATATATCAAATAACAGAATCTTAGTTATACAAATAGTAGGAGTGAAGAATATGATAGTTCGAAGAGGAGATATGTTTTATGCTGATTTAAGCCCTGTGGTTGGATCGGAACAAGGGGGAATAAGACCTGTTGTTATAATTCAAAATGATATGGGGAACAAGCATAGTCCAACAGTTATAGCAGCGGCAATTACTTCTCAAATGGGAAAAAATAAACTACCAACACATATAGAAATAGGTCCACAAAATAGCAATTTAAAATCTGAGTCCATTGTGCTTACAGAACAGATTCGAACAATTGATAAAAGTAGATTAAAGGAAAAGATAGGCCATATTGATGACACTAAAGTAATGAGTCAAATAAATAATGCTTTAGGCGTTAGCTTTGGATTGGAGAACTAAAAGCTATAAACAGGGAAATATATTTATTGTATAATAATTATCAATTAAAAAGCATGCACATTTATATTGTGCATGCTTTTAAACTTTTAGCTTTTTAATAATTTTTATTTCGTTGTATAAAGCCTTAACTCTTTCTTCTCTGATTTTTAATGCGTCCTCGGATTCTTGTAAGATAGAAGAATAATTGGCTTCGTTTTCACCGCTTATAAAAAGTAATTTCATACCTTCTCTATAATATGCTTTCTTTTTTTCTTTATCTGTTGATTCAGCCTTTTTATTATAAGAGTCAATTAGTTTTAATCTTTTAATATTGTCTTTTAAATAGTCAACATAGTCCACAACACTACTTATTTCATATAGAATATCATCTATAACTACTTTAAATAAACATTTTAAAATTTTAGGACTTATTTTTCCTTCTTGAGAATTTTCTGACAATTGTTCTAATGCTATACTCTTGGTATAGTTGCTAGGACTAGCATCCTTCATAAGCTCCTTTAAGGTATCTGATATATGAACGTGAGTTGTGTAATGTCTCTTGGTTACAAGTGCATCATATTCGTCAGCAACTCTTATTACGCGAGCAACAAAAGGAATATCATCCTTTTTTAAGCCTTGAGGATAACCAGAACCATTTAAAGCTTCATGATGGTACAAAGGACCTTCAGCATATGGACGTAATTGTATATCTTTCATGCACAAATTATAACCTAAAGTTGTGTGAGTTTTCATTATTTCATATTCTTCATCAGTTAAAGATGTGGGTTTTTCTATAATCTCTTTGGGGATAAACATTTTACCTATATCGTGTAAGTAACCACAAATTGTTGCGTGAATTGTGAATTTTTTGTTTAACCTTAAATATTGACATATTCTACAGCAAAGATTACCTACGTTTTCACTATGTCTTTTAGTGAAGGCATCAAGGTTATCTAGAACTGATAGTTGATACTTCATATTTTGGTCCAAATTATAAATTTTTAAAGATGTTGGATCATAAAAATCAAATTTTTCTGAATTCATTATACTTTCTCCTTAGTATTAATATAAATATAATATACCATTAAAAAATATAAATGGCAAGTACTTATATTCGTAGATTTTTGTGAATCCATGGAAAGTTATAAAAAAAACTAATTGAACTGATTATTCAGTTTGAGTAATGATTAGAAAACCTTGATTTTCTAAGGAAAAAATAAGTATTTAAAATTTATTATATTTTGCTTGACAATTAAAGGAAATTGTATTATTGTATGTAGTAAGTTAATAAATATTTGGGAGGGGGTGAACTTAGGTAATGAGTTCAGAAGAAATTTTTGAAAAGGTAAAAGGAATAATAATAGAGCAATTAGGAGTTGCTGACACAGCAGTTACTATGGAAGCATCTTTTATAGATGATTTAGGAGCGGATTCTTTAGATATAGTTGAATTAGTAATGGCTTTAGAAGAAGATTTCGATACAGAAATCCCAGATACTGATGCAGAGAAAATCGTAACAGTAGGAGATGTAGTTGATTATATAAAAGATCACGTAGCATAAGAAAAAATAATTGAAAGGTTCGTAGCCTTTCTTTTTTTATATGTTAAGAAAATTACATTACACAGAAAATTTACTGAAAATTTCAATTTTATTGATAATATGGAGAAGTAGAGTTGAGATAATTGAAATTTTCAGATTTGTTCTAGATTCTAGACATTACACGAAAAATGGAGTATAATATATTCGGCGAAAGGAAGTGAGAAAATGAGAGAGGATAAAAAATTAGACGAACTAGAAAAAAATATTGGATATACTTTTAAAAATAAGAAATTATTAAAAAACGCGTTAGTTCATACTTCGTATGCAAATGAAAACAAAGTTGATAGTAATGAAAAGTTAGAATTTTTAGGGGATAGTATATTAGAGTTTATTTCAAGTAAATACATTTATAACAAATATCCAAAATTAAAAGAAGGAGAAATGACTAAAGTTAGAGCTACTGTTGTGTGTGAAGATAGTTTGTATGTGGTCGCAAATAAGCATAATTTTAGTGATTTCTTATACTTAGGAAAATCTGAAAAGATAAATCATGGAAATAAGAAAAAAGCAATATTAGCTGATAGTGTGGAAGCTGTTATAGCTGCTATTTATTTTGATGCTGGATTGGATGAGGCTGAGAAATTTATAATAGAAAACTTAAAAGATGAGATTGAAGTGGCTACAAAGCATGTTGGTCAAAAAGATCATAAAACAATTTTACAAGAAATGTTACAAGTTCATGGTAATATCAAAATAGAATATAAAATTATAGATGAACATGGACCAGACCATGATAAAACATTTACAGCACAAGTTGAAGTAAACGATGTACCTGTTGCTACAGGTGTAGGAAAATCTAAGAAACAAGCTGAAATGGATGCGGCAGATAAAGCAATAAAAATAATTAACCAAGGATAGATTACTAAAAGAGCAATGACTGTAATAGAGGAGGTAACTTATTTGAAGAAGGAATATATAATACCAGTTTTTGTGCCACATTTAGGCTGTACAAAGTGTTGTACTTTTTGCAATCAGAGAAAGATAAGTGGAGAGCTTAAGCAAGTGACGCCAAAAGACGTAACAGATACAATAAATTATTATCTTAGCAATTTTAAAGATGAAAATAATTATGTTGAAGTAGCATTTTTTGGAGGCAGTTTTACTGCGATAGATAAAAAGATTCAAGAAGAGCTTTTAAGTAGTGTTCAACCATTTATTAAAGAAGAAAAAGTTGATAGCATTCGTTTGTCGACAAGGCCAGATGCAATCGATAAAGATATTTTGAAAATGCTAAAAAGATATAATGTAAAAACTATAGAATTAGGTGTTCAGTCGACTAATGATTATATATTGGAAAAGTGTAAGAGAGGCCATAGTTTTGAGGACGTAAAGAAGGCGTCTAAATTGATAAAATGGAAGGGATTTAGATTAGGACATCAAATGATGGTTGGACTTCCAGATAGTTCAGAAAAGGATGATTTACAGACTGCAAAAGATATAGTAAAATTAAAGCCAAAGATGGTTAGAATATATCCAGTATTAGTAATAAAAGGAACAGAATTAGAAGATGAATATAACAAGGGAGAGTACACACCACTAAATGTTACACAAGCAGTTGAAAGAAGCAAGGAGGCTGTTAAATTATTTAGAAAGCATAATATTGAGGTTATAAGAACAGGTCTTCAAAATACGGATACAATAACTAATCCAGAAGACAAAGACAGTGAAGTAATTGCTGGACCTTATCACCCAGCTTTTGGACAACTTGTGGAAGATGCAATTTGGTATGACAGAATTGTAGAAGAGATAAAAAAGATAAATGCTAAAATTGTGAAAGTAGAAATATTAGCTAATAAAGAAAATATAAATAATATAGTTGGGCATAAAAAAGAAAATATAAACAAATTGAAAGATACATATGCACTTATAGCAAATGTAAAAGAGAATAATAAAATAAAGCCGGGAAAATTTGAAATAAAAATAATAGAAACAGCTTAAAAACATGTATGTGTTAAATTTATGTAATAAAATCACCTATATTTGCCAATAATGGTAATATAGGTGATTTTTATGAAAGAAGAGAGTGCAAGAAGAAAAACAAAGAAACAAAAACAGATGAGGAAAGCAATAATAAAAATATGTGATAAAAACAAAGAAAAAAATATAGATAAAGCTAGTAAAAAATATATAATAACTAAAAAGATTAAGGAATATTTAGGAATTACCATTGGTGCAATGATAATGGCTATTGGAACAGCATCATTTTTATTGCCGAATGAATTATCAACTGGTGGATTTGCTGGAGTATCAACAATAATTTACTATTTACTAAATATTCCACTAGGAACAACAATGTTAGTGTTAAATATTCCATTGCTCATGATTGCATATTTTAAAATAGGTAAAGATTTGTTATTTAAGTCTATATATGGAACAGTGTGTTTGTCGACATTTATTAATCTGTTTGAAATAGCAACTCCTATTACGCATGACAGCTTTTTGTCTTGTATATATGGAGGAATACTTGTTGGAATAGGAACTGCAATTATATTAAAGCTAAATGGATCTACAGGAGGTTCAGACTTATTATCTTATGTAATAAGGACATATAAACCACAATATAGAAGCAGTAATTTGATTTTGATAATTGATTTTATAATAATTACAATGAATGTGATTTTTTTCAGAAATATAGAGATTGGATTATATTCAACCATTGCAATTTATTTGATGGGAAAAATGATAGATATAATCTTTGAGGGAGCAAACTTTGCAAAAGTGCTTTTGATAATATCACCTAAATATCAAGAGATAGCAGAAACAATTGGGAAAGAGATAAATAGAGGAAGTACAGGTATATATTCTAAGGGAATGTATACGAACCAAAAGAAAATGACATTGTTATGCGTTGGTTCAAGAACGGAAGCTTATATGATGGAGGCAACAGCGAGAAAGATAGATAAATCAGCATTTATTATCATTATAAATGCCAGAGAAGTATTAGGAAAAGGATTTAAATAAATTTATTCATAATCATTGAAAAAAGTGCGATTAAATGCGATAATATTACTATGTAAATTATAGAAGGAATAAAGATAAATGAAACAAGAATATATAATAAAAAATTGTAAATCATTTGAACCAAGAGATGTTTTTGAATGTGGTCAATGTTTTAGATGGAATGTTCAAGAAGATGGTAGTTATACAGGTGTGTTTGGAAAGAATGTGGTAAATGTTAAAAAGAATAATGCAAATGTGATAATTACAGGTGAATGTGAAAATGATATAGAAAAAGAATGTATACAGTATTTTGATTTAAATAGAGATTACGAAAAAATAAAAGAAGAATTATCTAAGGTGGATGATAATCTAAAAAAGAGCATAGAATATGGAAAGGGAATACGCATTTTAAATCAGGACTTATGGGAAGTAATAATTTCTTTTATTATTTCAGCTAATAATAATATTCCGCGAATAAAAGGCATTATAGAAAGAATGTGTAAAAAGTATGGAGAGAAGATTAGTTTTTCTGGGGCAGAATATTATACATTTCCAACTTCTGAACAATTGGAAAACGCAACAATAACGGATTTCAGAAATTTAGGAATGGGATTTAGAGATAAATATATATATCAAACTACTAAAATGATTAATGAAAAAGTAGTGGACTTAGATGAATTAAAGAATATGAAAGATACCTCAGAAATGAGAAAAAAATTATTACTTCTTCCAGGAGTGGGTCCAAAAGTTGCTGATTGCATATTACTATTTTCATCATTAAGTAGATTGGATGTTTTTCCAATTGATGTATGGGTTAGAAGAGTTATGAATGATTTATATATTCATGAAGAAGTTGAGTCAAATGTTAATAAAAAACAAATTGAAGGAATTGCAAAAGAAAAATTTGGAAATTTAGAGGGGATAGCCCAACAATATTTATTTTATTGGAAAAGAGAAGGGAATAATTAGATGAGTTTGCAAATTATTTATGGAAGAAGTGGAACTGGCAAAACTACTTACATTTTTAATGAAATTAGCGAGACTATTGATAATGGAAAAAAAAAATACATAATAACACCAGAACAGTTTTCTTTTACTGCGGAAAAAGAGTTACTTAGAAGTATAAAAGAAAATACAGGAGCAAGTGCTGTAATTAATGCGGAAGTTCTAACATTTAATCGTATGGCGCATAGAGTTTTAAGTGATGTTGGTGGTGCATGCAAAACGGCATTATCTAATAGTGGAAAATCTATGTTGATTTATAGTATTTTATCAGATAAGAAAAATGATTTAAAGTTTTTAGGAAAGTCTGATAGCAATATAGATTTGATTTTGACTCAAATTACGGAGTTAAAAAAACATGGAGTAAGTATAGAAATTTTGCAAACACTTATGGAATCTGTGAAAGATAATAAATATTTATATTCAAAATTGAATGATATTTATACTGTTTATAGTAAATATGACGAAAAAATAAAAGACAAATATATAGATGAAAACGACTCGTTAACTGTTCTTGCAGAAAAACTTAATCAAACTAGCATGTTTGACGACTGTGAAATATATATAGATGAATTTGTTGGATTTACTAAACAAGAGTATTCTATAATAGAAAGATTGATGCAAGTAGCAAGTAAAGTTGTTGTTACTGTTTGTGCTGACGAAGTAAACGTATCTAAGGAAAGTAATCCTGATATTGATGTGTTTTATAGTAATAAACAAACGGCAAAGAGAATTTTGCAAATAGCTAAAGATAATAAAATTGAAATTTTAAAAGATATATTTTTAGAGGATGCCAAAAGGTTCAAAAGCAATGAATTAGCTCATTTAGAGAAAAACATTTTTAAAATACCATATGATGTTTACTTAGAAGAGTGTGACAATATACAGATGTTCCTAGCAAACAATCAATATTCAGAAGTAGAGAAAGTAGCAAAACAGATATTAAAACTTGTAAGAGATAAAAATTATAAATATAATGAAATCTCTGTAATAACGCAAAACATAGATACATACTCGAATTTGTGTAAAGCTATTTTTAGTAAATATAACATACCAGTATACATAGACGAGAAGAGCGAACTTAATCAAAATTTATTGGTTAAATATATTTTAGCAATATTAGAAATATTTGCAAAAAACTGGTCAAAGGAAAGTATTTTTAATTATATAAAATCTGGATTTACAGATTTATCAGAAGAAGATATATATTTGCTAGAAAGATATTGCGTAAAATGGAATATTAGAGGAAATAAGTGGTATAAGGAAGATTGGAATTTTCATGATGAGAAGGAATTTGGCAAAGAAAAAATCGTAAAAATAAATGAGTTAAGAAAAGCAGTAATAGAGCCTTTGTTGAAGTTAAGAAATAACTTAGTTGAAAGCAAAACTGCAATTGGAATTTCTAAAAGTATTTATAATTTTTTGATAGAAAATAAAATTGACGAGAAAATTATACAAAAGATAGATGAGCTAAAAAATAAAGGTGAGTTAAATGTTGCAGAAGAATATGAAGTAAGTTTAAAAATAATTATGCAGGTATTAGACGAAATCGTGATGGTGTTTGGTGATGATTTCATTACATTTGATGATTATATGAAAACTTTGCAAACTGGATTTGGTAATAGTAATTTAGGAACAATTCCTATGGCACAAGATCAAGTTGTGGTTGGAGATGTGGATAGATCTAGAAGTCATAAAGTTAGAGCAGTTTTTATAATAGGATTAAATGACGGAAATTTTCCATCAGTAAATAAAGCAGAAGGATTTTTAAATGATAATGACAGAGATGAAGTGAAAAAATATGGAGTAGAACTTGCCAAAGGAACATTGGAAAGAATTTATGAAGATAATTTTAATGTATATAAAGCTTTTACTACGCCAGAAGAAAAACTTATTTTATCATATGCGTCTGCTGATGCAGAAGGCAAATCTTTAAGACCTTCAACATTAGTTTCTAAGATAAAAAAGATGTTTGAAAATTTAATTGTAGATAGCGACATAATAAAAGAAGAATTTTCAATTGACGTGGAAGGTCCTACATTTGAGCAATTGATAGAAAAACTTAGAGAATTTAGAGATGGAAAAGAGATAGATTCTAATTGGTTTGTTGTATATAATATTTTTGACAGTGACCTTAAATGGAGCATTAAGCTGAAAAATGCTATAAGAGCTTTGAATTATACGAATACTCCAGATAGAATAACAAAAGAAAATATTGACAGAATGTATGGAAATACTCTTCAAACTAGTGTTTCAAGATTAGAACAATATAGAAAATGTCCGTTTTCTTATTATTTAAAGTATGGTTTGAAATTGAATGAAAAGTCAGAATTTAAAGTTGGAGCAGTAGATACAGGTTCATTTATGCACGATATAATAGATAGTTTCTTTAGTGAATTGGATGAGAAACAGATAACAGTAAGACAGGTAGAAGAGAAAGAAATAGAGCAAATTGTTGAAAAGATTATAAAAGAAAAAATGAGACTGGACCAGAACTATGTGTTTAGCACATCTGCAAAATATATTAACTTGGTTAGAAGATTAAAAAAAGTAGTAACTACTTCTATAAAATATATCGTCCAAACTATTAAGCAGAGTGACTTTGATGTGTTTGGACATGAAGTTGAGTTTGGAAAGAATTCAAAATATAAGCCAATAACTTTACACACAGATAGTGGTAGAACTGTGGAAATTGTTGGAAAAATTGATAGAGTAGATATTGCAAAAAATCCAGATGGAACATATGTTAGAATTATAGATTATAAATCATCTGTAAAAAATATCGATTTAAATCAAGTTGTGGCTGGATTGCAATTACAATTATTAACATATCTAAACGAAACATGCAAAGTAGAAGATTTTTTACCAGCAGGAGTTTTATATTTTAATTTATCAGAGCCTAATGTTTCTGCAAATAACAATATGACAGATGAGGAAATAGCCGAAGCAGTTAAACAAGAGTTTAAAATGAAGGGGTTAATTTTAGCTGACGTAAATGTTATAAAAATGATGGATAATAAAATAGAGCAAACCGGTGGAAGCGAAATAATTCCAGCAGGAATAAAAAATAATGGAGAGATAAATAGTCAAAAAACTAGGTCAGCGATAAATGCTGAGCAATTTAAATATTTGCAGAAATATATGGATAAAATAATAAAGCAGATATCAGAAGAAATATTAAAAGGCGATATTGGTCTACGTCCATATTATAATATGAAAGTTCAAAAGGGGAGAACTCCATGTGAATATTGTAGTTATAAATCGATTTGTAGGTTTGATGTAAACAATAAAGGGAATACATATAATTACTTAGAATCATTAAATAAAGATGCTATATTAGAAAATATTAAAGACGAGGTTTAAGCGTTTAAGAAAGGAAAGAAAATGGATTTATCTAATGAAAATGTTATTCATGTAAAAAAGGATGATATAGAATACTTACAATTTAGACGATTGCTTGAATATGGTAAAATTGTTCATTGTTACACATTAAGTGCAAAAGATGTGGATTTTAGAAGAAATTTAAATACGGAAGAGCAATTGAAAAAAGCAGAGGACAGTACTAAAAAGTTGTGTAATGCGTTAAATATATCAGAAAAGAGTTTAATAAGACCAGGGCAAACCCATAGTGATATTATAAAAAAAGTGGAAAGCATTGAAGAAAATTTTAATAATGTAGATGGATTATTAACTGACAAAGCTAATATCAATTTGATGCTAAGTTTTGCTGATTGCACACCTATTTATATATATGATATGAAAAAGAGAGTAATAGGGAATATTCATTCGGGATGGAGAGGCACTGTGCAAAAAATAGGTCAAAAAGCCGTAAGGAAAATGTGTGAACTTTATGGCTCTGATCCAGAAGATTTGCTTGTGTGTTTAGGACCTTGCATTGGCAAATGTCATTTTGAAGTTGAAGAAGATGTTAAAAATATTTTTGAAGAGACATTTGGGTATTTAAAAAGAAATTGTGATATAATAGAGCATAGCAAAACAAACAGCTCAAAATATTTTGTGGATACAAATTTAATAAATAGATGTTTATTGGAAGAGGTTGGGGTTAAACCGAAAAATATTGTAGAAAGCGGAATTTGTACTGCATGTCATCCAGAAATTTTACATTCACATAGAAAATCAGGAGATAAAGCAGGAAGAAATGTTTCTATAATGGGATTGTTGAACTAATTATAGAATTTTTTACATCCGTTTGTTGGACTAATAATATGGCTCAATGTGCTTGGAAGTTATAGTTAAGAGAAAATTACAATTCCTAATTTACATCATTTTTATTATGATATATGCTAAAAAGAGTGAATTAAAATTAATAATTAGAGGAGTAAAACATGTACGACAATTGGAACGAATTAGAAGAATCAATTAAAGGTTGCAAAAAATGCAAGCTATGCGTTAACAGAACAAACATAGTATTTGGAACAGGAGATAAAACAGCAGATGTAATGCTTATAGGTGAAGGCCCAGGGGCAGACGAGGATAAGCAAGGAGAACCTTTTGTTGGTAAAGCAGGACAACTTATGAATAAATCGTTTGATGGATTAAATATAAAAAGAGAAAAACTGTATATTGCCAATATTGTAAAATGTAGGCCTCCTTCGAATAGAGTCCCAACAGATGATGAAGCTGAAGCTTGTTTAAATTATTTACGAAATCAAGTTATACTGATAAATCCTAAAATAATTGTTTTAATGGGAAGTACAGCTTTAAAGAATATACTGGGTAAAGAACATGGAATTACTGCAGATAGAGGAAAATGGGTTGAGAAAAAGGGAATATTATATATGCCAACATGGCACCCAGCAGCATTATTAAGGGATGATGCAAAGAAGATAGATTTTTGGAGAGATTTAAAACTTGTAAAACAAAAAGCAGAAGAACTAGGAATTGATATTAATAGCTAATACTTGTTAATATTATTAATCATATGTCAAATATTCAATATTAATCAAAATAAAAAGGAATTATTAAATATGAAAATAAAAGAAAAACTAGATTATTGTTTAAATTGTAAAACGAAGCCATGTCAAAAGGGATGTCCATTAGGAAATGATATACCTAATATTATAGCATTATTAAAAGAGAATAAAACAGAGGAGGCATATAGAGTACTAACTCAAACTACTGTGTTACCAAATGTATGTAGCAGAATATGCCCACATTCTAAACAATGTCAAGGCAAGTGTACTAGAGGAATAAGAGGTGAACCTGTAGAGATTGGAAATATAGAAAAGTATTTATCTGATTTTGCTATAAAGAATAACTATAAAATAGAAAAATTAGAAAATGATGAAATAGTAAAGCAAATAGAAGCTTTAGATGAAACTGAGGATAAAAATGAAATAATAGAAAAATTAAAAGAAAAGACTGTTGCTATTGTTGGAGGTGGACCAGCAGGATTAACTTGTGCAGCCTTTTTGGCCAGAGCAGGTGTTAATGTTACTATATATGAAAAACATAGCCAGTTGGGAGGAATTCTCTCACATGGCATTCCGGAGTTTAGGTTGGAAAGAAAAGTATTAGAGAATAATCTAAAAAAGATTTTAGATATAGGAAATATAGATTATAAATTAAATTGCAAATTAGGTCAGAATGTCAATATATCGGAATTAAAGGAAAATTATGATGCAATATTTTTAGCAGTAGGTGCAAACAAGTCTTCAAGAATGAATATTGAGGGAGAAAATCTTGTAGGAGTCTATGGTGCAAATGAGGTGTTAGAATATAAAAAAGATATAGATATAATAAATAAAAGAGTTGCTATAATTGGTGGCGGCAATGTGGCAATGGATATGGCTAGGACTGCTAAGCAAAATGGTGCAGATGAAGTTTTTGTTATTTATAGAAGGGCAGAAGAACAAATGCCTGCTGAAGAAAAGGAAATACAAGAGGCAAAGGAAGAAGGAATACAGTTTTTATTTCAAACAAATTTAGTAAAAATAATAGGTGAAGATAGAGTAAAAGAAATTGAATGTGTAAAGACGGAATTAGTTAGCAGAGATGGTGAGAGTAGGTTATATCCTGTAAATATTGATGGAAGCAATTTTAGACAGAAAATAGATATTGTACTTATGGCAGTTGGATCTAAAATTGATGAGAATATTTTTGATACTTTAAATCTGAATTTAGATGAACACAATAAAATTAAAATTGATGAAAAAAGTAAGACATCATGTGAAAAAGTTTTTGCTGGTGGGGATTTTGTTGGAGCAAAAGGTACAGTTGCATGGGCTGCAAGAAGCGGAAGAGATGCAGCTTATCATATAATGAGATATTTATACGAGTTATAGACTATATGACTGCAAGGTAATTTACATAGGATAGAGATAAAATAACAAAGTAAAAATGTAATAAAAATGTAATATTTTCTTAATAGTTTTGTTACACTTTTTATGAGATTATATAGTATAATATATTGTACTAATACTAAGGAGAATTTTTAATGAGCGTTGAGGCAGATTTACGAAAGGATGGAATAGAAATTATTGAACCACTTGATAATTCAAGTGTTATTTCTATTGCAAAAAATGTTAGTGATAAACTATATTTAACTTTTCCAAATGCAGGATTTACAGCAGAAGAATTGTTTGAAAAATTTTCTAAGGTTACTATGTACATTGCTAAAATTCCAGATGGAATGGCAGAAGCAAGCTATTATTATAAAAATGCATCAATTTACTTTAGAGATGGCATGGGACTTGCAGACCTAGAAAGGTATGCTATTCACGAATTAGTACACCACTTTCAAGAAAGAAAAGATGAAAAGGGAAATCTAGCAAGATTGGGATTATGTGAGTTTAAAGGCTCAAAAATTACAGGAATGGCACTAAATGAAGCTGCTGTTCAAATTATAGCTTCTAATGCATTGAATTGTACATTTGAAAATGTTGAGTATTATGGATTATCTTTTCCAACTATTAGTACAAACTTATATCCTGTACTATGTAATTTAGTAACACAAATGGCGTATGTAACAGGGGAAGAAGTTTTATTCGATAGTACCTTTAACAGCAATAATAGATTTAAAAACAAATTTATTGCATTATGTGGAGAAAAAAATTATAACAGCATATTGAATAGTTTGGACAAAATTTTGTATTGCGAAGAAGATATTATAAAATATAATAATTTATTACAAACAAAAGACTTATCATTTGCTAAGTCAGAAAGAATAATGAATAAAATAGAAAGTTTAAAACAAGAGATAAAAAAAGAATTTCTGTTTGTTCAAGAAACAATAATAACAGCGAACTTTAATACACTATATTCAACTTTACTCACAACAGTGGAGATAGAAAATTTTAGAAAAAATCTATATAATTATCAAGAGTTGATAGGTACGACACAAAATTATTTTTTCTTTAATAATTTTTATATAAATATGATGGAAAAATTGGATCATAAGTTTGATGTTGTAACAGGAAGCACATATTTAATACCAAAAAGAAGAGGTAAATTAGCACAGCTTATAAATTTTATAAAAAAATTAATTTTAAAAAGAGAATTTGAAAATGAAAAAGAGTAGGGAAAAAAATTGTTTTTCCACTCTTTTTTGTTTATATAATAGGAAAGTCATACTGACTTTTCTATTATATAAAATATATTGTACAGAAAATTTATTTCATAAATTTTCGCACGAGAACAAATTTACTGAAATTTTCAATTTTATGGAGGAATCTAAATAGTAGAGTAAAGACTGAAAATTGAAAATTTTTAGATTTGGTCTAATGATTTACTGATGTGTAAGTGAGAATATTATAAGAATGTGTTTCTAATTTAAAGACAATAATAAAATGTTGTAAATTAGGAAAAGAAAATTCCCTTATCGTCCTACGTTAAAGACGTGAGATTATAGTTAAGAGAAAATTTCAATCCCTAATTGTACACCATTTTTATTATTGACTTCAACCTGGAAAAATAAAAGAAAGAGCGTAATTAGTTTAAGCCCTTTCTTTGGTAAAAATTATTTTACAACTATATTGTAAATCCTATTTTTAACATATATTTCTTTTACAATTGTTTTTCCTTCTAATTTAGAAGAGATTGCTTCATGAACAGCATTCTTAATTTGTTCTTCACTTTCATCAACAGAGATATCTATAGTAGCTCTAAGTTTTCCATTAATTTGAATTGGTAAGTTTATAGTATCATTTTTTGTTTTTTCTTCATCATATGTTGGCCATGTTGAATATGCTATTGTTTCAGTATGCCCTAATTTGCTCCACAATTCTTCTGTAATGTGTGGTGCTACTGGATTTAATAATTGCAAAAATCCCTCAGCATATTTTAAAGGAACAACATCTTCTTTATATGCGTTGTTTATAAATATCATCATTTGAGAAATGGCTGTGTTGAAATTCATAGTTTCATAGTCATTTGTAACTTTTTTTACAGTAAAATGATAAATTCTTTCTAGGTTGCTATTTTCTGTATCTTTAATTTTGTCAGATTCTGCAAATAATCTCCAAACTCTATCTAGAAAGTTTTTAGAGCCTCCAATACCATTTGGATCCCAAGGTTTTGCTGCATCTAAAGGACCCATAAACATTTCATAAACTCTTAGAGTATCTGCTCCGTACTCTTTAACCATGTCATCTGGATTAATAACGTTACCCTTAGATTTACTCATTTTTTCTCCATTAGAGCCCAATATCATACCTTGATGACGTAAGCTAGCAAATGGTTCTTTTACAGGTGAAACACCTTTGTTATATAAATAATTATTCCAAAATCTTGAATATAGTAAATGACCAACTGCGTGTTCTGGACCACCAACATATAAGTCAACAGGTAGCCAGTGTGCAAGTAATTCTTTATTTGCAAGTTCATTATCATTATGTGGGTCTATATATCTTAAGAAGTACCAGCTTGAACCAGCAGAACCAGGCATTGTGCTGGTTTCTCTTTTAGCTGGTTTTCCTTCAAATGTAGTATTAACCCAATCAGTTGCCTTATCCAAAGGAGAAGCCCCTGTTTTAGAAGGGCTGTAGTCCTCAAGTTCAGGTAATAACAAAGGAAGGTCACTATCAGCTAAAGCTCTCATTTCGTCATCCAAATAAACAATAGGAATAGGCTCGCCCCAATAACGTTGACGTGCAAAAATCCATTCACGTAACTTATAATTAACTTTTTTAGTACCTATTTTTTTGTCTTCTAACCACTCAATCATCTTATTAATTGAATCTTGTTTGTTTAAGCCATTTAAAAAGTCTGAATTTATATGTAAGCCATCGCCAGTGTAGGCTTCTTTAGAAACATCTCCACCATCTATTACTGGTATAATGTCTAAGCCAAATTTTGTTGCAAATTCATAATCTCTTTCATCATGTGCTGGGACTGCCATGATTGAACCAGTACCATAAGTTGCTAAAACATAATCAGATATCCAGATAGGAAGCTTTTTCCCATTTACTGGATTAATAGCGTAACTACCAGTAAATACTCCAGTCTTTTCTTTGTTTAACTCCGTTCTCTCTAAATCAGATTTTGATGCTGCAAGTTTTATATATTCATCAACAGCATTTTTTTGCTCTGATGTGGTAATTTGGCTTACAAGCGAATGCTCAGGAGCAAGTACACAATATGTTGCACCAAAAAGAGTATCTGCTCTTGTTGTGAATACTGTGAATTCATAATCTGTATCGGCAACTTTGAAAGTAATTTCAGCTCCAATAGATTTGCCAATCCAATTTCTTTGGATTTCCTTTGTTGACTCAGGCCAGTCTATTTCATCAAGACCTTCTAATAATATGTCAGCATATTTAGGAATATCCATAACCCATTGTTTCATATTTTTTCTAACAACAGGGAAGCCACCTCTTTCACTTTTTCCGTTGATTACTTCATCATTTGAAAGAACACATCCTAATCCTTCACACCAATTAACAGGCATTTCTACAAGTTTTGCTAAACCATCATTATATAGTTGTTTAAAAATCCATTGAGTCCATTTATAAAAGTTAGGATCACATGTTGATATTTCTTTATCCCAGTCAAAAGAGAAACCAAGCATTTTTAGTTGCCTTTTAAAGGTGGCAATATTCTTCTGTGTGAATGTTGCAGGGTGATTTCCAGTTTTTATAGCATATTGTTCAGCTGGAAGACCAAAAGCATCCCAACCCATTGGGTGCAAAACATTATATCCTTGCATTTTTTTCATTCTAGACATTATATCTGTTGCAGTATAACCTTCTGGATGGCCAACGTGAAGACCTTGACCTGATGGGTAAGGAAACATATCTAAAGCATAATATTTAGGTTTAGAAAAATCCCAAACATCAGTGAAGAATGTTTTATTATCATCCCAATATTTTTGCCATTTGGGTTCGATTTCTTTAAAATTGTAAGACATAAAAATCTTCCTTTCATTTTCGTAAATTTATGAAAAGATTATATATCTATTGTGGCTAAAAGTCAAGAATACATTGAGGTTCTATTTATTTTACAAACTTGAGTGGTAATTAATTTGAAATAATTAAATTTGGTTACATAAGAACAAAATCTTGAATTAAGTATATTACTTAAGAAAATCTGGTCTTTCTTCAAATTAGTATATTTCTAAGACTTTCTCAATATTTACAGCAATTTTATTTAGAGACTAACAAATATTTTTTATGAAAAACATTTATAACTTTTTGTTATTAACTATTGATTTTCCAGCACTTTATTGCTATACTTGCATTATAAAAAATTCCTTAAGTAATATATTTAATACCAAAGTAAAATTGTTTATAAAGCTTTGAGTGGTAAGTGATTGAAGGTAAAAGTATTAATTTATTACAAGGACGTCCGTTCATTTTGACTAATAATATGTTCCAAATTAGGAAAAGAAATTTCCCTTCTGGAACTACGATAAAGACGTGAGTTCATATTAGGTGGTAAAGTAAGTGTTTTACAAAAGGAAAATTAAAAATAAAAAACAAGGAGGAAATTTTAAATGAGTAACAAATGCGAAATTTTTAAGAGATAAAAAAATCAATCAGGTATAACCTTAGTGGCTCTTGTTGTAACAATAGTTGTGCTATTGATACTAGCGGGAGTGAGTATAAGGTTAGTGCTAGATAATAATGGTATAATAGCTAAAGCAAATGAAGCTAAGAGCATGACAATAGAGGCTGATGAAAGAGAAAAAGTGGAGATGGCATATGGTTCAGTTGCTGTGAGAAAATTAGGAGAAAATGTTTTGGCAGTTGATTTACTAGAAGAATTAAACAAAACTGTGGGTGAAGGAAAAACAGTTGTTACAACAAATGGAGATGGAACTTTAAATGTTTTATTTTCTGAAACGGAGCATAATTTTAATGTGAATGATGGAGGGGTACAAAAGGTAGATGTAGACAATACAAAAATGGCAGTGTTTGATACTGGAGAGAACGTTGCAAAAACCTAGCAATGGTAATTTTGAAAAGATGTTCCATAATTGTCAAACTCATCCTGATTTTACGAAAGTAAAAGGAACATGGGATGAGAATGGAACATTTACTCCAAATAATTAGAAATTTAAGAGAAAAATAAGAATTTTAGTAAGTTTTATAGTAGTACGGAAAATGTACTACTATATTTATTTTACACCTTGACAAATTTACTTCATATTGATAAGATAAAATAGCAGTAAAGGATGGAGGCTCGTATGGATTTTTATCAAAAATTTTATCCAAAGAAAGTATATAAAAATGTGCTAGAAATTAAGAGTGATTTTTTAAAAGAAAATAATATTAAAGCAATATTTTTAGATGTAGATAATACAATTATAGATTACGATAACAATGTACTAGAAGGAATAGAAGAATGGATAGAAAATCTAAAAAAGGAAGGAATAAAGTTTTGCATATTATCAAATACAAATAAGAAAACTAAGGCTGAAAAAATGTCTAATTTGTTAAATATACCATTTGTTTTCTTTGCAATAAAGCCATTTAAAAGAGGTTTTAACAAAGCAAAACAGAAAATAAAAGTAACAGACAACAATCAAATAGCTGTTGTTGGAGATCAAATTATGACAGATGTTTTCGGAGCTAACAGATGCAATATGTATTCTATTTTAGTGGAGCCAATAAAAAGTAAAGACATATTTGTAACTCGATTTAATAGAATTTTAGAAAGAAAAATATTAAATAAATATTATAATCAAGAGAAGAAATAAAGAGAAGAGGTTAAAGGATGTACATAAATGATATTAGTATATTATACTATTTGGCAGTTGGATTAATAGGACTTGTAGTGGGACAATTTGTTGACTGGTGCAATATCAGATTGTTGGATTATAAAAAGATATTTTGCAAAGAGTTTTTTAAGTTATATTTAAAAAATATAAAAATGAAATATTTATATATGGTTATAATGAGTATTATTTATATAACTATTTTGTATTTGTATGGAATATCTGTTAAAGCTGTTGCTTTTGCGATATTGTCACCGATGCTTATGAGTGCATTAATAATAGATTATAAAGAAAAAATAATACCTAATAGATTGAATCTTACAATATTTGAAGTCGGTCTTGTATATACATTTATAGAGGGAATTGTTAATATAAATGTAGCAATAAATATGTTACTTGGAATGATTGCAGGTGCAGGAATATTCTTGTTAATTACGCTCATAGGCGGGCTGATAGCTGGTAAAGAGGCGATGGGCTTTGGAGATGTAAAGCTAATGGGAGCTTTAGGGCTATTTTTTGGCTGGCAAACAATAATTATTATTTCGCTTATGGCATTTTTGATGGGAGCGATTATAGGAGTGGCACTAATAATATTTAAGAAAAAGTCATCAGATGACTATATGCCATTTGGACCATTCATAGTTGTGGCTACTTTTATAGCAATGTTCGTTCCATTTAAAATTTTATTGTTTGCAATGTTTAAAATATTTACATTAGGAACATATAGTGGAACTTTGATGTAGAAAATAAATGATACAAATAAACACAGAATATAAAGCAGTAGTATAAGTATAAAAGGGGTTGATGTTTATGAATAACAATATACGTTGGTTAAGGGATAAAATTAAAATGCAAAATTTGCAAGGAATTATTATCTCTAATCCCATAAACATAAAATATTTAATAGGAGTAGATGCTGAAGGTGTTTTGCTGATTACGCCCAAAGAAAATATTTTTATAACTGATGGTAGGTATATAGAAGCAGTAAACAAAACATTAACAATTGATGATGAAATAATAATTTATGATATGAAGAATATAGCCAGAGATGACTACGAAAATTTCTTTCTGTTTTGCGAAAATGTAGGATTTGAAGAGAATTATGTTACATATGCACAATATAAAGATTTTATGCACAGGTACAAAATAAATAGTCTTAATGAAACAGAAGGCATAATCGAAAAGCAAAGAATGATAAAAGATAATGACGAAATTGAGTTGATACGAAAGGCTTGTCAAATTACAGATAAGTGTTTTGAACATTTAAAAAGCTATATTAAAATCGGACTAACAGAAAAACAAGTAGCAAAAGAAATAGAAGAGTTCTTCTTAAATAATGGGGCAGACAGATTATCTTTTGATACGATAGTAGCAACAGGAAAAAATTCATCTAAACCTCACGCAATTCCTACGGACAAGGTAATAGAGGCTGGAGATGTAATTACAATTGATATGGGTTGTGTTTATCAAGGATATTGTTCTGATATGACTAGAACCATTTTTGCAGGTTATGTTCCAGAGGAAGTAAAACCTATCTATGAATTGGTTTTAAAAAATCAAAAACAAGTTATTAAAGAATTATGCGAAGGTGCTAATTTTAAAGTTATAAGCAGGATGGTAGAAGGCGATTTTAAGTTACACGGATATGATTTTATACATGCTTTAGGTCATGGTGTTGGAATGGAAATTCACGAATTACCATTTATGAGTACAAAGTGTGACTTTATAGCAAAATCAAATATGGTTGTAACAGATGAACCAGGAATTTATATACCAGATAAATTTGGTGTTAGAATAGAGGATACAATGGTTGTGTATAAAGGAATGTGTGAAACGTTAACAAAATCAGATAAAGATTATGTTGTGGTTGACAAAACAACGTAAAACACTTGATTTTTTAAGCAAAATGGTGTATCATAGTATAGTCACAAAGAAAATATAGGAGAAAATTAAAATTCCTATATAAAAAATATATAGAAAATTTTAATTTTTCTATTTAATAAAATAATAAAAAGTTAAGAAAGGGGCAATAATAATGGCAGGAGTATTTATGGCAGGAGATTTTAGAAAAGGATCAACTTTTGAAATGGACGGAAACGTATTCAGAGTAGTTGAATTCCAACACGTAAAACCAGGAAAGGGATCTGCATTCGTAAGAACAAAATTAAAGAATGTTATATCAGGAGCAGTAATTGAAAAAACATTCAACCCATCAGAAAAATATCCAGCAGCTGAAATAGAGAAGAAAGATATGCAATATCTATATAACGATGAAAATCTATACTATTTCATGGATAATGATACTTATGAGCAAATTCCATTAAACAAAGAACAAATAGGAGATGCATTAAAATTCTTAAAAGAAAACATGAATGTAAAAATGTTATCTTACAAAGGAAACATATTTGCAGTTGAACCTCCAATGTTCGTAGAATTAGAAGTTACATACACAGAACCAGGATTTGCTGGAAACACAACTACAACATCAGGAAAACCAGCAACACTTGAAAATGGCTATGAATTAACAGTTCCAATGTTCGTAAATATTGGTGACGTTGTTAGAATAGACACAAGAACTGGTGAATATATGGAAAGGGTATAGGAAGAATTTATGTCAAAAATAAGTGATGAATATCTTAAAATAATGAAAGATATAGAAACACATATATCTAACGAAGAAGAAAAAGATTATATAAAGAAAAAAATTGCAGAACTTTCATCTTTATATTTAGAATTAATAGATAGAGTTACAGACATAAGTGAAAAAAGAATAGACGATTTAGAAGAAGAACAAGACGAACTAAACAAAAAAATTAGTAAAATGTCAGAAACTCTAAATCTTATAAAAAGGGATATATATGAGGACGAAGATTATGATTTCGAAATCGTATGCCCTTATTGCAATCACGAATTTGTTGCAAGTGTTGAAGATGAGCTAAAGGAAGAAATTGAATGTCCAGAATGTCATAATATAATAGAATTAGACTGGGACGACGATGAAGAAGACGACTGTTGCTCAGGACATTGCCATTCTTGCGGTTCACATTGTCATGGCGAAATGGACGAAGAAGAAATTTTAGATGATGAAGATGTAGAAGATGAGAATAATGCAGAAAGCCAAGACAGCTCAGACAACGAAGACGACATGTAATTCATAAATAATATATTATAATGTAAATAAAAGATTCAAGAAATACTTAAACTTGAATCTTTTTTTGACACTTAGGGAGGAGTAACAAAGCTAAGCGGGTCTGCTGATTTATTATTTACTTTTATAGCAAGATGCAAGTGGCAACCAGTGGTAGCTCCATTTGTAGGATTACCAAAAGAATCATGATAAGGATTATTTTCAATACCATAAACATTTTTAGGACCAACATTAGAAATAAATTCACCTTTCTTAACTTCTTGATTTCTATATACAAAAAAATTAGGAGAAACATGACAATAAGAAACTTTAATTCCGTTATTTTCTACAACAATAGTGTATCCACCACCAGCCCCCCAACTTGCAAAAGTAACAATACCATCACAAATAGAATAAATTTTAGTGCCTTCTGGAGCAGGAATATCAATTCCAGAATGAT
>USNR01000003.1 GCA_900556135.1 uncultured Clostridium sp. | reverse complement strand
CTATAACTAGATTGCAAATACATCATACTTATCCTACCATTACTTTTATTCTTTTTCAATACTTTTTTTGAAAATTTTTTAGTTAAGTAAAAACATAAAATTATCTCTACTTAGCGCATTGACTAATAAATATGAGACACATCATATTATTAGTCAAAATGAGCGGACGTCCTTCGTATAAAATATTCTCGGTGAACTATTTTACAGTCAAATTAATCGTGGCGAAATGTATTTTGAACTGAAAATCAGTTTTTATTTGTGTTGTTCTTCCTATATTTATTTCCAAAATTCTACACTTTTTTCCTTTAAGCTTTTTTGTACATCTATAACTCTCTGATTCTCTGACCCTCTCCACTCTAGCTTTGGATTGTGTAACTCATCTACATATTGTCCATCTACTAAAACATCCACATATTTTAGCACTTCTTTATCTTTCAAATAGTCCTCAAATTTAAATCCTGACCACACCCACAAATTTTTATCTGGATATTTTTCCTTAAATTCTCTTGCCAATTTTGTTGTTCCATCTATATTCTTAGGATGCATTGGTTCTCCTCCAAGGATTGATAAGCCTTCTATATTCTCACTCCCGCATAATTCCAATACTCTATTTATCGTATCATCTGTAAATTCTTTTCCACCATTAAAGTCATGTGTTTCTGGGTTAAAGCAATTTTTACAATTAAATACACAGCCTTGCATAAATATTGATACTCTAACTCCTGGTCCATCTGCTATATCCATTTTTCTAATTTTGTTGTATCTCATTTTTATTCCTTCTCTCTAATAATGTAATCCATATTTTTAAAAACTGGCAAAAACCATAACAATTTAAAATCAAATATTAAAATTACTATAGTCATCACCAGTTTATCTATTCAAAAATTATCTACGCATATTTATTCATCATCTTTATTATCTATGTGTAAGACTCTTTCTTTTATTTCCTCTGTTCTTCCCTTGTTCCAGAAGTTGCTTCCTATATATCCACAAGTTCTTCTTGCCACATTTAATGTGCTATGATCTCTGTTACCACAATTTGGGCAATACCACTCTAAATTATCGTCTATTAATATTTCTCCATCAAATCCACATTTTTGGCAATAATCTGATTTCGTATTCAATTCAGCATACATTATATTGTCATATATAAATTTAATAACTTGTATTACAACCTCTAGGTTATTTTGTAGATTTGGAGTTTCTACATAAGAAATTGCTCCTCCTGGGCTCAATCTTTGGAATTCGCTTTCCAATTTCAATTTAGAAAATGCATCAATTTCTTCAAATACAGGAACATGATAAGAATTTGTTATATAATTTCTATCAGTAATTCCTTTAATTTTTCCAAATCTTTTTTGTAGACATTTTGCAAATTTGTATGTTGTAGATTCAATTGGTGTTCCATATACGCTGTAATCTATATTCTCCTCTGCTTTCCAAGCGTTGCATTTATCATTCATTTCCTGCATTACTTTTAGTCCAAATTCTTTTCCATCTCCATTATCTGTGTGGCTATGACCTGTCATATATTTTACACATTCATATAATCCTGCATATCCAAGAGAAATTGTAGAATATCCTCCATGTAACAAATCATGAATACTTGCTCCCTTTGGAAGTCTTGCTAAAGCTCCATATTGCCATAATATTGGTGCAACATCACTTGTAGCCTTTGCTAGTCTTTCATGTCTTAGTTTTAAAGCTTTGTGACATAATTCTAATCTCTCATCATATATTTTCCAGAACTTGTCCATATTCTTTCCTGATGTTAATGCAACATCAACTAAATTTATTGTAACAACTCCCTGATTAAATCTACCATAATATTTCGGCTTGTTTGTCGTAGGGTCTACATATGGAGTTAAGAAAGAACGACATCCCATACAAGGATAGCAATTTCCGTTTCCGTTTTTATCCACTTTTAATTCTAACATTTTCTTTTCTGAAATATAATCTGGAACCATTCTTTTAGCTGTACATTCAGCTGCAAGTTTTGTTAGATACCAGTATTTGCTATTTTCATGAATATTATCCTCTTCAAGAACATATAGCAATTTAGGAAATGCTGGTGTTATATATACACCTTTTTCATTTTTCATTCCTAATATTCTTTGTTTTAAAATCTCTTCAATAATCATTGCTAGTTCTTCTTTATATTCTTTAGTTTCGCCTAGATATAAGCAAACACTTAAGAAAGGTGATTGTCCATTTGTTGTTGTCATTGAATTTATTTGATATTGGAATGTTTGAACTCCATCTTGTATTTCTTTTGCTAAATCTTCTTTAGCAAATTTTTCGCATTGTTCTTTAGATAATTTTCTTGCTTTATATTTCTTTAAGTATATGTTATAGCTATCTCTAACAAATGGTGCTAAATGAGTCATTGTTACTGTTGCTCCACCATATTGGCTAGAAGTTACAGCTGTTATAATTTGAGTTGCTATTGTCATAGCTGTTAAAAATTTATGAGGCTTTTCAATCATTACTCCATTTATATTTGTTCCATTTTGAAGCATGTCCTCTAAATTTATTAAGTCACAATTGTGTAGAGCATTTTGTGCAAAATAATCAGCATCATGAAAATGAATAATTCCCTCGTCATGTGCTTTCACAACATCCTCAGGCAATAAAAATCTTCTTGTTATATCTGTGCTTGTTATACCTGCTAAATAATCTCTTTGTGTTGTAACCACTCTTGCATTTTTATTAGAATTTTCATTATTCCAATATTCGCTTTCTCCTTCAATTAGCTCTTTAATAGATTGGTCTGTTGTATTAGCCTTTCTAACCAAAGCTCTTGTATATCTATATGTGATATACTCTTTTGCTAATTGATATCTATCTATTTCCATTAACTTCTGTTCTATTATATCTTGAATATCTTCAACTAAGATTCTCTTTTTTCTTAAATCCTCGATATAGTTTATTATTTCTTGTATCTCTTCGTCTGTTGCTCTTTCCTTTTTTGAAACTTCATTATTAGCTTTTTGAATTGCAATTTTAATTTTTTCTGGATTATATTCAACTATCGATCCATCTCTTTTTATAACTTGCATGCTCCGTTCCCCCCTATACTTAAATATAATAACTTCATTTACTACTTCTAAATATATTTAATACTTTTTAGGTATGGTGTATATTGTGTAGTGCTCTTTAGTTAATGTGATTAGATAATACTATTTATTTTTTATAATGTCAAAGTCATATTTATTATGTTTCGTCCGCATTATTTTCTTACTCTTTCTAAGCTTTTTCCTTAATTACATTTTTTACCATTTTTATATTTTTTAGACAAAATTTTTCTTCAAACCATTGAAAACACTATATTTTATTTTTTCAATCAGTATTTTTTATTACAAAATTATTACATTTTTATTTTTCTTTATAAAAAATCATTTTTTATTTTTCTTTTCTTTTTTTATTTCAGGTTATGTTTATTTTGTTTCAGTTTTTACTGTATTTATCGTACTTTTATCAATTTTATTTTTACCTATTGTCATTTAATTTATTTATTTTTTATTATTTTTCAAAAAATCATTTTTTTATTATTCTCATTTTTATGTTTTTTACCTATATTTTTTATATAAATTATAAAACCCCCTAGTTATTTTAAATAACTAGGGGGCTATACCTTTTCTTCAGTTTTTATTAGTATCTCTTTAGTTCACTTTTATTATCTTTGGTACTTTATTTATTTCTTACGTTTATTATTGTTTAGGTTTTAACACCTTAACTTTTATAAGCACAATACCTGCAATTAGTATTATAGCAACAGATCCTGCTAATGCATAATATATGTATGTTTCACCAAATGGTGGTAGTATTGTAACAGATTGTGCAACATCAGCATCTACCTCTTTTATCTCCTCATCTGGGTTTTGGTTACCTGGTGTTGAGTATGCCATTTTTCTTGCAACACCATTTTTTAATTGTACTATTTCAGCTATATTTTTATATGCTAGCTCGTCAGAAGTGCTCTCTGTTGTCATTACTTGTGATAAAGTTAATTTTACATCTCCTGTTTTGCTTTTTGCTTCATCATATATAGCTGGAAGTAATGTTCCCTCAGTGTCCGTATAATTATGTATTAAAATGGTTTTATACTTGTTCAAAACTGCACTTGTCACATCATTGCTATCTGTTGTGTATTTCACAAGTTTTTCACTAGTCAAATCAGAAGCATTTTTAACCTCCCAACCACTATTTTCCGTACTATTATATTGCAAGTTACCTCTTGTAGAATTTTCATCTCCCGAACCAATACCTCCTGCTGCACCTGGATAGTCTACTATTTTATTAACGGTTGTTGTTACTGGTGTTTCATTATTTTCTATCCTTGCTCGATAGTAGAACAATTTGCTTGCATAATCTACCTCACCGATGTTTTGAACTGTTATTCCATATTGAATTTTAATTGTTGCACCATGCATCAATTCTTCATCCATTGTTAACTGTATGCTTTGGGCATTTGCTCTTACTTCAGGTTTATTCATCTTATTATTAGTATATCCATATGAGTGTGGCGTTTTATCTTGCCATAATACATTAGTTGCTTTTCCTGATGCATCAAATAATGTATTGCCATTTGCTAAAGTAACTTTTAAATTATCTACTTTCTTTGTTAACATCAATTGTGCTTTTGGTCTTTCTTGTAATCCAAAGTCTATGTTCTCTAATTTATATTCTAATGATTCTCTTCCAGATAATCCTTGAATATCATTTCCACCTTTTTCTATATAAACCTCAATCTGACCTGTAACTGCTTTCATAGATATATTTTTACCAGCATAATCATCTAAAGTTCCACTTGTCTGATCTCCTAATAATGAATTTACATATTCTCTAGATTGTTCCATTGAGGTACTTCCCCAAATATCTCTTGCATCAGAGTAGTTCGTTGATGTCTCTTTATATGTACCCAAATTATCTGGATTATTAACATCAAAGTCAGGACAAACTTCTGTATAATTAAATGTTGTAGATTTATATTTCTGTCCGTCTGGATAAATGAACTGTACATAGTAATTACCTGGTACAAATCCACTTAAACTATAACTTCCACTGTCATCTGTTGTTGTGGTAGCATCTTGCCATCCATTATTCCATATTTGTGTCACATTTCCATCTTCTAAATTTACTAACTGAACTGTAATTCCTTTTACTGGAGAATCTTCATTCCTTATTCCATCTCCTACTTCTGCTTTTGCAACTTCTTGATCTCTTCCATCTTTCCAAACAACACCTGAAGCTGTTCTCTTAGATGTATCTATCTCGAACTTCATATATGGTGCTCTATCGGTATCATCTTCAAATGTTTTCTCATCTAATGATGTAGCATTTCCTGGGTTAGAATCTTCATCAATTCTTCCTACCACATCTCCTGTTTTATATTCTGTATATGTATCTTCTGTATTGCCATCATTTGGAGATTTTGCCTTATCGCCATAAATGGTTGTGTATCCCATTATCTCTACCATATTTCCTTTACCAGAATCACTGTCTAATTGTAGTTTTCCAGAATTATCTGAATTAACTTTAAATGTTACATATATTTTTAAATCTTCTCCTGGTGCTAATTTTTTGTTTACCTTTAAATATACCTTTTGATAATCTGCAATTGAAATATTATGAGTATACTGACTATTAGCCGAGGTATTTATGTTTTCGCCAGATTCTGTTTTAGCTGATACTAGCGTGTAATCTTTGTCGTAAAAGTCTACTAACTCTGTTACTCCACTGTTTACAACTCCTGATTGATTTCTAACAGTTATTTTATAAGTAACTTCAGCTTCTAACTTATTATTTCCTGTATAGTTATAATCAGCCTCTTGCACCTGTCTTGAATAATTAGAGTAATATTCACTATCACTTTGTCTTACTTTAATATCCCAATAAGAATTTCCATTATCGTCTGTTTCCTTATCATTTCTGTTATACATATATGTTTGTGTCTTCCCTTTTATAGAAAGCTTTACACTATATACGTCTTTTCTTAATGCTAGGTCTACTATTTCTCTTTTGGTTATTCCTAAATTTATATTATGAGCAGTTTCTGAAAATTTAGTTGTGCCTTCTTCTCCATGACCTCCAACATATGCTGATATTGCATATATTTCATTATTACCTAATTCTGTAGCTTTTAACTCGTTATCCTTATTGCTTACCTTAACATTGTTTATTGATGTAGTTGGAGTAATTTCAGCTAATCTGTTATTAAATTCATCTCTCTTCTTCTCTGTCTCTGTTGCATTTGATGTTATTGGAGATGAAGCTCCTGTATACTTTGTATATTTAGTATGTTGATAATTGTATCCATTATATTTAAATTCTACATAGTATTTTGCTCCCATTGGTATTTCAAATTCATAATGTCCATTTTTATCAGTAGTTGTTGTCCATGTACTTGGGCCATCTGAATAGATTGGATTTCCGTCGGTATGTAAGTTTACCTTCATACCTTCTACTGGATTTTCACTGCTATCTTTAGTTCCATTTACAGTAGACTCTTTTCCTCCTTTTTCATCTTCCCAAACATAACCATCTATTGTTATGGTTTTTCTTTTATTAGGAATTGTTAATATTATTGTGTCGCCCTCTAATACTGCCGAGCTACCATTAGCATTCTGTGAAATACTTACTTTTGTTGCAGTATATTTATAGTTTACAACTTCTTTTGTAACCTGCAATTTTATATCTCCAACAGCCTCATAATAATCTGGAGCTTGAATTTCTGATATTGTTAAATTATCTGTTCCTGTTGAACTTGTAACTATTTCTGGTGATACTAAAATTCCGTTTGTATCTGTAGAACCTATTTCAGTTCCATTTAAACTAAATTTTGCTCCACTAAGTTTTCTTCCATCTTTGTTATCTTGTTTAACTATTTTTACTTTATATTCACCATTATGTATAATTCTTTTATTTGGTACTGTTAATATTATTGTATCTCCACTTATAGTTGCCGAGCAATTATTTGGATTTTCTGTAATACTTACTCCTGTTATAGTATACTTATTATCCACTATTGCTTTAGTTACATCAATTTTTATATTGCCTAAATCTTGGTAATCATATGGTGCTGATGTTTCTGTTATTGTTAATGTATCTGTTCCTTCTGACTTAATAGCTATATTGCCAGAAGTTAATATACCGTTTGCATCTGTAGTTCCTATTGCTGTTCCATTTAAGTTAAACTTTGCTCCTGAAAGTTTAGCTCCAGTATCTTCATCTTGCTTAACAATTTGTATTTTATACTTTCCTTCTTGTCGATTGAAGAATTTCAGGTAAGCAGTAGCAGCTTTGTTTGCATCTCGCGTGAATCTATAATCTCCGGTGTCACTATCACTACTACTATACTGTAGCCCACTACTCTGATAATTCATAGTAACCTTCAACTCTTTATCACATTCAATTGTAATTGTTACGCTTCCATTCTGCTTTACATACCCACTAGGTGCACTGACTTCCTCTATTTTTAGTATCTGCTTTTCACCAGCTTTAATCTTTTGACTGATTCCGACATTAGTATGTACACCGTCTGCTGACATTGAAGTTGTATAATTTCCTATGTCTTTTCCATTTAAAGTTGCCTTAAATGTAGCACCTGCTATTCCAGATGCAGTCGCTGCTTTATTGTTTATGTCTGCCTTATATAAAACTATATACCATTCTGTAGACTCTTGTATGTTTACTTCTACATCAACACTATTCTTGCCTAAACCTCTATTTGGAGCTCCCTCTGCTAATATTAAGGTTTGCCAACTACTAGCATCACCATTGAGCTGTGCTTTATATAAAGTTATATTTGCATAGGTCTCATAATTATGGTATAAAGTAACAGTTAATTTCGTGGACTTTAAGTTCTTAACCATCAAATAAAAATTGGTTCCTGATGCTGGTACATTATCAGTTCTTGTACCATCTGCTAGCATGAACTTTCCCGAAGCCAATTCATATTTTGCTCCATCACTGCCTTTTGCCTCAATATTCGCAATAGTTTTTAAACTATCAGTATTATAGTCCAAATAAAATGGTCCAACTTTATATGTATTTTCATCATATTTTTCTGCAGTCGCATTATTTTGGTATATTACTGGTACTTTTTCTTTGGTATTATAATTAACTTTCATTGCATCATAGTAAGCAAGGGCCTTATCATATAGTTCTTTGACCTCATTATACAAAGTCGTCGCAGAAGAGTATCCATTTGAATAATAATAATAATTAGCATATTGTTTCAATCCAGTTTCAGCACTAAGATTACTTCCATTATTTTTTTGTGTACTTAAATTATATCTCGGATTACCTATGTACCAAAAATTTATTTGTTTAACGATATTTCTTGTAGCATTCTTTACATCACCACTCACTCCATATCCCATCACATATTGAAGCATTGTAATTTGTTCTTCAGTAAATTCTTTACTTCCATTTAATGTACTAAACGTTGTTCCTGGTTTAATTTCAGTAATCTTGTAAGTTTGTTTTCCAGGATACTGTTCTGTCGCATCTATCAGATCTGCACTTATACAATATACTTGACCATCATAACCATCGAATATCGGTAAAGTTGGTCTGTTAGGCCATAAGTTGTTATTGCACACAAGAGTTTGACCATCATAGAGTGCTGATACCCTGTTATCTTTCGTACTAATTATAAGTACTATTGCTATTAAAAATATAATTGCTATGATTTTATAAATTTTTTTCCTTATCATTTTTCCTCCTTCCTTGTATTTTTAAATAACATATTTTTTTATCATGTAGCTTCCTACCGTTAACATTGCAATCACTCCAACTATTAAAGTAGTGTATATTACTATCTGTCCTGTTTTTACTGTTATTATTGTACTTGCTGAACCTAAGTCGTTTTCCTTTTCATCCTTATTGCCTGGCTCTGAATTTATATCTTCTAAACCTAATTCATTATAACTTTCAGCTATTTCAGCTTCATTTACAACTGTTCCGGTATTTGTATCTGTCATTTTCTTTGTTAGAATAATAGTTATCTCTTTACTTTCTCCTGGGTTTATTATTGTATCTGCAAGTTCCTCACTATAAATATTTCCATCTTTGCCTAAATATGCTTTTGGATTTAATTCTGTATTAAATTTCAATCCATCTGGAATATAATCTACAACTTTTTTTGCATATCCTGGAACTTCCCCTTCATTTTTCACTTGTATCTTATATTCTATTATTACTGTACTTGATGACATATATTTTGCAGGTATATCTACTTTTACTAAGGTTTTATCTTTTCCATTATAGTCATATGTTGTTACTCCTGAATTGTTGTTTACTGTTACTTTACTTACATATTTATTTAAAGATAAATCAAATTTTTCTGCTTCATAAATTCCTATGTCTATATTATTCACATCTGAATCTAATATCTCAATTGTATCTGTTAGTCCTACCTTTTTATCTTCACCTTTGTAATTTATTGTAGCATCTATCGCATCTGAGTTTACTGTTTTACTTACTCCCTCTTTTTGATATTCTGTTACTACATATTTACTTGAATCATATAAAAATGCCACTAAATAACTTCCATTTTCTAATTTATCAAATGTATATCTTCCATTTTCATTTGTTGTTGTTGTAAGTTTTACATTTCCGTCTACTTTACTTATTAAAAGTACTGTTATTCCAGATAATCTTGATTCTCCCTCATCATATTTTCCATTCTTATTACTATCTACCCATACTTTTCCATTTATTTCTTTTCCAGTTCTTTTATCATCTCCTGGGTCTATTATTTCGTTATTTTCCCCTGGCTCAACATTTGTAACTTCATTATTTATGCCGTTCTCAGGATTATCTTCTTTTTTTGCTTTCATAATAAATGTTAAGGTTTCCGATTTTTTCTCTCCAACAACATCATTTGATGTAGTTATGCTACTTGTAATTTCCTGTTCTTTGTCACTCTCTTGCATTGTTACTTTTAAATTTATTGTTGCTGTAGCCTTTTCTCCTTTATATAATTTTACAAGAGTATAATTAACCTCGCCTTCATTTTCTATATCTTCGGCTAAAGTATAAGTCTTACCATTATATTCAATGTTTCCAGAAACAAACTCTGTTCCTGATGGAATCTTGTAGTTTAGTTTTATTAAATTTAATGAATCTTCACACGTATTTTCTATAGTAAATACACTTGAAATCTCGTCATCTGTTTTTACATACTGATCACCTGGATTCGTCGCAGTTACCATATAATCATAATTTTTAATCGTTATTTTTTCTCTATTTGATGTATATTCCTTTCCATTAACAGTTGCATTGGCCATTGTATATAATTCTTTATTTTCATTCAAATCAGTTGTTAATCTTATAAATATATTCTTTGATTCTTCCACTCCTAAAGCCTTCAATTTTATGCTTACAATATTTTCTTTTTCATTATATTTTACTTCACATTCAAAATCTCCTTCTACTGAATAATCCTTATATTGTATGCCTTCTGGCAGTATATATTTTATTTCTATATTTTTTATTTCTTCTGATGTTAGATTCTTTACTCCCAATTGTCCAATCATAACATTTTCTTCATTAGAAATAGGCATATTTATTAGTGCTATGTCGGCCTTTTCTATTGTAAAGCTTATAGGCTCTGGTTCTAAGATCCCATTAAATGAATCTGAAGTTATGCTTGCACTTACCTTTGTAGAACCTTCTTGTGCACATACTAAATATAGCTCTAAACTTTGTTGTTCATTTGCTTCAATAGTTTCAATATTGGCTGTTAAAATATTATTTTCCTTATCATAGTCATATATTTTATTTCCATAATTATACTTCATTCCTTCTGGTACTGGAATTTTCACCTTCAAATTACTCAATGACTTACTTCCTGTATTATTTATATTAAAGTTAAACAATATCCTTTTTCCATTTGTAACCGTTCCACCATTCTCAACATCTACAGATGTAATACTTGCCTCTAATTCTGGTCCATTTTCTGTTTGCATTATTATTTGTGCTGATTCTTTGTTTTCGTTTACCATTCCTGATTCTAAATTATTTTGTAAGTATACTTTATAATTATTTGTAGCACTATTTTTATACCCTAGGTTTGCTGGTATACTTACATTATAGCTCCAAGATATGTCCTGTGCTTTTGCTATTTCATTATTTATTACTATTAAATAAGATTTTACTTTGCTATAATCTGTTACTGAAGTTGTCCATCCATTGCTTGAATCAGATAATTCTTTATTTGCTCCTGCATTTTCTGAATAGTAAATTGTATATTCTTCCGCTCCTGTAAGAACTATTGCACCAGTCAAACTCAAATCAAATGTATTTCCTACTTTTTCTGTAGAATCATATTTTATACTATCTTCTTTTGCTATTCTTCCTAAAATGCTTGTTGCTGATATTGTATTATTATAATTATTTATTATTTCGCCTTTTATTGTAGCTGTTTTTGCTTGTGCATTTAAGTCTAAATTTACTATTCCTTTTTCAGAATCTAGAACTGTTACACTATTATCGCCAGATGCATAATTGTTTATTGTTACCAACCCAGTTGGTGCATTAAAGCTCACTTTAACTTTTGCACTATTTATATTATTTGTATAGCTCATTTCTATTTCACTATCAACAGATGGTGTTGTTTTGTCTACTATAAAATCTGCATATATTAATACCTTTGCTCCTTTTGTTACTGTATCACTATATTTTGTTTGTGTACCATTTAAACTAACTTGTATTTCTTTTCCATTCGTTCCGTCTACAATCTTTGTTTCTGCTATTTGTAATTCATCTGTATGTAGCAATTCAGATTTCTTTAAATTTACGCTCGATATATATGATGGTAATTTTATTGAGATTGTTGGATTCTCATATAAACTATCATCTGCTGAATCTGTTTCTAACAATGCTGTTATCTCTACATCATTTGATACTACTGTTGATAATGTATCTTTGTTTATATTTATTGTTCCTTTTGCTGTTGGCTCTACTAAGTTCATTGTATCTGTTACTTCTGCTGTTGTTATTTGTTCTTCTCCTGCTTTTGCTATTCCTGTTGCTACTTGTTTTACCCCTGTGAAGATTTTTCTTTCTGCTAAACTATAGCTTATATCGCTTGCTATTGCCTTTTCTATTTCTACACTTAATTGTCCTTGTGTTTGTGGCTTACTTGTCTTTACTTCTATACTACTTGCTTTTTCTGCTGATATGTCTACTGTTGCTTTTCCATTACTATCTACTTCTGTATTTGCATCTATTGTTCCTATTACTTTTGAATTTGATATTATTTCTACTTTTCCTGTTTCTCCTAATATCTTCTTTAATTCTGCTATATCAACACTTACTTTTTTATTATATATATTATTTGCCGAGCTTACTGTTTCTCCGCTTTCTTTTACGAATTCTGGTGTATCTACTGTTATATTCATTTCATCTGTTATTCCTGCATAACTTGTACTCATAGAATATTTTTCTGTATATGTTGTTTCTACTCCATTATACATATATCCTTTTGCAATTGTCTCATTTACTATTTCACCTTCATAGTCTGCTATTGTTCCTTTTTGGCTTGCTGGTGTTTGTGCTGTTGCACCTGCATTTCCACTATGATTTACATCATCATAATATTCATTTACTATACTTGCTGATGTTTTTATTATTGGTGTACTTTCTCCTAGTGCTGTTTTTACTTCCTTTGGGTATACCATTACTATTTCATATTTGTCTTGAGAATTTTTCACCCATGAGATTTTTCCTTCTGAGTTTGCATTGTTTGCTACTTTTATTACTATTTCTCCATTTGTTTCATCATAACTATAATTTGACTCGTTAAAGCTTATTGCTGTTTTTTCTCCATTTGTGTTTTCTGTTGTTTTTGCATATACCATTACCTTTGTTGGTTTTGTTTCTGCTAATTCTGGAATATCCACTATTACTTCTGAGTTTTTTACTGGTAATACACTATTTTCTACTTCTGTTGTTACCTCTGTTTGTAGCAATACTTCCTCTCCCAATACAGATGGTATATATTTTACAATCTCCTGGTTTATTTTGGTTTTTGCTTCACCATGCCAACTTGTATGTATTGCAATTTCTTTGCTTATTGCAACTTCTTTTGCCTTTTCATTTACATATGTTCCTGATACGGTAATGGTATTGTCGTTCTTAAAGTTATCAGTTCCTACAACATCTGTTTTTATAGGAGATATATTTAATGCTATTTCTACTTCATTTCCAGCAACAATTTTATTTAACACAACTACCTTATTCTTTGTATCTATTGATTGTATTTTTTCAGCATTTGATTCATCATTTGCTATTTCAAAGTTGCTGTTTGCAAAGTTTATTGTTAAATTTTCTAAGTATCCTGCATTTTTTACCACTACTTTAGCATATATCTTTTCTGTTTTTGTTATATCAACTGTTTTACTATGTTCGCCTCCAGCATAATAAACATCCACTTCAACGTTTTTATCGTTGGTCGATGCTCCTTGGCTTTCTAATTCGGCTGCACTCTTATACGTGTCTGCTGCATAGCTTACAACTGCATATGAACTTGCACACAGAATAATAATTGCTAACATAATTGCTATCATGTTATTAATCTTTTGTCTCATAGTATACCTCCTAAAATTTTGCCTTTGATTGCCGTTTTTCCTTTTCTTATATTTATATTATTTATTAAATTATGGCACGTTTTAGACTGTTTTTCAATGTTAAATTTTTCCTAATACGTTTCTCTTAAATATCTATAATTACGGAAATACAGGGATTCATGCTTTATTAAATTTAGATTACATTTTTCTTTATAAATCGTCAAAAATCATCCATTTTTTATTTTATCTAAAATAGCAGTGCTTTCCTCTATTAGCTTATTTCCCTAACACTTATTCATTTTTTCCACTTGTATTCTTTATCTTATGTCACCTTGGGCATTTCCTTGTTCTTGGCTTTTCCCTAGGTTTATAATACTGATGTATTTTTTATCTAATATGTAATAAAATTTCAGTATAAGATTTATATAATATGCTAGAACACTACTTTCTTTATTGCGTGCAAAAACAGACTAGAAATTAATCTAGTCTGCTTTTAATTTATAGTTTTCCATTATTTTTTAGGATTTACTACTTTTACTTTTATTAAGATTATTCCTGCTACTGCTATTACTGCAATGACTGCTCCTAATACATAGTATATATATGTTTGACCAAATGGTGGCAATACAGTTACAGATTGTGCCATGTCACTATCTATTTCTTCTATTGTTTTGTCTGGATTTTGATTTCCTACTGTAGAGTATTCCATCCTTCTTCCTATACCATTTTCAAAACTTACTATTTCAGCCATGTTGTTATAAGCCTTCTGATCAGTCGATTCTTCAGATGTCATTACTTGTGATAATACCAATGAAGTTTCTACACTTGATTCTCCTCCTGATACAATCTTTGGTGTTAAATCTTTGTTGAATTCTTTTACTAATATTGTATTATATTCAGAAACTGTTCCGCTGAAATTATCTTCATCCTTATTTAGTAATCCTCTACTTATTAATCCTTCATCATTAGATTTAGAATTTTTGTAGCTGTATATACTATCTAAAGAATATGCTGTCCATCCTTCATTTTCACTGCTATCAAACCTTAAATTATTTCTACTTGCTTTAGAATCGTCTGTGCCTGCTGCACCTGCATAATCTATTATCTTTTCAACCTTTGTTGTTATTGGTGTATCTGAAGTTGTTTTATTTCCACCATAGTAGAATTCATTACTTGCATAATCTACTTCTCCGATGTTTTCAACTTTAATTTTGTATGTTATTTTTATAGTAGCACCATGCATTAGTTCTTCATCCATTGTTAACAATATAGATTGCATTGCATTGTTACGATTTGGCTCTGTCATTAATTTTCCATTATAGCCATTTGTGTGATACTTCTTATTTTGCCATGTCAAGTTTGTTGCTGAACTTCCATTGTCAAATAATACATTTCCATTTGAAAGTGTAACTTTAATATTTGAAACCTCTTTGCTTAACATTAATTGTTCTTTTGCTCTTTCTTGTAATCCTAAATCTATATTTTCTAATTTATATGCCAAGTTTTCAGTTCCAGTTAATCCTGGTAGATTGTCTCCACCTTTTTCGATATATATATTTATATTACCAGTTTTAGCTTGCATATAAGCACTTGTTATATTATCGTTTAACTTTGTTACTCTAGGATTTGTCATCTCACCTGAATATAAGCTTGTTACATATGCTCTTGTTCCTTGAGTAGTTTCATTTCCATATATGTCTCTTGCATCTGAATATAGTGTGTCTGTTTCTACAGCTCTATCATCATTGTCTGGATTACTATATGTAAATCCTGTATCAACTTTAGTTCCAACATATGTTGTAGACTTGTAATCTTGGCCATTATATTTAGAATCTGCTTTTTCTCCATATATGAATTTTATATAGTAATTTCCTGGTACAAATCCATCAAACGAATATTGTCCTCCATTTGCAGTTTCTGTTATAGCATCTACCCATGTTGTTCCATTATATATTTTTGCAATACTGTTTGTATCTTTGTTCCATAACTCTACTTTTATTCCATCTATTAATGTTTCGCCTTGATCTCTTATACCATTTCCAACTACTGCATCGCCTACTTCGTTAGTTCTAGCATCTTCCCATACATATCCATTTGTTGTTCTTTCTTCTGTTGCTAATTTTACTCTTATATATGGAGCTCTATCTGTATCATCTTCGAATGTAGATTCATCTACAGATTTTGCATTTCCTGGGTTAGAGTCTACGTCAACACGTCCTGCTGTATCTCCTTCTTTGTATTCAGTGTATGTTAAAGAGTTTCCATCATTTGGTGCTGTAGCTTTATCTCCATAATATGTGCTATATCCTAAGATTTCAGCCATATTTCCTTTACCAGCATCATCATCCAATTTTATGTCTGTTCCAGTTCCTACAGAGAATGTAATGTATATGTACATATCATCTCCTGCTTTTAATGTATCCTTATCTAATCCTGTTATAGTTCTTTGTTTATAACCTGATATTGGAGCAGATGTTTCTTCTGATACTGTTACATCTGAGATTTTTTCTCCTTTTCTATTTCCTAAATATGCACTTCCTTCAACATATGTGTAATCTTCGTCATAATATTCTGCAACTCCTCTAACTTTTGCATCTATTACACCTGATTGATTTCTTACATTTATTACATATGTTACATATAATTTTAGATTTTTATTAATGTCTGTATCGTTATAATAATAGTCTGCCTTTTTAAGATCTCTAGTATAGCTTTCATTATAATATACATCTGATGCTCTTTGGCTTATATCCCAATATTTGTTTCCGTCTTCATCTGTTGTTAGATTTCTTTTATTGTATTCATAGTCTTGAGTATATCCTTTTATTGTTGTTGTTGCTTTATATACATCTTTACGAAGTGCTAAGTCTGCTGTTTCTCTTTTTGTTATACCTAAGTTTATGTACTCACTTGTTGTTGAATAATATTTCATGTCTTTTTCATTTCCATAAGCACCTGTATATGCAGATATTCTATAACATTCCTCATCAATATATGTAGCATCTTTTTCATTTATTGTATTATTAATTGTTGTTCCTTTTACTTGCATATTTGGTGTAATTGTTTCTAATGCCGCATTTAGATTATCTCTATCTTTTTCTGTTTCTGTAGAATTTGATGTTAATGGATTTCCATTTCCTGTCCAAGTATTATATACTGTGTGTTGATAGTTTTGTCCATTATATGTAAATTCTACATAGTATTCTGGACCTATTGGTATTTCAAATTCATAATATCCATTACTATTTGTTTTTGTTTGCATTGTTGATGAATCTGTATACATTATCTTAGAATCATCTTTTGTATGTAATGTAACTTGAATTCCTTCGATGAATTTTTCATTTTCATCCTTTTGTCCATTTAGTTTTGATTCTTTACCTTGTTTTTCATCTTCCCATACATAACCACTTAATTTTATTGTTTTTCTAACATTTGGAATTTTTAATCCTATAGTATATTTGTTAGAATTTGTATTTTTATTTAATGTTATTGTACTCTTTGTTGAGTCATCACTTGATGAATTGCTTATTACATTAATTTCTGAAACTTCATATGTTCTTGCACCCGTCTTAGAACCTTCTACAATTTCATCTACAATTTTTGTTTTTACCTCTAACTCAATCTTTGATGCTAACATTTCATAATTTTCTTGACCATTTACCTCTTCTATTGTAACTTTTTGAGTTTTGTCTGAAGTAATTTGTAAATCTGAAATTGAAATCACACCATTTGCATCTGTTTTGTATGTACCTATTTCTTTATCGTCTTGTGTTACTTTAAACTCAACATCTTGTAATTTTATGCTATCATCTCTTGAGTCCTCTTTTAATAACTCTAGACTATATGAGCCTGGTTTTATTAAAGGCAAGTCAGGATTTATTTCTATATCTTTAGATTCTGTTTTTGGTTGTCCTTCTACTAATATTGTTCTTTGCGAATAATCTAATTTGTTTGTATATGGGTTAACTCCAACTGCCTCATAAATTGATATATCACTATAATCTGTATATGAATATGTTAATGTGATTTTATTTATTTTTTGTGTTTTAGTTAAATCAATGTCTGTTAATACCATATAAAATTTTTGTTCAGATGCTGGAGTTCCTGTTATAGAATTTCCATTTTCATCTTGATATTCAGAAACATTTAACTCTCCTGAATCTGCATATACTTTTATACTATCAATATTATATATGCTTTGTGCATCATATTTTAATTTGAAAGGTCCTATTTTGTATGTATTTCCTGTAGTGTTAATTACTGTACATTTTTCATCCTTCTCTATGCTAGGTTCAACTGCATTTGTGCTTTTTTCAGCATATTCTGTTGCTGAATCTATAATTTTATAAACCTCTGCTTTTGATGGTACACTAAGTCCTGATCTAGAATATCCCGAACTAGCATATTCCCAAGAAAGTCCTTTATGTCCCATCCATAAGGCTAATTGTTTTGCCCATGTCCAATCTATAGTTCCACCATAACCAACAATTGCTTGAAGCTTTCTCTTTTCAAACTCGTTTGCACATTCTGTATAATCACTTATTAAGTACTTCGAAGCCTCTTTAGTGTTACCCTTTTGGATACAGTAAAATGCTCCATCCCCTGATGCAGGTACTCTTATACCTACAAGCCATGCTCCATACGCAGGTGAAAAATTGTATGCATAAACATATTCGCCTACTGAATATGCTTTTACATATTCTTTTACACCTACATACATTGTAATAGTTATTAATAGAGTAGTTATAAGTAATGCAAATATTCTTTTTATCTTATTGTTTAACGATTTATTTATTTTTTTCTTCATATTTCTTACCTCCCTTCTCTATTTTTTCACCACATATTTTTTTATCAAATATACACCTGCTGCTAATATTGTTATTACAGCTACTATTAATGTTGTATAAATTACAACTTCACCTGTTTTTACAGATATAATTGTTTTTGCTGCACCTAAGTCGTTTTCCTTTTCATCTCTATTTCCTGCTTCTGAATTAACATCATCTAATCCTAGTTCATTATAACTTTCAGCTATTTCAGCTTCATTTATAATTGTTCCAGTATTTGTATCTGTCATCTTCTTTGTTAATATTATTGTTATTTCTTTGCTCTCTCCTGGATTAATTAATGTATCTGCTAATTCCTCGCTATAGATATTTCCATCTTTTCCAAGGTATGCCCCAGAGTTTAGCTCTGTACTAAATTTTAAGTTTTCTGGTAAATAATCTACTATTTTCTTTGCATATCCTGGTACTGTGCCTTCGTTTGTAACAACTATTTTATATTCTAGAATTACTGTGCTTGTTGCCATTTGTTTAGCTGGTATATCTATTTTTGCCAATGTTTTATTTTGATTGTCATATTCATATGTTGTCATTTTACTTCCACTGTTTACAGTAACTTTATTTATATATTTATTTAAAGATAAGTCAAATGTTGGTGTTAAATATAGACCAATATCTATATCTCTTATGTTTCCATCTTTTACTGTTAAAGTATCTGTTAATCCAGCTTTTTGAGTTACACCTTCATATTTTATGTTTGAAGATATAGCATCTGAGTTTAACGATTTTTCAACATCTGCTTTTTGATATTCTGTTATGCTATATACTTTATCATCATATAAAAATGCTACTATGTAATTTCCATTTTCTAGGTTGTCTATTTCGTATTTCCCATCTTCTCCAGTTGTAGTAATTTTTTCTTTTTTATTATCTTTATCTTTTACAATTTCACCAGTGTCTTTATTGACTAAGATTACTTTTATTCCTTGTAAAGTTTTTTCATTTTCATCAAATTTTCCATTTAGATTTGAATCCAACCATGCTTTACCTGTTATTTTGTAACCGTCATCATTATCTATTTCTCCTGGGTCAACCATCTCATTATTTTTAGTGTTATTTTTTCCATCATCTTCATGTTGTGTTTTATCATATTCTATTACATATTCTAACTTGTTAGATTCTATTTCGCCAGCACTTGTTGATGATATTTTTAAAGTGCTTACTACTTCTTTATCTTTCTTTGAATCTAATTTATTTGCTTTTAATGTAATTGTTATTTTTGCCGTTTCATCAGGTTCCAACATGCTAATAACCTTTTGTATCTTTCCTTCTGTATTTACTGAAAGTTTCAGTGTTTTATCTCCACTTTCTATTGTTCCATATACAAATGTTGTTCCGTCTGGAATATTGTATTCTGTATTTATTGAATAAATTGTATTATCACCAGTATTTTTTATAGTAAACTCACTAACAAGTTCTTGTCCTTCTTTTACATATTTTTCTCCTGGATTAACACCTGTTAAACTATACTCAGTTTTTCCAGCATCTAAATTAGCTTCATTTGATGTATATTGTTTACCATTTATAGTTGCTTTTGCCACTGATTTCATGTCGTTTGAAACATTTTCAACATCACCATATATAAACATTGTTGCTGTTGAATTTGCTTCTAATGTTGGTATTGTTATTGTAACTGTGTTGCCTTTACCTTCAAATTTTGTATCTTCTAGTCCTTCCGCAAGAACATTTTTCTTGTATGTTACTCCTTGAGGCAATGTATACTCTATTTTTACATTTTTAACTTCTTTGTCTGTAAGATTTTCTACTTCTAGTAAGAAGCATGCTTCCATACCTTTTACTATTCTTATACCACTTGCATTTGTATTTCTTATAGCAAAGTCAGCTTTTTCTGCTGTTACAGTATATTTATTACTTTCAATGTTATTTGGAATTTCTGTTGATGTTATTGTTGCCTTTAATTCATAGTTTCCTTCTTTTTCTGCAACAATTGCACCTTCTACAAGCTGTGTTTCCCCAACTTTCATGCTATCTAATGATGTTTCCATACTTTTTGTTTCTTCATTATATTTAAAAGATTCTGTTGATGTAACACTACTCATACCTTCTGGTATTGGAACAGATACCTTCGCATCATTAACATCAACTGTTCCTTCATTTTTAACTTCAATACTATAGTTAAAAACACTTCCTACATTAACTTTGTTATCAGTTGTATTTTCAACTGCAAGACTTGCAGTTAATTCTGGTCCTACACCTGTCGTAAGTTCTATTTTAGGTGATGTTTTTGTTGATGTTGCTGTCTCTGTAACTGCATTATAAACTTTATAGTATGAATTTATTGTTCTATTGTAAGGTAAATTCTCTGGTATGTTCAAACTATAATTATATACTATTTGACTAGCTTGAGCCATTCCATTTTCTAATACTATTAAATATGATTTCACACTACTATAATCAGTAACATTTTCTTTCCAACCGTTATCTGAATTTGTTAAATCTTTAGTTGCAGAAGCATTCTCTGAATAATAAACTTTATATCCACTCTCTAATCCTGAAACTGCAATTGCTCCATTTAGCTTAGTATCTATTGTATTGTTCATTTTTTCAGAAGAATCATATTCCATACTTTCTTTTGTTGGTATTCTTCCTAATATGCTTGTTCCATATATATCATTGTTATAATTGTTTATAATAGTATTTTCTACTTGCGCTGTTTTTGATTCTGAATATATATCCAATTTTCCAGTTGTTGACTCATTATCAATTACTTCTACAGTTTGATTTGCTTTTGAAAAACCTTTTATAGTATTGATAGTAACTAACCCTGATGGTGCAACTAAGTTAATCTTTCTTGTATATGTGTTATTATCAACATTCATAGATATTTCTGCTTCTTTTGATGCAGTTGTTCTATCTAAATTTATAGTTGCATAAATTACTATGTTTATTCCCTTTGTTACACTATCGTTATATTTTGTTTGAATTCCCTTTGTATAGATCTTTATAGTTTTTACACCGTCTATTTCCACAACTTCATGATTTTGTATTTTTATTTCATCTGTATGTAATAATTGTACTGAATCTATATTTATATTTGCAACTTTCTCTGGTAATTTTATTGAAATTGTTGGATTTTCGTATAAACTATCATCTGCTGAATCTGTTTCTAACAATGCTGTTATCTCTACATCATTTGATACTACTGTTGATAATGTATCTTTGTTTATATTTATTGTTCCTTTTGCTGTTGGCTCTACTAAGTTCATTGTATCTGTTACTTCTGCTGTTGTTATTTGTTCTTCTCCTGCTTTTGCTATTCCTGTTGCTACTTGTTTTACCCCTGTGAAGATTTTTCTTTCTGCTAAACTATAGCTTATATCGCTTGCTATTGCCTTTTCTATTTCTACACTTAATTGTCCTTGTGTTTGTGGCTTACTTGTCTTTACTTCTATACTACTTGCTTTTTCTGCTGATATGTCTACTGTTGCTTTTCCATTACTATCTACTTCTGTATTTGCATCTATTGTTCCTATTACTTTTGAATTTGATATTATTTCTACTTTTCCTGTTTCTCCTAATATCTTCTTTAATTCTGCTATATCAACACTTACTTTTTTATTATATATATTATTTGCCGAGCTTACTGTTTCTCCGCTTTCTTTTACGAATTCTGGTGTATCTACTGTTATATTCATTTCATCTGTTATTCCTGCATAACTTGTACTCATAGAATATTTTTCTGTATATGTTGTTTCTACTCCATTATACATATATCCTTTTGCAATTGTCTCATTTACTATTTCACCTTCATAGTCTGCTATTGTTCCTTTTTGGCTTGCTGGTGTTTGTGCTGTTGCACCTGCATTTCCACTATGATTTACATCATCATAATATTCATTTACTATACTTGCTGATGTTTTTATTATTGGTGTACTTTCTCCTAGTGCTGTTTTTACTTCCTTTGGGTATACCATTACTATTTCATATTTGTCTTGAGAATTTTTCACCCATGAGATTTTTCCTTCTGAGTTTGCATTGTTTGCTACTTTTATTACTATTTCTCCATTTGTTTCATCATAACTATAATTTGACTCGTTAAAGCTTATTGCTGTTTTTTCTCCATTTGTGCCTTCTGTTGTTTTTGCATATACCATTACCTTTGTTGGTTTTGTTCCTGTTAGTTCTGGAATAGCTACTGTTACTTCTGAACTTTTTACTGGTAACACACTATTTTCTACTTCTGTTGTTACCTCTGTTTGTAACAATAATCCCTCTTCTTCTCCTATTTCGTATGGTATATATTTTACAATCTCTTGGCTTATTTTAGCTTTTGCTTCACCATGCCAACTTGTATGTATTGTAAGTTCTTTACTTACCTCTACTTCCTTTGCTTTTGCATTTACATAGGTTCCGTTCATTTTTACCTTATTGTCTTTATTGAAAGTGTCAGTTGCTATTTTTTCTGCTTTCGTTGGAGTTATATTTAATGCAATCTCTTCCTCACTTCCAGCAACAACCCTATTTAGCACAACCTTTTTATTTTCCACATCAATAGTTTTTATTTTGCCTGCATTTGATTCATCATCTGCTATCTCAAAATTACAGTCAGATAAATCAATTTGTGCATTTTCAAGATAGCCTGCATTTTTTACTGCTACTCTTACATACACTTTTTCTCCTAGGCTTGTTACCTCCATTGTTTTTGTATGCTTTTTTCCAGCATAATAAACATCCACTTCAACATTATCGTTGTTCGTTGATGTTCCTTGGTTCTCTAGCTCTGTTACACTTTTATATGTATCAGCTGCATAACTTATTACTGCATATGAGCTTGCATACAAAATTACTGTTGCTAACAAAACTGAGATTAATTTAATTGTTCTTTCTCTCATGATATACCTCCTAAGATTATAATTAATATATTTATTAATATAAGTATAGACATTATTTCTAATAAATTATCACATTTTTTTACATTTTTTTCAATGTTAAAATTTTCCGTTATATCAATAACGGTTTTTTCCCTCATACGGATACTATTTAATGCTCTTTTTATTAAATTTATGTTACATTTTTTTAGTATAGTTACCGTTAAATTTATTATAATGGTCTGCCTTCCTTATTTCCCTAAGATTCGCTTTTTTCGTTTCCTATCTTCTACGACTTCTCAATGCTTCAAAAAGTCATATTTCCCTAGCTTCTCTTAGTTTTAAATTGACCTATTTTTATGTTTTTCAAAATTAGGCCAAATCTAATATTTATTATACCTCATTTTCTCGCTTTTTTCAATGTTTTTAAGAGTTTTTTTACAAAAATATTACTTTTTTGTTACAATTGTTCTTTAGAGTATCTTTATTGTTATTTATTCACTCCGTTATTAGCATTTTTCTCCCCTCGCCAGAATTGTTGCATTAATTTTAGAAGAACAAATCTAAATGCAATATTTTATTTACCATAAAAAATATTCTAACATTCATAACAAGCAAAATAAGAGAGAAATTTGAAGTATTTTACCTCAATTTTCTCTCTTATTTCTAGGCTATCTATAAGTTAATTACTATTATTTAATTTTCTTGTAATTATATACATATACACTAGTTGCTATTGTGATTACAAGAACAGCCAATGCTATATAAAATACCATGTCCCCTGTTTGTGGGATTGGGGTTGGAGCTATTGTTTTATCTCCTTTTAACACTATTTTAGGTGAAACATCAGATGTTTCTTGATGTTCTGTTTCGTCTGTCCCTATATAATTAACATCAACCTTTTGGTTTGTTGGCATTATTACATTTAGTATTTTTTCATCATACTTTTCTTTTAATTTTAACTTGTATTGGAAAGTTGCTGTTTCTCCAGCTTTCAATGTTTCTATCGTCCAAATTATGCTATTATTAGATGTATCAACTGTTGCACTTACTTCTCCAATATTTGCTTTACTTACTATTTCATAATCATAGTTAGCAATTATATCTTCTGGGAAATAATCTATAACAGTTATATTCTTGATTTCATTTTTCTTTACTATTACCACATCTGAATATACAGTTTTTGTAATTGTTTCTGTTGCTTTATCATCTGTTACATAATAAAATTTTCCATAATTAGGTTTGCTTTCTGTGCCAAATACCTCTTCTGCAAGTTCAGCATATGTTTTTCCTGCAGCTTCACTTGATGTTGCCCCTGTAGGATCTGGTTGATAAGTTGAATCTACACCTGTCATTACTGTAACTATATTTATCCCTTTATCTATAACTGATTTTAATGTTGCCTTTGTTTTAGTTGTAGTTTCTCCTGAGTATGTTGCTTTTGGTCCTCCTACAGCTGTATTTGGTACTCCATCTGTTAAAAGTATTAAATATTGATTTAATTTGCTTCCTGTTGTAAAGTTATCTCTTGCTATTTGTAATCCTGCATCAATATTTGTTCTAGCTCCTGTTGTTTCTATTGAATCAATTGCATTTTCAACATCTGCTATTTTATTTGTTGGTTTTACCATAAGCTTTGCATCTTCTAGCGTTCCTTCTTTTTCTGCGTCAGAGCTTGTTGAAAAACTTACAACACCTATCTTCGTATTGCTTTGTGCTGTTATTATACTTTTTGCTAATTCTTTAGCTGCTCCAAACACTGCTTCTTTTCTTGTAATACCTGAAGATAAAGTATTGTCTGACATACTTTTTGAATTATCAATTACTAAAAATATTTCAGATTCTTCTATTAATGTTTCTTCATTTTTTAGGTTTGTTACATCCACTTGAAGAATGGCTTCTTTATTATCATTATCAACTTTTATTAGTTTCTTTATTAATTTCCCATTATCTCCAAGTTCTATTTTACATACATTATTTTCAGCCTCTTCTAATGTTACATCTTCATTTACTGCATACACTGTAGGTACTATTACTGATAGAATTATCATTAGCGCAGCCATTAGTCCAATTATTTTATTTTTCATATTGTTTTCTCCTTTACATAAACTTAAAATCTTTTATTATTGTAATACAAAATACAAGTTTTATCAAGTTTTTTTTGATTATTTTATCTTAAAATTGCGTTACATAATCCCTGTGCATATTTAACAGGATTAAATTTTGCTTGATTATTAAACTTTATCGCACCCTTGCAATCAACTGGTAATTCAACGCTTGTAACAAATTCAGTATCAACAATTTCTAATTTTTTGGCAACCTTTTCCTCTTCTTTTATTTTATTAACTTCCTTGTCTTTTGTTGTGTATATATAAGCAGATGTTCTCTCAAAATCACATTGTATATTTTCATTATTTATTATACTTTCAATGTTATTTATTGCTTGCTCATTTGCTCTCATATATTTCTTTGCAAAATCCACACCATTTGACTCAACTAGATATTTATAAAATAATCCGTGTTGACTTGTAACTTTACCAGTGGACTTTCCACTAGTACTTCCACATATTTTATCTCTTTCAATTATCGCTACTGAATAATCCTTACTCAGATAATATCCGCAAACTAAGTCCAGTAAGACCTCCTCCTATAATGCATATATTAACATCAATGTCATTTTCTATACTTTTAAACTTTAATTTTTTATTTATACTCTTTTCCCAAAAAGATTCCATTTTTATAGTTCCTTTCTCATATTATATTTTATCTAGAATTATTTTTTTCAATATTTTACTTTTTATACCTTTTCAGCACCTTTTATAGCGCAAAAAAAACTAGTTAAATACTCTAATATCTAACTAGCATTTTTGCTTTTAATATATTCTTACATAAACTTTTGCTTTTACCTATGTTTTTTTATACAGTTTTTAATATTATTATTTTAATTTTCTACTTTTTATCTTCTCTTCTACTTGTTTAGATTTATCCTCAACCTTTTTCTCTAATTCCTTTTTTTGCTCTTCTACTTGTTCTTTTATCTTCTCTTTTTTCTCTTTTATTTTGATTTTCACAACTTCTAAATTAGGATATGCATTTAATAATCTTCTATGCAATACAGATTTGCTTTCTAACACTTGTCTTACTTTTTTTGTTATTTCTTCTGTATTATCTAAGTCTGATCCAAAAGCTTTTTCTGTTTTCTTTACATATCTTATAACAACGACAGATACTATATTATCCGTAATAAATATTGTTAATAAAGTCCAAAACAATACGTTAAGCCATACTTCTGGAAGTAAGTTTAGTTTACTTAATAAGAATGGATTTGATACATACATTATAAATAATCCTAATAGTCCAAATGGAATTATTGTGTTCAAACATACTCTTCCATTAATATTAAACTTTCTTTGGCTATAATCCCACCATCTCGCCTTATACATTTTTTCCATATAATAACTTGTTGCATATTCTAATATTCCACATACGAATATTGCCATAACAAATAGTGCAATAGGGTCTCCTATATATTTATTCAATAGAAAAGTTATTAACATAGCACCATATCCATATATTGGGCAATATGGTCCAATTAAAAAACCTCTGTTAATAAATCTTTTATACTGGATTAGTTTTCCTATTACCTCCATAGTCCATCCACTAACCGAATAAATCATAAATAATAAAAAATATATTCTTATATCTATCCCTAAAATCTGCATTATTACTCTCCTCTATAGAGCATTTCAATTTTGTCTTAACTATATTTTTTTATAGTGCTCTATATGTTCTTTTTTATTTCTCATTTTCCACAGTTTAATCACTAAAAGTGGATTTCTGTTGCATTATATCATAAAATTTTGATACTTTGAATACTTTTTTTAAAAGAGTGGGGAAATTTTTCCCCACTCTTCGGATTTACTATAAATTTAAGTTGTTGCAAACTCCTTTCGCTGATTTTTCTGGATAATTGCTTCCACTTCTGGTCTGTTGAGCATCCCTTCCCTGCAAATTGCATCTACCAGAACTTCCACAATCTGTCGATTCTCCTGAAGAATATCTTTTGCACGTTCAGAAGCTTCATCAATGATTTTTTGAACTTCATCATTGATAGCTTTGCTCTTTTCTCCGTCCAGCAACTGATAGTCAGAATCATTTACAAAGATCCGATTTTTTCCTACCTCAGACGACATTCCAAACTTTGTGACCATATTATAGGCAGTTTTAGTTGCCTTTTCCAGGTCCTCACTTGCTCCCGCATTTTCCTCGACATTCATGAAAATCTCTTCTGCAATTCTTCCTGCAAGACTAGCAGCAATCGTGTCAATCAAACAACTTCTGTCTTTGCTTTCCCAACTGCCTGTCTTTTCCAAGACATTAATACCAAGGTAATCTTCAGCAGGAATTATTGAAATTGCCAGGGTTTTATAATTTTCCAATCTTCCAGAAAATCTCAAAACAGTAAAGTGTCCAATTTCATGATATGCGGTCTGTTTAACCTTCCCGACAGGCATCTTTCGGAATCTTTCGAAATTAGATGTGAAGTTTTCCATAATGGATTCCACATCCACTCGTTTCTTTCCTTTCTGCTTAGCAGTCACCATGGACAAATCTATTAAATCTATTGTCCTATCAGGGTTCCTGGTAGTATAATTAAAGCACGCAGAGTAAAAAATTATTTTCTCTACCATTCTCTTGGAAATCCTAACATCATGGAAAGTTTCCAACTCTTTGATGGATTTCTTGAGCATGGGATAAACTTCCTCGGCTTTTGGCTCTTCAACACTTATATTACGAAATCTTCTTCTAAGTGCTCCTTCATTTCCAAAAGCTCTTTCATACTCTTCATTGGTTGTTGCACCAATGACAATTGCTTCATCTCCAGCCAAAATCGGTTTTAGAGCATTGGATAAGTCCTTGCTTTCTCCATCATTCGAGCAGTTACCCGCTCCAACCATCATGTGAATTTCATCAATGAAAAGAATAATATTGTGATATTTCTTTAACATTTCAATCAATTCTTCGAACCGCTTCTCGGCATCTCCCCTATACTTTGCTCCAGCAATCATGTTATTAATGTCTAACGACAGAACAACATAATCCCTGAACATTGCTGGGCAAGTGCCCTTTACAATGTCACTCGTAATTTTATAAACGATTGATGATTTTCCAACTCCAGGCTCACCTTTCAGAATAACATTCCGTTTGGTTTTTTTCATAATAGTTTTCCAAACTTCGTTTACTTCCCGATCTCGGCCAAGAATTGTGCACTCTACCTTCTCAAACCTTTCATTAAGGTTTGTAATGCAGCTTTTCAAACTGCTCGGAATCGATATCTGAACATCTTTTGAAGTATTTTCCTTATTAGAATATACTTTTATCATTTTCTCAACATCTACACCGATTCGGCTAAAGAATTCCTTCATCACATCTGTAAGGTTTTCAAAAAAGGAAAGCACAAATGTAGTAAAAGAAATTTCTTCTCTCCCTTCCTCCTCAGCAATAATGTTAGCATAAAAGAAAATACCTGCTACTTCCTCAGAAAAGTGAAACGCACTACCATTGGTGGAGCCAACTTCTCTCAGGCATTCATTCATAAAGTCGATTTCCTCTTTTTCGAAGATTTCTTGTTCTTCATATTTATCTTCGCCATATGCATCTTTAATGTCTATCCGAATTGACTGAACTTCACACGTCGAATTTTTACGCACCAATTCAGAAAATTCTTCATTTTCCATAAGTGTTTCAAACAACATCAAAGAGTTTATCACTTCAAAGTGGTTTTCCATGCTATCGGCAATTATCCACCGAACAACATTTTTTACGTCCCTTGACAACTTAATGCTCATAGTTCATGCTCCTTTCAAAACATGTTATGACAACCATTATACCATATTTTTCCCAAAAACACAAGAGTAGGAACTTTAATGACAGGCGATTAATTTTTATTATTACTTGATTTATTAATATTTAGTCGTAAAAAAGCACCCCAAAAGTTAAACTTTTGGGGTACACTTCATTCTTTGAAATTTTTACTCTATCTCAATATATTTCTTTTCAGGTAATTCTTTTTTATCTTCCTTCTTAGGAACAACAATTGTTAATGTTCCATTTTTAAACTTTGCTTTAATTTCTTCCTCTGTAACATTATCTCCTACATAGAAACTTCTAGAACATGCTCCTGAATATCTTTCTTTACGTACAAATCTGCCTTTTTCTTCATCATTTTCCTCTTTATTAATACTTGCATGTACTGTTAAATATCCATCTTGTATTTCTAGCTTTATACCTTCTTTTTCATATCCTGGTAAGTCAATTGCTATAATGTATTCATTTTTCTTTTCTTTGATATCTGTTTTCATTAGTCTGCTTACTCCCTCATTAAAAAATGAATCTCCAAATACATCATCCCATAAATCAAAATCATGTTTTCTAGGTATCATCATCATAAAAATCAACTCCTTTAAAAATATTATGTGTTGACACTTGATGAAAGTGGCACATGTTTATGATAAATATTCTTTACCATTTACATATATATTATACATCTTTTTTTAGCAGAGTCAATATTAGAGTGCTAACTTTCACATAAAATTCATATTTCTCATAAAACCATTGATATTAAAAGGATCTCAGGGATTCTAACTTGCTAATCTCTTTAAATACTTCATTTTGTCTCGAAACCAATCTAATCATTTTTTAATAATGCACTATCTATTTTTACATTTACATTTTGCCAATAAACTCATATACCTATTTTTGTTTGATTTTTAATGCTAAATCATACTCTTTTCTTCCAAAATCAACAGTTGGCACAATCTCTTCATTATTAAACATTTCTATAAATTCGTCTATACCTACCCATTTAAAATCTGTTGCTTCTCCATCTGGAAATGTAATTTCATCATCTTTTATATCACGTTTGAATAGCCACAAATCCTTGAAATTTGCAGGCTTGTTCTCACGTTTTACTTCTTTAAGAAATGTTGCTTCATTTTCTGAGAAGTTAATCCCCAGCTCTTCTTTAACTTCTCTTAAGATTCCTTCCAAACTTGTTTCTCCTTTTAATACAGAACCCCCATTACATTCCCAAATTCCACCAAACTTTTTAAATGGGGCTCTTTTACTAATCAATATTTCATTTTTTGTATTTAAAATAATTGCTTGAACCACCAAATGGTATTCTCCATCTTGAAATTCATAAACTCCTCTTTCTGCTGTTTTTCCTATTTTCTTTTTGTTTCCGTCATATAGATCCCATAATTCCGCCATAATAACCTCCTCATATACTACAATCAAATTTTAATTTTTACCTGTCTTCTACTTCTTTTACCAGTGCAGTCTTCATATTGTTTCTTTTTCCTCCATATATGTCATCAAACAAACTATCTCCAATAACTAAAACTTTTTCAGGTTTGATTTTCATCTTTTCACATGCTCTTATAAAGTTTTTCTTTAATGGTTTATGTGCAAAGCCTATATAGGCTATCCCATTATCTTGGAAATATTGTTCAATTTTTTTATCTTTTCCATTGCTAACAACTATAATTTTTATTTTATCTTTTAAACTTTCAATCCATTCTTTGTTAGTTTTTGGAATATCTCTCATTTCTTTTCGTAAAGTTTTGTCCACATCTAAAATTATTCCTTCGATTTCAAAGTCTTCTTTTAACTTTTCGATTGCTTTTATATCTAATTCACCCACAGTGTCTAGCGTAATATCCGGTTTTACTTTTTTTGCTAAAACATAATGTATTAAATCTAATATTTTATCAGCTAGTAGTTCATCTAGTGTCTTCATATAATTACAAAATCTCCCATAACTTTTAAACAAGCTTATCTATATCAATTTGGTTTAAACTTTGTTTATATTTTGATATATTTTTCATACATGATAACGCAACAATTTATATTTAATGTTACTCAACCACTTATATCTTCGTCATTATTATATCACTGGTAAATATCTATTTACAAGAGTATAGCAGTCCATTTTTTTATAAGATTTTTTTCAATAAATTATGACAATTTTTTTAATTACTCTTTTTTCTAGTCTATAATCTCCATATTTTAAGTTTTCTAAGACTAATATTTGATTTTTATTTAAGTAGCTTCATCTTTTGAAGTTTTTCATTCTTTCAATTTATAGTTTCGAAAATACCATTCCCAAACTATCATTTATGACCAAATCAGCTTTATAGTCATAAGGAGTTGAATCTCTGTTTATCAGCACAAGATTTTTTCCTTTAAAATAATTTATTAAACCACTTGCAGGTTGAACCGTAAGCGACGTTCCCGCAATAATTAGTAGGTCAGCATTATGAATAGCATATATCGAGTTTCTAATTGTATCCTCATTCAATCCTTCTTCATATAAAACAACATCTGGCTTTATTACTCCACCACAGCTACACTTTGGAATACCATTACTTTTAAACACATATTCAGCATCATAAAACTTATGGCATTTCATACAATAATTTCTTAGTACACTACCATGCAATTCGTACACAATTTTGGAACCAGCTTTCTGATGCAAACCGTCTATATTTTGTGTTATTACAGCCTTTAATTTGCCCCTTGATTCAAGTTCTGCAAGTTTAATATGTGTAATATTAGGTTTGTATTTTAATGAGTTCATTTTTGATTTATAAAACTTATAAAATTCGTCTGTTTTATTCATAAAGAAAGTATGGCTTAGTATTGTTTCTGGTGGATATTTATATTGTTGATTATATAGACCGTCCTTACTTCTAAAATCAGGTATTCCACTTTCAGTAGATACCCCTGCGCCACCAAAGAACACAATATTTTCACTCTCATTTACTAATTGTTTAAATTGCTGTATTTTTTCATCCATAATTTTCGAGCTCCCTTCTTCTTTTTACTAATCTTTCTTTTATTTTATCTTCTTTTTTAATAATCTAAAATATTTCAAGTAATATTTATTTACTACATCTTCATAACCTTTATTATTTACTGATTTTTAAAATTTTTCAATATAATATTTCACTACTTATTCTTTTAATAAAATTCCTTCAAAACTATAATAATTATACTATCATTTATCATTATATCCAAGTTTTTTAAGTAGTTTTTGATGTTTTTTATATTAATTTTAGGATTTTCCCCATACACCATTAATATTTTTTAATTCAATTTAATCTCTTTCCTGCTTTCAGTCTTACTTTATGTCTATCTTGCATATACTAATATAAAATTAAATTTAGAGGTGAAATAAATATGTTTTTTAATACTGCTAAAGCTAATATAAAAGGAGGAAGGAAATTTCCAGAAATTAATGGTATTGTTACTTTTAAAGACGTTTCAGATGGCGTAATATTAACTGCAAAAATTAATGGATTGCCACAATCAAAAGATCATTGCAAAGGAAGATTTTTTGGATTCCATATACATGAGCGGAACCTCATGTATAGGAAATTTAAATGATGAATTTGCTAATGCAAAAGCTCATTATAATCCTCAAAATTGTCCTCATCCTTATCATGCTGGGGATTTGCCACCATTAATTGAAAATAATGGATACAGTTATATGAGTGTCTTCCTTAATAAATTTAAAGTAAAAGATATAATTGGAAAAGTTGTCATTATCCATGATATGCCTGATGATTTCACCACTCAACCTAGTGGTAATTCTGGTACAAAAATTGCTTGTGGTGAAATAAAAAGGTCCTTTTAAGTTTGTTTTAAATGTGACAAACTATAACTATTTTAGTAAAATTATGGAAAAAGTACTTGCTTAGTAAGTACTTTATTTTATTGTTATTTAAAGGATAGAGCTTCGGGTTATGAGCGATGGCTGACCACTTTTTGTAGTTTTGTGAAAATTAGAGTTTTTGTTGGTATTTCAGTATTTACAAGAGTTTTTGTTTGTAGAACATTTGTGCATTTTTAGGGCATTTTTGGAGATGATTTTACCCAATTTTTACCCAATTCATATAGTACGTTTGTTGTAGTATTTTAAACTCTTGTAAAGGATATTTTTATTAATAAAAATTTTAATTTTAGGAGGATTTAGATTATGAATAATTTAAGAGAAGTTAATGATGATATTTTGAAAGATTGGTTAAGCTTTAGAGAGGAAATGGTTTTAGGCACACTTACTAAAGAAGATAGAAAACATTATATTTATTTTGATGAGATTGCTGAAAACATTTTAAAGAATGTTCCTAAACAGAGTCAAAAGTATGTAAAGAATCAATTGGATAGACTTGATAAGAATTTTATGGATTATATTTGTTATTGGAATGAGAAATATTATAGGAATGGTTTTTGTGATGGAGTACAGTTAGTTATAGGATGTTTTGATAATTAGCAAACAAGATATCGGAATTTATTTCCGATATCTTGTTATTTATTATAAAATATTGCTATTGGATGTACTACACAAATATTCTCTTCTTTCGTTGGTAATATAGATCTAAGGGCTTCATTTATTGAAAATTGTAAAGTAGAAAAAATATTTTTATCATCATTTGGATTAGTATCTTTACCTATTATATTTGTAATCATTCCAACACATGTTATATCTCCTCCATACATAAATCCAATACTAGTTGGATTAACCCTAAAATACTTCTCATCTAGAGGTATTAAATATCCATCATTTGAAATTAACATTCTACTATATGGAATCATTTTCTTAAATACATTTATAATATCACCTACATTATCATATTGCTTATTTTGCTCATTTATTGTTTTTTTTATTTCACTTTCGATTTGAGTAGATTTAGCTCGTCTCTGCTCTCTATTCAATTGATTAAGTGCATTAGAAGCTTTTTTCTTTATTTCTTCACTTGTTGTCTTTTTTAAATAATCTATTAATCCATTTCTAGAAAATAAGCATTCCAAATAATCTAAATCAACAAAATCAAATATTCTATTCAATTCAATATATTGTCCATAATCGTCATTTGTATTGTTACCCATTTCAATTTTTTCAGCTTGCATATATTCATAAGCGATATCAAAAGCCGCATCATGAAGAGATTTTTCTATAATTTGTCGTGCAGTATTAGAAATATCCTTATCTTTTCCAATTTTTGCTTCCAAATTTAGTTTTGCTTCAGCATTTACAATATTAAATATTCCAGCTTTTCCTCCCACATTTATGTCAGATAATATAGTATTATTTTCACTATTTGTTGATGTATTACTTTCTTCCATCTTTATATCTCTTATAAGTCCATTATCTTTTTGGGCGATAATAGAATTAACAATATCTGTATCAAGATAAATAAATTGTTTCATTTTTTGTTCCTCCATTTATAATTTTTTATTATATAGATTGTTTATTTACATTATTTTAACTGTATTAAATTTTTTAATGATATATCTGAAACTGCTATAATATTTTCATTTTTTTCATACACATTTTTGCTTACTAAATGTTCATTTACTATAAATACTTTGTATATCTTCCAATTATCTCCTTTTAAATTATATTGTGCTTTTATATCTTCAATATGATCTTTGGCCCATTCAGTTCTTCTTTCAAGCTTTTTACTATAACTTTTTTTACTATCACTATCTTCAAACATTTCTCTATATTCGCAATATATTTCATATGGATTCCTAGATAATTTAAAATCTTTTACTTCTCCTACCACAATTTGCTTATTTTTATCATAGATATATAAAATGTCTATATCTCCTAAATCATTATTTTCTTTGTCTACTATTCTTTTTCCATTAACTTTCTTTAAGTTTTTATCGACTATTAGTTCAGGGAATGTTTGTAATATATTAAATATACTATCATTAAATGCTTTTCCTCTATTTTTACTTACTTTTCCTATATATTTATTCATCTCTTTACTTCTGGTCTTAAATTTTCCATCACTTATAAGGTCCATCGTAAACATAGTCATATGAAAAATATTTCTGTTTCCCCATATATATTCATTATCTCTTTTTATAAGAGGTCTCCTTGTAAATGATAATTCTCTATTAAATCTCCACGGATATACATCTTCCTTTCTAAATCCCTCTGGTGGTGTTAGAAAATCATCTCTTTTATCTAAACATATATAATCCAAGATTTTTTGAATTTTTATCTCTTTAATTTCTTTCAATTGTTCTTGTATAGTTATAGCTAATTTATCACATTCAAATTTTTTTATTTCACTTGCCTGTTCTTCTCCAATTAATATTAAATGATAACATACTTTTAAAAATTCCGAAAAAGTAAATCCCTTTTCAAAATAAAATGCCTTATCCAATTCATTTGATTCAAATTGACTTTTTACTATAATTTCATTCCATTTTCCTATTGAATTATATTCAAATTCTCTTATTCTTGCATTTAACATACTACTTCCCATTGCATTATATTCATTTTTTTTAATCCCTATTCTGTCAGACTTTAATATCTCAATAGGAGTATTAAATATTTTATATCTAAACAAATCATTATTATATGCCCACTCTATTATTAAAGAACATATTGCTAATATCTCCTCATATTCATATTCTCCCAGTAGCTCTTTTCCTAACGGTGGTTGAGCAGACACATATTCAATTAAAAACTTCAATGCCTTTGTAACTCTTTGATTTTCATTAAAATCTTTCCATATTTTGTCTTTCTTTTCTGGATAACACAAAACATCATTATAATGTCTTCTTTGGAACATCATCATATAATATATTTGTTCTTCTAAATCATAATATATTACTTCCACTAAATTATTGGGATTTAATTTTTTGACTTTATTTTGTAGTAATTTATATAAATAGTCAACTACTAATAATGTAATTTCATTTTTACCTTCTTCATCAACTATTCCATAATTCCACTTCTTTAGTGAAATAATATATTTTCCAATATCATCAAGTAATTCATTTATATCATTTTCATTAACTTTTCTATTTTGTGGAAAATCAATAGGTTTGAAATATGGATAGATTTCATAATCAAGTACAAAGAATTTTTGTTTCTTATCAGGAGAAAACTTTTCGTCAATTTTTTTATAATCTTTGTCTGTAAAATCCATTATCTTATTTAATATTATTAAAAATAAATTTTTTTCTTCTTGGTTGTCCTTCCTATTAAAACAATGATATGTGTTTGGACTTATATCTAATAATATTTTATTATTTTCTTTTTTTATTGAAACAGTATTTTCAATTGGTTCACTACATTTTTTATCATAAAAATATTCTATACTGTTACCTGTCATATTAATTTTAATATTAACATATTTCTCTCTAATTTCTTTATCTTCAATAATTTCTTTACATTCGCCAATCCAATAAGAAATAGTATCTATCATACTATGACAAACATTTAATTCCTGACTATCTTTTATTTTCTCACTATATATCCATATTTCTATATTTTTCATTTCTACCAATAAACTTATTACTTTATTCTTTCTATTTCTATTATCGTTCAAATATATTTTTCTTTTTTCGTCTAGAAGAATTACCTCCTCCATATATTCTGGATTATATGATTCAACTAAATGTCTATTTTCATTTTTTAAGGATTTAACTATATATTCAATATCATCACCTGCACTAAGATATAACATTGTATTTTTAGGATTAAATTCATCACTAATATAAAAAGAATAATTACAATTTGTATAAATATCTACAAATGGAAGTTCTCCAAAAGCCTGTGGCACTTCTAATAATTTATTCTTTGCACTTATATATCTTGTTAAAAAGAATTTTTGCTCTCTTTCATTTATAGAAATACATTTTAATTCGAGTGGATTTAGACATATAGGTGCATTAAATGTACTTTTATTAAACCCTATTAACATACTTCTCCCAAAAGAATTATATATTAAACATATAAATATATCTTTGTCTGATACTCTAAGTTTTAATTTATTTGTAATATAATCTATTCTTTTATCCAGCAATTTGCTAATTCCATTATTTCTGTAATTATCAAATACTTTTTCTTTATTAAAGTCTCTTCCATCATCAAAGATTCCTATTGATATAATTATTTGCTTATTATCTCCAGTCAGCAATGTCTCTTTGTACGACATATCGTCTTTTTTCAATTTTATATTTAAAGAATCTTCATTTATTTTTTTATTTCCCAATCTATCAAAATAATTTATACACTGTTTCCATACTGTATGGTTATATAGTTTAATAAATTTTTCTTTTTCCCCATATTGATCAGCAAAACTAACTATACTATGTATCAAAAACGGACCTAATATTGATGGTGATAAAATTATTACATTTCCTTTACCATCTTTTAAAAATGGTCTTTTGAAAAACTTTTGATTGTCTAGATTTAATAAATTTTCTATATCTTCATTTTCAAAATCACTATATAATAAATTTATTAATTCATTATCATTTAGCATATAATTTACTATATCTTCTTTTATAATTATACATTCCTGTAATTTTTTTAATCTATTCTCACTCGGTATAACAATATTTTCGATTTCGTCATATCTTTTTAAATTTTCAATACTAATATCAATTTTTTTTGAAACACAATCTGAAATTTCTAAAATAAAACTAATTAATATGCTCATTTTTTTAGCAAATTCAATATTGAATTTGTTACCACTTGTGTAAATTGTATTTATAACTGCCTGGAGTATATATCCTGGTATGTAGTTAATACCTGTAAAAATATTATAATTGTTATAAAACATCACTCTATCTATAAATGAATTTTCTGGTGGATCTATTGCAGAAGTCAATTTCATATTTTCAATTGATTGTATTAGTTTTTTAAATTTGCCCATACTTATTTTATATTCCGATATCAATTCTTTCTTAGATAAAGTGAGTATTGCTGCAGTTATTGGTTCAATAATTGTTGCTTTGTTTTGGTTCTCAGGGACTAAATTTAAAGCAGATAATTTTGCAATAATATCATAAATATCGTATCTTTTTATTTCTTTTAATATATTTTTAACAATATCTTTATCTCCTTTTTTCTTTTCATTATAGAATCTATCAAAATTATCGTGTAAACTTTTCATACTTTTCTCCCTTTTTATTTTATTACAATACATAATATTAATTTGTCGAAACTTGTATTTTATTATCAATAAAAGCAAAATAATTCTGTAATATATAATTACTATTATTTTGCTTTTCTTTTGTCATTGATACATATCATTCTTTACCTTTAACTACTGTTCCATCATCTAAAATCTTAATAATCTTACTAAAATCTTTTGCGCCAATATGTGAATAATAATTTCCACCATCAATATAACATGATTCACATTTGCAAGTAACAAAATCATGTAAACTTTTTGATTCAATTATATCTCCACAAATTAAGCATTTAATTTTCATAATCATCATTCCTTATATTCGTTCCTATTAGTCATACCTATATTCTTCACTATCCTCAGCTACCATTAATTTACTGTGTCCTTCTTCATCTACTGGGTAAATTATTTCTTTGGCTGTAGTCAATCTGTTTTTTAAATATTCAGATAAAGCTTTGTCTTCGCAGTATATATAACACCCATTTTGTCCTCTTGTTAATAATGTCCTATATGTATTTTTTATAATTTCATCTGCCAATTTTAAAGCTCCTTCTGGATTTTCTTTATACATCTTCTTTATTCCAGATAAAGATTTATCTGTTGATGCTCTTTCTTTAAAATCTGTTATAATTTTTCCGTTTTCATATCGTAAATCTTTTCCTATAATTACTCCAACATAGTCAAATTCTAATCCTTGTGATGTATGTATGCAACCAGCTTGTTCAACAGAATCTTTATCTATTGCCCAAATTGTTTTATTAAAATTCCATTTCATTTTAAAATCATATTCTGGTATCTCTATGTCATATTTATCACCTTTAGGATCTTCTTTTGAAATCCAATCCCAGCAGTATCCTGCCAATATTCTTGATTTATTCTTAATATTATTACATCTAATAATTTGTTCTTTTAGCTCATTTGGATTATCAAAAACTTTAACTCTATAATCTTTAAGAAATGTCATATCTATTTCTTCATCAGTCACGTCACCATACTGTAGAGAGCTTTCTACCCAATCTATAAATTTTTCAGCTCCTCCGCATCTAAATTGAGCATTTAATTTTCCATATGATATTTCAGCATTTAATTCTTTAGCAAAAAATTCTATTCTTTCTTTTGTTCCATAATCATCTATATGTATATGTTGCTTTGAATCAATAAAAAATATTGCAAATCTAGTAGCATTAATAATCTCTTTTATTTGATTCTCTCCTCTTTTTAGGAATCCTGTCTTTTCGGTAAGTCTATGTGCTTCATCAACGATCAATGCATCAAACTCATTGCTTTTTTCATTTATATATGATCCTGACCCACAAAATAGATTATCAATTTCAGTCTTTTTATATGTTCCTTTTAATTGAACAGAATAAACATCTCTTGGTGTTTGATTTTTTGTTATATACTGACAGTTCATTCCATACTTTCCCAAAAATTGTCCTAGTAAATTTATTGCAATTACAGACTTTCCTGTACCAGGTCCACCTTCTACTATATAAACTCTTTTCTTACCATCTTTTTTTGATAATTTTGCTAATCTTTTTGCTTCTTCAAATACATCCTTTTGTAAATCAACCATAGAAAATTCTTCTTTACCATTTAGCATATTTAATATATTATCCTGTAATTGTTTTGAAGGTTTGATTCCCCCTTCTTCTAGTATATATAATGTTTCCTTATTATCTCCATATTTTATATGTTTTCTAATAAATTCTTTTAGCTTATCATTCTCTCCATTCAAAAAAATTGGTGACTCTTTTAAAAGGCTTCTATATTGATTGTTTGTTATAGCATCATTTTCTGTTTTTTCATATCTATGTAAACACGAACATGGAATTATATCCATTTTTTCTTCTTCTGCAGCCGCATAGAAATTTTTCATAATTTTTGCATATGAAAGTGCTTGATATGAAGGATGTTGTACTATACCATATGCTTTTACTTCAACCATATCATCTCTATCTGTAACTACTTTAGCACTATTCCACCTTTTGAATTCTATTACTATAATTGTGTGTTCCTTCTCTTCGTTTAATCCACATATTATAAAATCCACTCTTAATTTTGAATTATATAATTTAAATTCCATTGCTACAGAAATATCATTTGGAAATATATTATCTCTTAATATTTTTTCCATATGATTTGCTGTATCTATCCAAGATTCATTTTCACTACTACCTACATTAAATCCTAATCTTGCTTTTATTTTTTTGGCTACTTGATCATTATATACATCTTCTAAAAAAGATTGTTTCGTTGCCTCATATACTATCATAATAATTGCCCCCATAATTATATCTTTATAGCTTATTATATTTTGTACTTACACCCTTTGCTTTTTCTACTGGATATTTTTTCTTTGTTTTTTCTAATTTCTTTAATATTATATCTTTTGGATTAACATTTAATTTCATAGCCATTTGAATACAATATGTAAATACATCTGCTAATTCTTCGCATACTTCTTCTTTATTGTAATTTTCACTATCCCATTGAAAGCACTCTAATAATTCTCCTGCCTCTATCGAAATTGATTTTGCTAAATTTTCTGGTGAATGAAATTTATCCCAATCTCTTTCTTTATTAAATTTTTTTATTTCTTTTATTATTTCTTCCATAAATCTTTTACCTCTAATCTTTCAAAATTTCAGAATAAATATTATACATATATCCATCAATACTTTCTCTTTCTTGCTTTTCAATCATTTTCAATAAATTTATTATATCTTCATCTACTATTGGTATAACTAATCCTCTACTATCTTTTAATGTATCTCTGCATCTGTCTATAAACAACTTTCTATTTTCAAAGTTTCTAGCCATCATAATTCCAAATTTTCCAATGGTTGGAAAAAATCTTCCTGACACTTGATCTATTTCGGGATTTTCTGGATCATGATTATAATTCTTGCATTCAACCACTATTTTATTTGCTATAATATTAGGGGATGTTCTCATATTATAAAAGAATCCATCATTTGCTGCATTTAAATATGTAATATCAATTCTTTTTCTTCCATTATGTATTCTATCTTCTTTTTTAGGTTTTATAAAATTAGGATAAAATATAAATTCTAATGCACCAATACAATAATCTTGAAATAGATTTTCATCTTTTTTGCCAGGATCTATTTTTTTAATTTTATTTCTTAAACTCTTTGCAATTTCTTTTTCTATTTCTTCTATATCCTTCCTTTTCCATGCATATTTTATAGGCATATTTCCTTTTCTTTTTCTATATTGATCTAATAATTCAGGATGTTCATTACTGATTTTATACAGAAAATCTTTCTTTAATTTATATTGAGATTGCTCTTTTAATTTCTTTTTTGTAACTCTTTTTTCTCCTGATTTTAATGTTTCTACTAATGAGCTATTTGCATTTATATGTTCCCTTTGTAAATATTCTAAAACTTCTTTATTATAATATTCTCTAGAATTGATAATTGGCGTTTGTACAACTATCCATTTAGGCACTAAAATTATTTTTTTGTTATTTACACATGGAAGTTCGACATATTTATTTTCCCATCTTTCAGTCTCTTTGTTCCAAATAAATCCACTTGGTACATTATACATTTTAATATTTAGATTTTTGCATTGTTCTTGTGTATAGTCAATTAAATACTTTCTAATTATATTAATTGTCATATCTGAAATTTTATCATCACCTATGCCTTCCACCATCAATTCACATTCAGATATATCTTGAATAAATCCCGTTGTAACAGCTTTGCTTTTTGATAATTTGTTATATAAATCATTAGCTTGCTTCTTATTAATTCCTTTACCATTTGGTTTTCCCCTTGATAAACCTAATCGAGTTTCATTTGGTTCATTTAAATGCTCTAACATATATTTACATAGTTTTGGATTTGTATTAATATTTTCTATTATTTTTTGAAAAAATTCCCTAATCTCCTTTGTAGCATTTATACTCCATTCATCATTTCTTCTACTTATAAAATAAGGATCAACAAATAATGGAATATCCCCATCCACAAATATATCCACAAAATCTAGTTCTACTTGACTTTTTTTTAATTTAAAAAATTCAGAAAATTTTGTCATTTTATTCACCCTCATTTATAATAACTCTAGTATATTTTATATCATAAAATGACAATTTTCTCAACAGATACTTGTAAATATTTACAATTAATTTCTTCCAAAAAAATGATCATATGGATAACCTGCTTTAATATACAACTCCGTTAACTCCATTTTATATTTCTCCAATAACTCTAAATGCTTTTGCTTAAATACATTTTTACAAATCCATTCAACTCCTTTTCTTGAAATAATAACTTTATTATTATCTAAATATTTATAATTACTAAATCCCTTATCACACATTTTTTTAATTGCTTTCCTTATACTAGATTCTGCTCTATTAAAGTATTTTTTTAGTTGTTTTATGTCCATATCTTCATTACACCAATTTTCATTATGCTCTACTTTCAAAAAATCTTCATACAATTTAATTCTGGTTTCAAAAAATTCTACATCAGTATCTATTAAAGATTTTTCTTTTTCAAAATACACAAATTTTATCCAGTAATACCCTTCTACTAAAATAAAATATTTTCTACTTCTTACTTTTTCACTTCTCCATCTACAAGTTGGATGTTTTTTTAACATAACATCTACAGCTTTTCTTAAATCTAAATGCTTTACTTCTTTACCATGTTTTGTTGTTATTCCTGATAGTTGTAATCTTTTTAAAATTTTATTATATGATAAAAAAATACTATCTAAAATTTGTTCTGAATCTCTCCACATTTTCACCACTTCCTTGCTATAAAAATTTATTAATGCTAGTTTACGAAGCATTAATAATTAGCAAAATTTATTTTGCTCCGAATAGTGTGGCATTTTTGGTGCCCAATATTCGCCAGCGTGGTGTCTTGACACCCTTTTTGCTGTTTAGGGCAAAATGCCCTAATACCCTTTTTGCTCTCCGAGCGATAAAATTTTTATAAAAACTCTCTTATTTTTTTTTAAATAATTGCAAAAAGTCCAAATTTCTAAATTAAAAACATGAACTTTTTTGCTTTACTTTTATGCATAAATATTTTATAATAATATTAGTTTTTGGATTAAGTTAGTATTTAGTTTAGTCGCTTATACTAACTTTTTCTTTTTCATATTCATAATATTTTTTAGTTCAATTCCATAGCAAAATTGATATAACTTTTCAATAACAGCATCAGCTAATTCTTCATCTTCACTTTGATAAAATCTATCTAATAAACTCTCTTTATCAAATCTAGTTGTTACTATAATTGGTAATTTGTTTTCATTTCTATTTTCTATAATTGTATATAGTTTTTCTAATGCCCAGTTACTAATTCTTTCTGTTCCTAAATCATCAATTATAAGCATATCAACCTTAGAATATAATTCAATTATGTCTTTTTCTTTACTTGAAAAATCTTTAAAAGTATCTTTAATTACATCCAGCAATAAAATTAGTCTTCCCATTAAAACTAGCATATCTTTTTCAGTTAGTTCATTTAAAATAGCTGTTGCTAAATGTGTTTTTCCAACTCCAGATTTTCCAGTAATAATAAGTCCATTTTTTTGATTTTTATTTATACATTTTTCTGTAAAATCTTTTGCAATTTCTATTTCTTTCTTATTATTTTCTGTTATTATTAAGTTTTTAAATTGATAATCTTGTATTCGTTTACTACTATAATTTTGTATATAAAATTGCCTAATCATTTGTTCAAAATGTTTCCTTTTCTTTTGTATTTCTTCTTTTAAATCTATTTCATTCCAATAAGCTTTTGATTGTTTACAATTGCATCTTTCATACTCTATTGAACTTAAGGGTATATTTGTATATAAATAATCTAAACCTATTTGTTTTAAATCTTTTCCACAGAATTTGCATTTATTGTGGAAAATTTCATCTTTAGATTTACATTTCATATTTTCTAAATCCATTTGTGTTCTCTTCTTCCTTTCTTATTTCTTTTTTCTTATCTTCTTTATTCTTAATTCTTATTTCTTTATTCTTTTTTTCTTCTCCGTTACATAACGTTACTGTAACATCACTTTTTTCATTTTCACTTTTCTTTTTTTCACGATATTTTTGTTGCCTTAATCTAGCTTGTTCCTTATATTTTTCATAAGTTTTAATACTTTGATATTCATTCCAGTTTTTTATTTTGTACACATCTCTATCTAAAATAATCATATCTAATTCTAAAAATTTCTTAATAATTTCTTGCATTTTTTCTTCAGACTTTCCCATAATCTTCGAAAAATATTCTATTGTCATTGGTTTATTATCACTTATTAGTAATTTCCCTTCTTTATTACATTCCATAGCTAAAATTAATAATTGAAGCCATACTCTAATATATGTATCTCCATCAGGCTCTTTCAGTAATATTTGAATTTTCCTATTTGCAAATAAATTTACATCGATTTTTAACCATTGTATCTTATGCATTTCCTCCTTTCCTCTCTTTCTTTAAAATTTAATTCATAGATTGTAATTCCATGTTTTTTAAATATTCATCTAGTGCTTGTACTCTAAATAAATATTTTCCACCAACTTTGCAATATGGAATTTGTTTTTTCCTTACCAGTTGATTAATTAACCAATATGAAATGCCTAAATACTCTGATGCTTCTTTCATCGTTAGTGTTGTTCTTTGAACTTTTTGTACTTCCATAGTACCACCTCCTGTTTTTTTGCAAATTTGCATTGGCTTTTGTTAACATTTGCATTATACTGTGAATAGTTAACTATGTAAATACTTTTTTGTTTATTTTGATATCAAGTTAACTTTAGTATTTTAAAACAGCTGTTAACGGAGGAATTATGAAAGAAAATAAAATAAATAGTGATATACATATTTGTATTAATACTAAAGAAGAAATCAAACATATAACTTTATTGTATGGTGATCCAGATCGTAAATTACCTAAAGGTATTTCAGTTTTGGATATTGTAAAAGATTGCTTAACTGAAGATGAATATAAAGAATATGAAGAATTATTTACTACATATGTAAAAACCAAACCTTTTACAAATGAAATAAAAAGAAAAATAAATCATTTAGATATACCCAAAAAGCTACATTACTACGAATTAGGTGAACTTCCAAATTGTCATTTCTTTATAAAAGACCATTTCTCAATTGATAACATAGGAACAAATCTAATTAATTTTTTAAATACAAATTTCTCTAATTTTGATGAATATTTTGTTTGGTTTACTAAATTTTTCACTTCTTATGTAAAATATTTTGAAAAAAGTGATATAGAGAATTTAAAGATTGATAAGTCCTATAGTTATAGCGAGATTGAAAATTTAGGAAAAAAATATTTCAAATCAATAAAAAAAGATGCTATAAAAATTCAAAAGATTTACTCTGAATTTGTTGATTACATATTCAGCAAACATCCTCGTGAAAATTCAAGGACAATGACTAATAAGATACGTTTTTATATTTATTACACTTCACATTTTAAAACATTAAAACCATATGTTACTAATTTTCAAATAAATGATGCTTTCAATTATAAAATTGTCCCTGAATATCTTGAAACCAATGAAGAAAAATTGTTAGAATTTTTTACAACAGGGCAACATTTTGCTGATGTATATGCCGAAACTGATGCAACAAGTTCTAGTGTCTATACCATACTTTATATTACATTGTTTAAATTTGTAGAAGAAAATAAATACATCATAAAAAAATGTAAGAACTGTGGTAAATACTTTATAACTGATAATCCAAGAGTTAGTTATTGTGACAATTTATTTAAAGGCTCTCAAACTTGTAAAGATATTGGAAATCAAATTGCTCAAAGAATTAAGCAAGATAATGATAAGGTATATGGTAAATATCGTAAAATTTATGCTAAAAAAGCTATGTTGGTAAAACGTAACCCTGATATAGAAGTTTATAAAAAAGATTATGAGAATTGGAAAAAAGAAGCTAAACAATTTATGAATGACATTAGAGATGAAAAGAAAAGTTATGACGAATTTGATAAATGGTTAGATAATAATTGCTAGGAGGTTAGTTATGAAGGAAATAATTAAGAATATATTTAATAAAGTAGATTTTAAAATAATTGTAGGGACTATTTATTTGGCTTCTCTCGTATTTTCTTTGTTTCCTGATAATATTATAAATTATTTTGGTTTATTGTCTTTTAAATCAACTTATCAATTTGTTATTTCTTTGATTTTTATCGTATTAAGTTGTTATTATATAGCCACATTAATTCAATATGTATATAATAAAATAAAAAACAAGACTTTAAACAAAAAACTCAGAAAAATGATGAAAAAAATAAGTTCAAATGAAAAACAATATTTAATGAAATTTTATAATTCAAAAACTAAATCTTTTGATACATCAACTACTTTTGATATAAGTAATGCAATTGTAAACTTATTACAAAGTAAACATATAATTAATATTGGATCTAGCATCTCTGTTGGATATACTGAATTTGATTATTATTTGCAGCCTTGGGCTTTAGAATATTTAAATGAACTATTAAATGACGGAAAACTTATAGTACATGAAAATAATTTTGAATGGAATGACTAAAAAAAGAAAAAGAACAACTATTTCTTATTGCTGTTCTTTTTCTTCTTTAGTATGCCATAGTATCTTTTTGTATCAATATCTTTGTATTTTTGCATTTCTTTATTATATCTATTCTTTAATTTCATTATAAATCTATTTTTATACGATATAAAATATTTATCTAAATCTTTAAATTCTTTTTCACAACGCTCATTATATGTTATAAAATTACCTTTTTTATCATCTTTTCCATATTTAGAATATAATTTATATAATTTTTCGCCTGATATATTTTTTCCGCTCTTGGTTTTTCCGTGTGACAATGCTATTGTTTTAATTTTCTTATACATTCTATAATAAAACTTTGACATTGTTTTATCTCGTATTTTTATTTTATCTCCTGTAAAACAAAATCCTAAATATTCTAGCTCATTTTTAGTGTTAGCTATCTTTGGTAAAAAGTCCATATTTATATTTTTTAGCTTTTCTTCTTCATAATAATATACTCTTGTTTTCTCATCTTTTAATACAGGATTTCCATTTTGATTAAGAATTTCTTTTATACTATTAAATATAATTTCAAATTTTTCCTTTGTTATATTAGGAATTATTACAATAAAGTCATCACTATATCTTCTATATAATCCTTTGTTTGATGTTACTAAATCATTTATCATTTTATCCGCATCTATCATATATATATTAGCTAAAACAGAGCTTATCGCTGATCCCTGTGGAATTCCAGATTTATTATTATAGTGTAAATATCTTGTTTTATATTTATTTATTTCCTCTATTGTCATTATTTTTTCTAATTCAAAAACATACTCTTTCTTACCAGTTTCGGAATTTATCTTTTCAGTATGCTTATATACATCTTTACGTTTTATTCCTTTTATCTTACAAATATCCTCTAAATCAAAATAAGTATATTTTGTAATATTTTTAAAAACAGCATAATAATCTTCATCTAGATTAGATTTATTTAATACTTTGCATATCATTTTCTTTAAATATTTATGATCAATTCCCTCAAAAAAATCCTTGAAATCTCCCACAAGGATATAACTATTTTTTGTATTTATTATAAACTTGAATACATCATGTGCAAAACTTATATTATTTTTCCCTTTTAAATTATTTCTATATGCAATACTACATTTATTTATTCCATTTTTTTTCACATAATCATTATATGAATTATTTAACTTATAATTATACAATTGATAAATGTATCTATCTAAATGAGATGAAAACATTATATTTCTCTTCTTCTCTTTTCTTACTTTTTCTTTTTTTTCAACATTTTCTTTTAGATTCTTTAAATATTTTTCTTTATCAAATTTTTCCATTTTATGAATATCTAATATAAATGGAAGAAAAGAGTGTTCTTTAATTTTCTTTGTATTATATATATATTCTTTTACTTTTTCTATTGCTTTTCTGTTGTCAAAATGTGCATACGACTTATATTTAAAAATATCTTTTCTTTTTTTCATTATTTCTCCTAAAAAAAGCGATACTCATTCCTATCAGTGCAGTATCTGTTCGGGAATGAGTACACTAGATAACTTACCTTAAATAAAGGCAACTGCAAAATAATACCTCCGAATTGCTTATGTTATTATAAATATAACTAAATTGGAGGTGTCCGAAATGGTCAATTCTATATTGCACGAGATAAATATAGAAATATTAATATTATTAATAAGATTAATATTTATATCTTTATCGGTCTCATACAAGATAAACTTAATCATAACTGACAAGTGCGAGCACTGTTTGTCACAATGCTTGACTTTAAGAAATCGCACCCTTATAACATATATCTTATAAGGTCACTATATTTACTATAGCAAACATATTATACAATAAATTTCCATATTTTTCAATATTTGCGTACAATTAAATAAATTTTTTAAGTTTCTTTTTGAAAACTATTGCTTTTCGTTAACTATTATTGTATAATTTGTTTGTTAACAGTGCAGTAAATTCTCTCCCTTCCATAGTTATACTTGAAAGGAGGTGAAAAAGGTAATGGCTGGGAGTATTGAAAAAAGAGAAAAAAATAGTTACAGACTAGTATGTCTTGCAGGATACGACTTGCAAGGAAACCCTATAAAGAAAACCAAAACAATACACGGAACAAAAAAAGAAGCAGAAATAGAACTAGCAAAATTCGTTGCTGATGTTCAAAACGGAATGTTCGTAGAAGGCAAATCTTTAAAATTCTCCGAATTCACAGAAATATGGAAAAGAGACTATGCATCAAAAGAACTAGCACCATCAACATACAAGAGATATTGTAGAATATTAGAAACAAGACTTCTACCATACTTTGGACATTTCTATATTAACAAAATCAAACCAACTGACATCATGCATTTTTATGATTTACTTAGTAGAGATACCCAGTTAGTTAGAAAAAAAGGTAATAATGGTAAGAAAACCTTAAAGCCTTTATCTGGTAAAACAATATTAGAACATCACAGATTATTAAGAGCAATGCTTCATAAAGCAGTATATTGGCAACTAATTATATCTAATCCTGCTGAACGTGTTCAACCACCAAAAGCAAGAAAGCCAAAAAGAAGATACTATGATGATGAGCAATGTAAAATATTATTACACAATCTATCCTTACTTGGTGAAGATCAAATAAAATATAAAGTTGCAATCATTCTTACAATATTTACTGGTGTTCGTTTAGGTGAATTAATGGGATTAGAATGGCAAGATATTGATTTTAAAACTGGCATTATAAGTATAAATCGTTCTAGCCAATATTTAGCTGACAAAGGTGTATTTACAAAAACTCCTAAAACAGAAAGTTCTATCAGAGAAGTTGCAATTCCAGATTTCGTTGTTTCTCTACTTGAGCAATATAAGTTATGGTATGATGAACAAAAATCGTTCTGTGGTGAATTATGGACTGATTCTAATAGGTTATTTGTACAAGCTGATGGCAAACCTATGCACCCTTCTACAATAAGCAAATGGTTTGTAAAATATGTTAGTCAAATAGGTCTACCTGTAATTAATTTTCACGGATTAAGACACACAAATGCTACACTTTTAATATCACAAAATATTGATGTGGCAGTTGTAGCAGCAAGACTTGGACATGCACAAATTACAACAACATTTAATTTCTATGTGCATCCTATTATTTCTCATAATAGAAATGCAGGAAATGCTTTAGAAAACTTGCTACTACCACAACAAAAATTAGTCTAAAATCTTTTTTCAGATTTCACTAAAGTCATTAGACTTTTCACGATAAAAATAAATCGTTGTCAAAATCCTTAATTTTGTTCCAACGATTATATGTGTAACGTAAAAGACTACTATTTATAAAATTAGGTTTCCCATAGTCTTTTACTGAATTTTTATTAGAAATATAAACGTTTTGGGAGATTTTCTTCCCCAACTTTTCCCCAATTTCACATAAAACGCCTATTTTTAGCCATTATTGTTAACTAATTGAGGAATAGAAAAAATCACTACAACCACTCAAGCTGTAACGATTAAATCAAAATTGTAAAATAAAATCATTTCAAACTCACCTTAGAGTTATGAGTTCTATATATTAGTATTGCCCTGTAGTTTTTAATCTCATTTTTTTAGTCTTTTGTATCCCAAGTATCCTCCACCTAATAAACCTAATGTTAAAATTCCTCCAAATAAATTCGAATTGTCTTCATTCTCATTTATAATACTTTCTGTAATATTTTGCTCCGCGTTTGTTGATATATTCATTGCATTCTTTTCGCCTTCTTTTTGAAGCTCTTCTATCTTTATTTTTATAACGTCTGTTTTTCCATTAGAACTCTCTACTGTTATATCCACCATTCCAGTTTTTTTTGCTACAACCTTTCCTGTTGAATCAACCGTTGCAATATTTTCATCACTTGATTTCCATGTAACATTTTTATTAGTTGCATTGTCCGGACTTATTGTAACAGTCAACTCTTTGCTTTCTCCTGTTTCCATTCCTGTCATATTCTCATTTATTTTTATATCTGTTACATCTATTGTAGTTGGTGCCGTAGACGTTATTTTTGTACTTGATGCTGCTGAACTTGAAGTCTCGCTTTTACTTGCTGATGAACTAGATGAATATGGACAAACACCATTAGGATGTAAATGCGCTGGGTGTCCTCCACAATGATAATGATAGTAGCCTAATCCACTTTTATTGTTTTTATCTTTATGTCCTCCATTAGCATCTGTTTTTCCCTGATGAGCATATACACCTGCACTTATTGAACATATAATCAAAATGTTTAGTAGCATTAATATTATTTTTTTATTACTTTTCTTCATATATTTACTCCTTTTCCTTATTATATAATAATTTTGCTTTTAATTATCCTATTTAAATACCACATACAAGAACATTCCTACCAATATCCAGAACCACCATTTTCTAAATATGCTACTTTTGTTTCCATACTCATCCTCATATTTTGTATTCTCAACAACGGCTTGCTCTTTTTCTGCATTTTCTGTTTTTTCCTGTACATCGGCCTGCACATCGCCAAAATTTCTATTTATTAAAACTTTTCGTGGTTTTTCCATTTTCTATTCCTCTTTAACCATATTTATATTTTCCAACTAACATGATACCACTTTTTCAATGCAAAGTTTGTCGAAACCTGTCGAGCTATGTTCTTTTATGTTTTTTATTGCGTAACTAAATTAGTTTTATTAGTTATTTTGTTTTTGGCTTACTAATTTCAAATTAATCTAATTTATGAATTATTTACACACAAAACCCAAGCCACTAGTCAAAGTAGCTTGGGTTATATTATATATTTATTTCTCTTTCTGCTATTTTATTTGCAAAATATCTATCATGTGAAACAAATAATATAGTCCCTTTATATTCCTTTAAATTTTCTTCGAGTATTTCTCTTGTTGAAATATCTAAATGATTTGTTGGTTCATCTAGTATTAAGAAATTTGTTTGTTTAATCACAAGTTCTGCAATTAAAAGTCTAACTCTCTCGCCTCCAGACAAATCCTTTAATCTTTTAAATACATTTTCTCCATAAAACATATACTTGGCTAGAAATGTTCTAGCTTCTGTTTCACTACCTCTATAATTTTTCAAAAAATATTCTAGTATTGTATCAGATTCGTTTCCAAATTTTATCTCTTGAGGAATATAACCGATTTTTATGGATGGATTTATTTTTATATCTCCACTAAAATCATTGTCTTTACCCAATATAATTTTTATTAGTGTTGATTTTCCTGAACCATTTCTTCCTTTTAGTTGTACTTTTTCTCCGCCAAAAACTTCCATGTTAAAATTTTTAAATATTATATTTTCTCCGTAACATTTATTTAGATTTTTGATAACTAATATGTCTTTTCCCGATTTGCTACATGATTTTATTTTTATTGGCAGTTTCTTATCTACTCTTCTTTCTAAAACTTCTATTTTTTCCAATCTTTTTTCGATTGATTTTGCTCTTTTAAAAAAGATTTCATTTCCTGCAAGTCTACCAAATTCTCTCAACTTTTTTATAGATTCCTTCATTTTTTCTATCTGCTTTTGTTGAGTTTTGTACATTTCAAATTCTGACAAAGTTCTTCTTTCATCTTCCTCTAAAAAATATGAGTAATTACCAAAATATATTTTTGCGTTACCATTTTCTAATAATATGGTCTTGGTCGCAACTTTGTCTAAAAAGTATCTGTCGTGTGAGATTAAAAGTATGGTTCCTTTATAGTCTATTAAAAAACTCTCTAACCATTCAAGTGTTTCCACATCTAAATGATTTGTAGGTTCATCTAAAAGTAATATACTCGGATTTTTCAAAAGAATAGTAGCTAAATTAACCATCGTTTTTTCTCCACCACTTAAACTATTATACTTTTTCTTTAAAAAATCACTATCAAATTTGAAACCTGAGCAAATCTTTTTAAATTTTTCTTCTAATTCAAATCCACCCAGAGCAATATATTTTTCCTGTAGTTTTCCATATTTTTGTAATATCAGCTCTAAATTCTGGGTATCTTTTGACATCTGGTCTTCTAATTCTCTTAATCTATTTTCTATAAGCATATATTCTTTGAAGCTTTCTTTTAGATATTCTTCTACACTTATATCTTCTTGCTCTTTTTCGTATATTTGTTTTAAAAAACCTATAGTAGAACCTTTTCTTATATTCACACTTCCGAGAGTCTTGCTTTTCAATTCCACTAATTATTTTCAGAATAGTTGATTTTCCTGAACCATTTTCTCCTATCAATGAAATTCTTTCACCTGTTTTTACCTCAAAATTTACACCGTTTAAGACATTCTTTAGTCCAAAGTTTTTCTTTACATTATTTAATTCTATTTCTATCATTTTTATATCTCCTTATTTTAATTTCTAGAATAACGAGATATATTTGCTATAAACTTTACTATTACAACTCTATAGCACTTATCTCGTTGTAATAGTTGCACAGCCGAATCCTCTGTGTTTGATTTCCTCCATTAATTTTTCTTTTTTATTCATAATTTTTCCTCCAATATAATTTTACCTTATATATTTTATCACATTTTTACAGAATTGTGAATATTGACTCGTCATCATTTTACTTTTCTTTCTAGCTTTTTCCTCCCCACAACTTCTATTATATGCCAATGTTTCAATTTTCCCATTCCTGTCAATCCGTCTTTTTCAATTTCATTTAATCGTATTATCATAATATTTCGTCAGGTATGGAACTTCCACTCCATCATAAGCAAGTTCACGATATGGTTCGTCAGAAATCAGGAAAATCTCTGTTCCATATTCTTTCTGTTTGGCCTCCATGATTGCCGCTAACTTCTTGATTGTCTCCTCTGAATATACAACACCTGTCGGGTTATTCGGTGTATTTACAATGACAGCTTTTGTCTTTGGTGTGATCTTCTGCTCAAATTCAGCGAGATTTGGCTGGAAGGTTGTGGTATCCGGAGAGATTTCCACAAGGACACCGTCATAATTGCGGACATATGCACCGTATTCCAGGAAGTATGGTGCAAAAACGATTACTTCTTCCTCTGGATTGAGGATTGTCTTTAAAATTACGTTCAGTCCGCTGGCTGCACCTACAGTCATGATAAGGTTCTTTGCTGCAAATTTAGTGCCAAAGCGGCGGTTAAGGGATTCTGCAATGGTCTGGCGTACATCTTCGAATCCTGCATTGCTCATGTAGCCGTGAAGTACGGTTGGCTCTACTTCATTTACCAGATCGATGATGGCTTCCTTTACACACTCCGGTG
>USNR01000002.1 GCA_900556135.1 uncultured Clostridium sp. | reverse complement strand
AACCCCCGACCTGCTGATTACAAATCAGCTGCTCTACCAACTGAGCTACACCAGCATTTTTCAGCGCCTAACTACTATACCATATTAAAAGCATAAAGTCAAGCCCCAAAATTCATTTTTTGCTTTAATTTTTTAAAAAAGGTGTTAATATCGGTTTTTATAACATTTTTAACCCTTAAACGGCAGGGTATTGGTTTAAAAAGTCAGTAAAGAAATCAATTTGTGTTTTAACTGATTTCGGTCCGGTGCTGCCTGCCGAAATACGTTTTGAAACGCAGGTTTCAAGCGAAATTTCATTATAAAGGTCTGAGTCAAAAAGGCTGTCGAGCTCCTTATATTTTTCAATCGGAACGGTTTCAAGCACCAGCTTATTTTCAATGCAGTACGCCACAATTTCACCCACCTTTTTATAAGCCGTTCTGAACGGCATACCCTTTTTAACAAGGTAATCGGCTAAATCGGTAGCGTTAATAAAACCTTCCCCGGCTGCCTTATACATATTTTCGGGCAGCACTTTCATTGTGGCTATCATGGGTGCGAATACATTAAGGCACTGTTTTACGGTGTCAACCGCGTCAAAAATCGCTTCTTTATCCTCCTGCATATCCTTATTGTATGCAAGCGGCAGACCTTTAAGGGTTGTTAAAAGTCCCATCAGGTCGCCGTAAACACGCCCTGTCTTTCCGCGTACCAACTCTGCCATATCGGGGTTTTTCTTTTGCGGCATAATGCTGGAGCCTGTGGTGTAGCTGTCGTCAAGCTCTATAAACTTAAATTCCCACGAAGACCAGAGTATTATTTCCTCTGAAAAGCGCGAAAGGTGCATCATAAGTATTGAAAAAGCGCTTAAAAGCTCAAGGCAGAAATCCCTGTCGGATACGCCGTCTATACTGTTAAGCGAAATATCGGTAAAGCCCAAATGCTCAGCTTCAAAATAGCGGTCGGTATCGTATGTAGTTCCCGCAAGCGCGCAGGAGCCTATGGGACACTGGGAAATCATCCTTTTTTCAGCGTCGGCAATTCTTTCAAAATCACGCTTTAACATAAAGGCGTAGGTTAAAATGTGGTGGGCAAAGGTTATGGGCTGCGCGCGCTGCAAATGGGTGTAGCCGGGCATTATTGTGTTTACGTTTTCCTTTGCCTTGTCGGTTATTGCGGCGATAAGCTTTAAAATAAGTCCGCCTATCTCCTCACATTCGTTTGCCATATACATTCTTATATCAAGCGCCACCTGGTCATTACGGCTGCGCGCGGTGTGAAGTCTTTTACCCGAGTCGCCTATTCTTTTGGTAAGCTCCTCCTCAATAAACATATGTATATCCTCGGCATCACTGTCAAGCGGGAGCTTGCCGCTCTCTATATCCGTTAAAATGCCCGAAAGCCCCTTTATGATTTCGGCTTTTTCATCCTCGGTTATTATTTTTTTATCACCGAGCATTTTCGCGTGCATAACGGAGCCTGAAATATCCTGCTTATACATACGGTTATCAAAGTGAAACGAAGAATTAAAATCGTCCGCTTGCTTGTCAAGCGCGCCCTTAAAGCGCCCTGCCCACATTTTTCCCATTTTCCGCACTCCTATAATTATGCCGTCTGAAAATTCAGGCGGCATAGATTTTAAAATTTAATTGAGATTGTTTTTAGCTTTCATTTTTGCGTAAACGCTCGTCGGCAGGCCGTAAAGGTTTATAAAGCCCGTAGCGTCGGACTGGTTGTAAACGTCGTCCTCATCGAATGTGGCTATTTCGGGGTCATAAAGCGAATACGGCGAAGAAACGCCCGCGTTTATCATATTGCCCTTGTAAAGCTTCAGGGTAACGTCGCCCGTAACGGTTTCCTGCGTTGTTTTAACAAAGGAAAGTATAGCCTTTGTAAGCGGGGTGAACCACTGCGCGCTGTAAACCAGGTCGGCAAGCTTTTGCGCCACAAGCGCTTTATAATGTACGGTCTCTTTATCAAGGCAGATAGTTTCAAGCACCTTGTGCGCCTTGTAAAGAATAGCTCCGCCGGGGGTCTCGTACACGCCGCGGCACTTCATACCCACAAGCCTGTTTTCCACAATATCAAGCAAGCCTATACCGTTTTCGCCGCCCAGCTTATTAAGGGTTTCAACCAGCTCCACAGCACCCATTTCCTTGCCGTCAATCGCTGTGGCAATGCCCTTTTCAAAGTGGAGCGTTACATAGGTCGGCTTATCGGGCGCCATTTCGGGGGATACGCCCATTTCAAGAAAGCCCGGCTTGTTGTACTGCGGCTCGTTTTTCGGGTCTTCAAGGTCAAGTCCCTCGTGCGATAAATGCCAGATGTTTTTATCCTTTGAGTAGTTGGTCTCGCGGCTTATTTTAAGCGGAACGTTATGCGCCTCGGCATACTCAATTTCCTCTTCCCTTGATTTAATGCTCCACTCACGCCACGGGGCGATTATTGTAATATCGGGCGCAAACGCCTTTATTGCAAGCTCAAACCTTACTTGGTCGTTGCCCTTGCCCGTGCAGCCGTGGCAAATAGCGTCGGCTCCCTCGGCAATTGCAATTTCGGCAATGCGCTTTGCTATAGGGGGGCGTGCAAACGCCGTGCCTAACATATAATCCTCATAAAGCGCGTCCGCCTGAACGCAGGGAAAAACGTAATCTTCCAAAAATTCCTTTGTAAGGTCTTCTATATATACTTTGGAGGCGCCGGTCTTGAGCGCTTTTTCCTCAAGCCCCTCAAGCTCGCTTGCCTGACCTACATTTCCCGAAACGGCAATAATCTCGGGATTATTGTAATTTTCCTTTAACCACGGAATGATTATGGAAGTATCAAGTCCGCCCGAATACGCCAAAACTACCTTTTTAATGTCTTTTTTATTCATAATATATTCCTCCGATTGCATATTTGCTTGTTTTCTTTGCATAAAGTATAGCATACAATGAATAATTATGCAATAGCAAATTTGCATATTTTAATCTTTCTTCAATATTCTACAAAATGCGAGTTTAATTTCGTATATTTTTATTAAAAAGCGGAAAATTAGTTTAAATCGCTAAAGTGTACTTGACAAGATTATATGCTTGTGATAAAATGGGTGCAACAAAAGGAAAGGACGAAAGACAATGCGTGTTTCATTTATGACAAAATCATATGAACAGTCAACAGATGCCAATACCGCACCTGAATTTTCGTCTGCTTCTTTAATACGTCTTAACGAGGGCACTGTTGTCAACACAGTGTCCCTTTTTGTAATTAGCGCCATTATTTTCCTACAGCTAATTATAATAAGAGCGATTGGAATTTTAAAACATATAAATATGAAAAGCAAAACGGCTTTTTATGAGCCTGTTAAAAGCTGAAAAGGCTTGTAAACCTGCTGACTTTGCTTTTCAAAAAAAGGCAAGGTCATTTTTTATTATTGTTGTTTTTCAGCTTTCGGGCTGTTAAATATAAAAAACTTTGAAAGAGGTTGTTTAAAATGAAAAAATTTGTAAGATTTATGAGCGCGGCTATGTCGGCTGCCCTCGTTCTTACCGCTATGGCCGGCTGCGGCGGCTCTAAAGACAGCGGCGGCTCTTCAAGCGGCAAGATCAAAATTGGCGGTATAGGACCTATCACCGGTGCTGCGGCTATTTACGGCCAGGCAGTTAAAAACGCTGCTGAAATTGCGGTTGAGGAAATCAACGCAAAGGGCGAGGACGTACAGTTCGAGCTGCAGTTTGAAGACGATGAAAACGACGCCGAAAAGTCAGTCAATGCTTACAACAAGCTGAAAGACTGGGGCATGCAGATCCTTATGGGTACTGTTACCACGAAGCCCTGCATTGCTGTTTCCACCGAAACCAATTCCGATAAGATCTTCCAGCTTACTCCTTCCGCTTCTTCTACCGACGTTATAGGCGGTCAGCCTGACGGCGACGGTAACGTAACCATTCAGCGTAAGGATAACGTATTCCAGATGTGCTTTACCGACCCGAACCAGGGCGTTGCATCCGCTCAGTATATAAAAGAGCAGAAGCTCGGCACCAAGATTGCGATAATCTACAACAACGGTGATGCTTATTCGACCGGTATCTATCAGAAATTCGCGGCCGAGGCTAAAAAAGAAGGTCTTGAGATTGTAAGCACTACCACCTTCCCGGATGATACCAACAGCGACTTCTCCGCTCAGCTTAACGACGCTAAGGCAAAGGGTGCGGATCTGCTCTTCCTCCCGATCTACTATACTCCGGCATCCCTCATACTGACCCAGGCAAACAAGATGGGCTACGCACCTAAGTTCTTCGGCGTTGACGGTATGGACGGTATACTCACAGTTAAAAACTTTGATACAAAGCTTGCCGAAAACGTTATGCTTTTAACTCCTTTCACGGCTGACGCAACCGATGAAAAGACGCAGAACTTTGTTAAGAAGTACAAAGAGAAATTCGGCGAGACTCCGAACCAGTTCGCTGCCGATACCTATGACTGCGTTTACGCACTCTATGAAGCATGCAAGGCAAAGGGTGTAAAGGCAAGCGATAAGGCGGCCGATATATGCGAGGCTTTGACCGCACAGTTCACCGATTCTTCCTTTAAGTTTGACGGTCTTACCGGTACGGGTATGACATGGAAAACCACCGGTGAGGTTTCCAAGTCTCCTAAGGGCATGGTAATCAAAAACGGCGCATACGTCGGTATGGATAAATAATCCGTATTCGGTTTAATAGGGGAAAGGGGGTCTTATATGACCCCGTTTTCCCATTTTTAAAAGGGGTGTAAGCAATGACTTTAATTTCCAACTTAATAAACGGAATAAGTCTCGGCAGCGTTTACGCCATAATAGCGCTCGGCTATACAATGGTTTACGGCATTGCGAAAATGCTCAACTTTGCGCACGGCGACGTTATTATGGTAGGCGCGTATGTTTCTTACATATGCTCCACAACCTTAGGTATTCCCACGGTGCTGTCTATACTTATTTCAATGGCTGTTTGTACGGTATTGGGTATTCTTATTGAGGGCCTTGCTTACCGTCCTTTGAGAAAGGCAACATCGCTTGCCGTGCTTATAACGGCTATCGGCGTGAGCTACTTTTTACAGAATGCGGCGCTTATAATCTGGGGCAGCACTCCGCGTGCGTTCACATCGGTAGTGCCGTTTAAATCCATTTCATTATTTGACGGCAAGCTTATAATAACGCCCGAATCGCTCGTTACCGTTGCCGCCTGCGTGCTTATAATGGTGGGACTTACCTTCTTTACCAAAAAGGGTAAAATGGGTAAGGCAATGCGCGCGGTATCTGAGGATAAGGACGCCGCTTTGCTTATGGGCATAAACACCAACCGCACCATTTCAATGACCTTTGCAATAGGCAGCGCTTTGGCTGCAATAGCGGGCGTTCTGCTTTGCTCTGCGTACCCGGTGCTGATACCTACCACCGGCTCAATGCCCGGTATAAAGGCGTTTACGGCGGCGGTTTTCGGCGGTATAGGCTCAATTCCCGGAGCCATGATAGGCGGCATACTTTTGGGCGTTATAGAAATTCTCGGCAGGGCGTATATTTCCACCCAGCTGTCCGACGCTATTGTTTTCTCGGTGCTTATAATAGTACTCCTTGTTAAGCCTACCGGCTTGCTCGGCAAGAAGATAACGGAAAAGGTGTGAGGTGGGAAATATGAGTATCGCTTCAAAATACAAAGGGCTTAGCAAATATGCCCGAACAAATATTAAAACCTACGGTCTTGTAATAGCTTTATTTGCAATACTTTTCCCGCTGCAAAACGCGGGAATGATAAGCAACTCCATTTCCGGTCAGTTAATTCCTATCTGCGCATATATAGTTATGGCTATCTCGCTTAACCTGACCGTCGGTGTTTTGGGTGAGTTGTCTCTCGGTCACGCCGGCTTTATGAGCGTGGGCGCGTTCACGGGAGCCATAGTCACGGCGGCTCTGCAGGATAAGGTCGGGTCCGACCCCGTAAGACTTGTTATCGCAATGGTTGCGGGCGGTATAATCGCGGGAATTATGGGCTTTTTAATCGGTATACCCGTTCTGCGGCTTTCGGGCGACTATCTTGCAATAGTTACCCTCGCATTCGGTGAAATTATAAAGAATATAATAAACTGCCTTTATGTGGGTATTGATAAAAGCGGGCTTCACGTTAATATGAAGGACGCGGCAAGCCTCGGTATGAAAAACGGCAGAATTATTCTCAACGGCCCGCAGGGCGCGGTGGGTATAACCAAAATTGCCACCTTTACGGCAGGCTTTGTGCTTATTCTTTTCACCCTGTTTGTGGTAATTAACCTTATTTACAGCCGTTCGGGCCGCGCTATAACCGCTATAAGGGATAACCGCATAGCCGCCGAATCGGTAGGTATAAGCATTACAAAGTACAAGCTTACCGCATTTATTACCTCAGCTGCCCTGGCAGGCATGGCGGGCGTGCTTTACGCTATGAATTTCTCGGCTATCGCGGCTGAAAAGTTCAACTTTAACACTTCAATTTTAATTCTTGTTTTCGTGGTGCTTGGCGGAATGGGCAATATTTTCGGTACTATTATAGCAACCGCCCTGCTTTATATGCTGCCCGAGCTTTTACGCAACATAAACGCGGGCGACTACCGTATGCTTATTTACGCAATACTGCTTATTGCGGTAATGCTGCTTAAAAACAGCTCAAAAGCAAAGCTCTTTTTTGAAAACACTAAGATTAAATTAAACGAAATGTTCCGCAAGAATAAAAACGGGGAGGTAAAATCAAATGGATAAAATGGTACCTTACCCCTCGGGCGCGATTGTTCCCGAGCGCGATGTTGATAAACGCCCCGTGCTTGAAACTCACCATTTGGGTATTGATTTCGGCGGACTTACCGCAGTTGACGAATTTTCACTTACCGTAGGCAAAACCGAAATAGCCGGTCTTATAGGCCCTAACGGCGCAGGCAAAACCACAGTTTTCAACCTGCTTACAAACGTTTATCAGCCCTCGCGCGGTTCTATTATTTTGGACGGAAAGTCAACTGCCGGCAAAACGACCTCGCAGGTAAACCGTATGGGAATTGCGCGTACTTTTCAAAACATACGCCTGTTTTCCAATATGTCGGTGCTTGATAATGTTAAGGTAGGCTTGCATAACTCCATTAAAGAGGGCTTTTTCGCCTCGGTCACCCACGGTCTCGGCTATAAAAAAGCCGAAAAAACGGCTAATGAGCGCGCAATAGAGCTGCTTGACTTTTTCTCAATGGCAGATGTTGCAAACGAGGAGGCAGGCTCGCTGCCCTACGGTGCGCAGAGAAGACTTGAAATTGTAAGAGCGCTTGCCACCAACCCGAGCATTATTTTGCTTGACGAGCCCGCGGCGGGTATGAACCCCTCAGAAACGGCGGAGCTTATGGAAAATATTCGCCGTATACGCGATACCTTCAATATTGCAATAATGCTTATTGAGCACGATATGAACCTTGTTATGAACATTTGCGAGGGCATTTGCGTGCTTGATCACGGTAAAATAATCGCAAAGGGCACGCCGGATGAAATTAAGGCTAACCCCAAGGTTATTGAGGCGTATCTCGGAAAGAAAAAGGAGGCTGACGGCAATGCTGAAAGTAAATGATATAAACGTTTATTACGGCAATATTCACGCGCTTAAAGGCATTTCGCTTGAAGTGCACGAGGATGAAATTGTAGCCCTTATAGGCGCAAACGGCGCGGGCAAGTCAACCACCCTTAAAACCATTTCGGGGCTTATGCACTCAAAAACCGGCAGTATAACCCTTATGAACGAGGATATTACCCACGCCGAGGCGCACAAGCTGGTATCAAAGGGTTTGGCTCACGTTCCCGAGGGCAGACGTATATTTTTGCATATGACCGTGCTTGAAAATCTGGAAATGGGCGCTTATACACAGCCGGGCTATGTTAAAGAAGGCATAGCGGATGTTTTTGAGCGTTTTCCGCGCCTTAAGCACCGCAAAAATCAGATTGCCGGCACGCTTTCGGGCGGCGAGCAGCAAATGCTCGCCATGGGCAGGGCGCTTATGAGTAAACCCAAGCTCTTAATGCTCGACGAACCCTCAATGGGCTTAGCACCTATACTTGTTCAGCAGATATTTGATATAATTAAGGAACTGCACGAGGCGGGCACTACCATTCTTTTGGTTGAACAGAACGCCGAAATGGCGCTCAGAATAGCCGACCGCGCTTATGTTCTTGAATCGGGCAGAATTACCCTTTCGGGCACGGGTGCAGAGCTTGCACAAAGCGACTCGGTTAAAAAAGCTTACCTCGGGGGTTAAGCCTCTGTATGAAACGGGAGCTTACAAGCGGCAGCGTTATGAAGAACCTTTTGTTCTTCTCGCTGCCGTACCTTTTATCTTTTTTCCTGCAAACCCTTTACGGAATGGCGGATCTGCTCATAATAGGTCAGTTCGGCAGCGTTGCCGATACTACCGCGGTTTCCGTGGGCTCGCAGGTTATGCATATGTTAACGGTAATGATAGTGGGGCTTGCCATGGGCGCCACGGTAAATATCGGTCAGGCTGTGGGCGGAAAGGACAGCCGCAAAGCGGCGCTTTTTACGGGTAACACCGTAACGCTGTTTATGGGGCTTTCCGTGACTCTGACATTTTTGCTGCTTATTCTGCGAAACACCATAGTTTCCGCCGTTTCAACCCCCGCAGACGCTGCTGCGGGCACGGTGGATTACCTTACGATTTGCTTTATAGGCATACCGTTTATAACGGCGTATAATATTATAAGCGCCGTTTTCCGCGGTATGGGGGACAGCAAAAGCCCCATGTACTTTATAGCGGTTGCATGCGCCGCCAATATAGCGCTCGATTACCTGTTTATAGGCGCTCTCGGTATGGGCCCAGCGGGAGCGGCGCTCGGCACAACGCTATCTCAGGCTGTAAGCGTTGTTATATCGCTTATCTTTGTAAAAATGCGCAAAACTGACTTTGCGCTTAAAAAAGCGGACCTAAAGCCCGATAAGCAAATAACCGGAAAAATTCTTAAAATAGGCGTGCCGGTTGCCATGCAGGACGGTTTTATTCAAATTGCCTTTATGGTAATCACCGTAATAGCAAACCGCCGCGGGCTTAATGACGCGGCGGCGGTGGGAATTGTTGAAAAAATAATCGGCTTTTTGTTCCTTGTTCCCTCCTCTATGCTTTCAGCCGTTTCTGCGCTCGGCGCGCAGAATATCGGGGCGCAAAAGCCCGAACGTGCAAGAAAAACGCTGCTTTACGCAATTTTTATTGCCGCAGGCTTCGGCGGCACGGTAGCGGTTATTATGCAGTTTTTATCGGGCAGGGCGGTATCGCTGTTTACTGACAGCGCGGCAGTCATACGGCTCGGCGGCGGGTACCTGCGCGGCTACGCGTGGGATTGCCTTTTCGCCGGAATACACTTTGCGTTCAGCGGGTATTTCTGCGCCTGCGGTAAATCGGGAATTTCGTTTATGCACAATATAATTGCAATACTGCTTGTGCGTGTTCCCGGTTCTTATTTAATGTCTTCAATGTTCCCCGAAACACTCTATCCTATGGGGCTTGCAACTGCGGCGGGCTCGCTGCTTTCGGCACTAATATGCGCCGCAGCGTTTGTGATTATACAGCGAAAAAAACGTGACATAGCTTAAATACAAAAAATATGCCGTGAGTGTTTATCTCTCGGCATATTCTCTTATACAGATAAGGGGTTCTGTATAAGAAACCGGCAAAGCCGGCATATATTAAAGGACAGCGCCTTTAATATCACGGTATATACGGATTGAGCTTTTGAATAATTAAAACACGCGACGCTGAAAAATAAATTTTGCTTGACTTATGCGTTTCTTATGCTATAATATAATAAACTGTCTCATTTGAGACAAAAATTTAGGAGTCTTAATGTCAGTATACGACGGCTTATTTTTACTTGACGGTTTGCAAGAGAATGAAAAGCGCGAAATAATTTCGGCTTTGCCCGAAGCGGAGAAATTTAAAAAGGGTGAAATTGTTTATTCGCCCGAAAGCTTTCGCCGCGCCATCGGTTTTGTAAAATCGGGGTCTGTTTCGGCGGTTACAAGCAATTCGCAGCAAATGGTTATGAAACGTATTTACGCCGGCTCGTGCTTTGGGGCGGCGGCGGTTTTCGGCACGGCTGATGCATACGTCAGCACCGTTTCGGCGGCTGAAAGCTCGGATATATGCTTTATAACCGAGGAAACGCTCGTTTCGCTTTTTGAAAAGCATCCTGTCACGGCGGTAAACTATATAGCCTTTTTATCTGACAGAATAAGATTTCTTAATAAAAGGCTCAGCGTTATTTCCTGTTCCGATGCGGAGAATACGGTGCTAAAATACCTTACGCTCTCGGCTGACGATAACGGATACGCTGTTATTCCCGTAAGTATGACCGAGCTGGCAAAAATGCTGGGACTGGGCAGAGCGAGCCTCTACCGCAGCCTTGAAGCCCTTGAAAAGCGCGGCAGTATAATAAGGGAAAATAATAAGATAAAGGTGACAGAAAAATGAAAAAAATTATCAGTATGCTGTTGGCTGTGGCTATGGTGCTTACATTTGCCGCCTGCGGCACAAAGAACGAAAGCAGCACCCCGCAAAGCTCGGCGGCTCCCGTAAGCTCCACCCCCGAAAAGCTTAATACCGCCTGCAATGTCTTTGCGCTTAACGGACCTACCGGTATGGGGCTGGCGCCGCTTATGAAAAAGGCGGAGGATAAAACCGGCAGACTTAACTACACGGTTTCAACCGTTGGCAGCAATGATGAAATTGTAGCTAAGCTTACAAACGGCGAGGCGGATATTGCCGCAATAGCTACTAACTTAGCATCAACCCTTTACAAAAAGACCGAGGGCGGCATAAAGGTGCTTGCGGCTAATACTTTAGGCGTTCTTTGTCTGGTTACAAAGGGTGAGGAAATAACCGACATTAAGTCCTTAAAGGGCAAAACCGTATACGCTACGGGTCAGGGCGCAAACCCCGAATACATTATAAACTATATATTTGAAAAGAACGGCTTGAAGGTAGGCACAGACGTAACCCTTAACTTTGTTTCGCAGCCGACCGAGCTTGTTACCGCCTTTGCGCAGAATGAGAAGATAATCGCGGTTGCTCCCCAGCCGGTTGCAACAACCATTACCGTTAAGGCTCAAGGCTCAACTATAGCGCTTGATATGAACAAAGAGTGGGATAAGGTGAACGATACAAAGCTTGTTATGGGCTGCATAGTCGTTCGCAAGAAATACGCCGAACAGAACCCCGACGCGGTTAAAATATTTATGGAGGAATACGAGGAATCGGTTAAATCGGTTAATTCCGACCCCGATACCGCCGCCGCACTTTGCGAGAAATACGGTATAGTTGCAGCCGCCGCAATAGCCAAAAAGGCTCTGCCCTACTGCAATATAGTATTTGAAGACGGAAAAGAGCTTAAAACCGACCTTTCGGCATATTTAAAGTTCCTCTTTGACGCTAACCCCAAGAGCGTGGGCGGGGCATTGCCGGACGACGCTTTCTACTATGAAGCAAAGTAAGTTAAAGAATATTTTAAGGCGGGCTGCCGTGGCGCTTTTATGGCTTGCGGTATGGCAGCTTGCCGCTGCCGCCGTGGGCAAAGAATTGCTTATTCCTTACCCGCGCGCGGTTTTTTTAACATTGGCAGAGCTTGGAAAAACAGCCGAATTTTGGCGCGCCGTTTTGCTTAGCATGCTCAGAATTACGGCGGGGTATTTATCGGGGCTTATTGTCGGCGCGGTGTGCGCGGTATTATCGGCGCGTTTTCGCGTTTTCAGGGATATTTTCGCGCCTGTTTTGCACCTTATACGCGCGGTTCCCGTGGCTTCGTTTATAATACTGGCGCTTGTGTGGATTAAAAGTGCCTATTTATCGGTGTTCATTTCGTTTTTAATGGTGCTGCCTATGATATGGTCGAATGTGGAAAACGGAATACTTAACCTCGATAAAGGCTATATAGAGCTGGGCAAGGTTTTCGGGCTGTCGCCCATAAAAATACTTTTTAAAATAAAGCTGCCGCTTATATTGCCCTCTTTTGCGGCGGCGGCAGTAAATGCACTGGGCTTTGCCTGGAAATCGGGCGTTGCGGCAGAGGTTATTTGCCGACCGATAAATTCAATCGGCAGGTTGTTACAGGACGCAAAGCTGTACCTTGAAACGCCGCGCGTTTTTGCACTTACGGCGGTTGTGGCGGTGTTATCGCTGCTTATTGAGCTTATAATAAAGCGGCTGGCGGGGAGGTATTTGAATGATAAAAATAAATAACCTTTCCTTTTCTTATGCCGATAAAAGCGTTTTCGGAAATTTTTCACTTGAAATTCCGAGCGGTAAACGAATTTGTATTTTCGCAGAAAGCGGACGCGGAAAAACCACCCTTTTACGGCTGATATTGAGGCTTGAAAAGCCATGCGGCGGCAGTATTGAAACGGGCGGCGCACGAATGTCCGCCGTTTTTCAAGAGGACAGACTGCTGCCATTTAAAACCGCACTCGGCAATATAACGCTGATAGGCGCAGATGAAAAGACCGCGCTTTATAATCTTTCGGCGTTGGGAGTAGGGGAGTCAGCCGAAAAATATCCATCCGAGTTATCGGGCGGTATGCGGCGGCGCGTGGCAATAGCCCGCGCGCTTTCAGCTGAATACGATTGCCTGGTACTGGACGAGCCGTTTGCGGGGCTTGATAAAGAAAACACCGAAAAAGCCGCAAAGCATATATTGCAAGGCTTAAACGGCAGAACGCTTATAGCGGTTACCCACTCCGAATACGAGGCGCAGCTGCTCGGCGCGGAAACAGTATATTTATAAAACAAAAGAGCCGACGCGCGTGATTATACCCACGTGCGTCGGCTCTTTTTACGGTATTACAGAACATAAAACAAAATACAGAAATATTGCAGTATACTGCCCGCCACAACGAAAATATGAAAAACGGAATGCATATAGCGGTGAACGCTTCTGCCGGCTATTCCGTAAAGCACCGCGCCTACGGTGTATGCTATTCCGCCGGCGAGCAGCCACATAAACCCGGTAGTGCCTACCGAGGTAACGGCGGTTTTGCCGGTAAAAACAATGCACCAGCCAAGCGCTAAGTAGCAAATTATTGAAAATACGCTGTATTTTTTAAGGTCAATTGCATTGAGCGTTATACCCAAGGCAGATATGCCCCACACTATGCCGAATACCGTCCAACCAAGGGCGGTGCTTGCGCGCCTTAATGAGCACAGCGCAATGGGTGTATATGTACCTGCAATAAGTATAAACACGGAGCAGTGGTCTATAACCTGCATAACCTTTTTTGCCGTTTCGGGCTTTAAGCCGTGGTATACGCTTGACATTGTGTATAAAAGAATCATTGAAAAGCCATATATAAAGGCGCTTACAACCTCATAAGCGCCGCCGTGTAAAAACGCCCTCACAACGCAGGTGGCAAGCGCGGCTATACCGAAAGCGCCGCCTACTATGTGCGTTACCATATTAAAAATTTCTTCGCCTTTTGTGTAAGTGGGTAAAATTCTGTCGGCTAATTTTGTTCTTTTCATTTGAATCCCTCCGTTATTTTAAACTATATCATCTAGTATTGAATACTATATCATAATACTATTAAAATGTCAAAGAAATATTATTGATTAAAACGATTTTTAAAAATAGAAATTCATTCAGTAAATTTGTTTGTTTGCAAAGATTTATGCAGTAAATTTTCTGCACAATGAAGTTTTATATATTGGAAGATTGTATTATTTTTCAGATTTGTAAAAAATTCCTTGATATAGATTTTTTTCTTTTAGAATTTTGTCTAATCCGTTCATTACTTTCTTTTTGTGAAGGTTCCATTCTGGTGCAACAAGTAAATCTTTTGGAGCATCTCCAGAAATTCGATGAATGACAAGTTCTGGAGAAATGTGAGTAATAACATATTCTAAGCAATCCATATAATATTCATATGATATCGGTTCATATAAATGTTGATTATATAGTTCTTCTAGTTTAGTGTTTTCTACAATATAAGTTGAGTGAATTTTAATACCATTAATATTATGAGAGTTAATGAAATTTATGGTATTTTCTAAATCTATTTTTGTTTCATTTGGTAATCCAATCATTATATGTGTTACAACATTGATATTATATTTGCTTAAAATATTTACAGCGTTTGTAAAGTCTGCTGAGGAATAACCACGATTGATAAAGTTTGCTGTTTTATCGTTTGAAGTTTGTAAACCTAGTTCTACACATACATAATATTTTTCAGAATATGAGTGTATCAATTTGGCTATTTCTTCAGTAATACAATCTGGTCTTGTTGCAATTTCGATTCCAACAATTCTATCATCTATAAAACATGAATCATATTTTCTTTTTAGATTTTCAATAGTATCATATGTATTTGTAAAGTTCTGAAAATATACTATGAATTTATTAGCACGAGATGCTTTATAGCTATTGAAAAATTGATTGATTTGTTCAGGGATACTAGTATGCTTTAAATGATCTCCTGAGCCTGTTTCACTGCAAAAAATACATCCACCATATCCGCATTTGCCATCTCTGTTCGGACAAGTAAAGCCACCATCAACACATATTTTTAATGTTCTTTCTCCAAATTTATTCTTTAAATATTCATTTAAATGTTTGTATCTTAAATATCTTTCTTCCATTATTTTTTCCAATCTTTTTTGTAATATTATATAGGCGTAAACATAAAATGTCAAAAATTTTGAAATAGCTAAAAATAAATGAAAATATTAATTAATAACATATTGAAAAAACAATTTTGAAATGATATTATTGCTTCGTGAACATGAAGAAAGAATAAATTAATTCGATTAGACTTAAAATATAAATAAAGGAGAGTGCTATATGGAAAAAGAGTACAAAATTGTAGACAGCGTAGAAGCTTTAGAAGAGACAATAAGAAATGTGAAAAAAGCTCAACAAGAGTTTTCTCATTATACTCAAGAACAAGTTGATAAAATATTTTTAGCTGCTTCTATTGCTGCGAACCAAGCAAGAATTCCTCTTGCTAAAATGGCAGTTGAAGAAACTGGGATGGGAGTTGTAGAAGACAAAGTTATAAAGAATCATTATGCGGCTGAGTATATTTACAATAAGTATAAAAATGAAAAAACTTGTGGAACTTTAGAATATGATGCTTCTTATGGAGTAAGAAAAGTAGCTGAACCTTTAGGATTAATTGCTGCTGTTATTCCAACAACAAATCCTACATCAACAGCAATATTTAAGACATTAATTTCATTAAAAACAAGAAATGGAATTATTATTAGTCCTCATCCAAGAGCTAAAAATTCTACTATTGCTGCTGCAAAAATAGTTTTAGAGGCAGCTGTTAAAGCTGGAGCACCAGAAGGAATTATTGCATGGATAGATGTTCCATCACTAGAACTTACAAATACATTAATGCAATCAGCAGACACTATTCTTGCTACTGGTGGACCTGGAATGGTTAAATCAGCATATTCAAGTGGTAAACCTGCTTTAGGTGTTGGCGCTGGAAATACACCTGCAATTATTGATGATACAGCAGATGTTATATTAGCAGTAAACTCAATTATTCATTCAAAAACTTTTGATAATGGTATGATCTGTGCTTCTGAACAATCTGTTATCGTTGATAGAGAAATTCATGAGGATTTTGAAAACTTAATGAGAGAAGCAGGATGCTATTTCTTAAATGAAGAAGAAACAAATAGATTACGTTCTAGCATGTTTATAGAAGAAAAAGGATGCTCTTTAAACGCAGATATTGTAGGAAAAAGTCCATATAATATTGCAAAAGGTGCAGGAATTGATGTGCCAGAAAATACAAAAGTATTGGTTTTAAAAGAAAATGGTGTTGGAATAGAATATCCTTTTTCAAAGGAAAAGTTGAGTCCAGTTCTTACTTATTACGTTGTAGATGGTAGTGATGAGGGAATTGACCTAGCAGAAAAATTAATAGAATTTGGTGGTTTAGGCCATTCGGCTGTTATTCATGCAGAAGATAAAGATGTTATTAATAAATTTTCAGAGGTTGTAAAAGCTGGAAGAATAATAGTTAATTCTCCTTCTACGCACGGAGCTATAGGAGATATATATAATACTAATATGCCATCTCTAACTTTAGGATGTGGAACATTTGGTGGCAATTCTACAACTGCAAATGTTTCATCAGTAAACCTAATAAATATTAAAAGAGTGGCAAATAGGAGAGTTAATATGCAGTGGTTTAAGGTTCCAGATAAAATATATTTTGAAGCAGGTTCACTTGGGTATTTAGAAAAAATGCCAGGTATAACAAGGGCTTTTATAGTAACTGATGAAGGAATGTTAAAGTTAGGATATGTTGATAAAGTTTTGTATCATTTAAGGAATAGAAGAGAATATGTTCATTCAGAAATCTTTGCAGATGTAGAGTCTGACCCTTCATTTGCTACGATAAAAAAAGGTGTAGAGAAAATGAATGAATTTAAACCTGATGTCATAATTGCTTTAGGAGGAGGAAGTCCAATAGATGCTGCAAAAGGAATGTGGTTATTTTATGAACATCCAGAGGCAGATATTGAGGGAATGAAACTTAAATTTATGGATATACGTAAACGCACATACAAGTTTCCTAAATTAGGTGAAAAATCTCAAATGGTTGCAATACCTACAACATCAGGAACAGGTTCAGAAGTTACTTCTTTTGCGGTAATATCTGATAAAGAAAAGAATAAAAAATATCCATTAGCAGATTATGAATTAACACCAGATGTTGCTATTGTGGATCCAGAATTAGTAATGAGCCTTCCAAAATCTGTTACAGCAGATACTGGTATGGATGTTTTAACTCATGCATTAGAGGCATATGTGTCTAATATGGCATCTGATTATACTGATGGACTAGCAGAAAAGGCAGCAGAGTTAGTGTTTAAAAATTTAAGAGAAGCATATAATAATGGAGCAAGTAATAAACTTGCCAGAGAAAAAATGCACAATGCGAGTACAATAGCAGGAATGGCATTTACAAATGCGTTTTTAGGAGTGTGTCACTCAATGGCGCATAAAATAGGTGCAGAATTCCATTTGCCTCATGGTAGAATTAATGCTATATTACTTCCATATGTTGTAAAATATAATGGTGTAAGGGAACCAAGTAAATTTGTATCTTTCCCTAAATATGAATATTATATAGCAGACCAAAAATATGCGGATATTTCTAGAAGAATGAATTTTCCAGCTTACACTAATGAAGAGGGTGTTCAATCTTTAATAAGAGAAGTTAGAAGATTGGCAGATGATGTTGGAATTCCACGTTCGTTCAAGGATGCAGGAATTGATGAGGCAGAGTGGATGGCAAAAGTGGACGAATTGGCTGACAGAGCTTTTTCAGACCAATGTACAACAGCAAATCCACGAGTTCCATTAGTTGAAGAAATTAAGCAAATCTTAATTGACAGTTACTATGGAAAAGAGACTTTTTAAACATAATTAAAAATTATACAAGAATAAATGATTTATAGAGATTTTAATAGAAATACTGTATAAATTTAAGTTATACCTACAATACTATGTTAACAATTAGAGAAAGCTAGGAATTGAAATTTTCTCTTAACTATGAGAATGTGTCTTTTTCATAGGACGATAAGGAAAAATTCTGGGGCTACTGGCGCACGATAATTGTTAACATATATTGTAGGTAGTTATAAAATTAAGAAAAATGCATTGAATTTATTGTAGTTAATTGTTATACAAATTTTTAATAGTTTTAAGAAAATTGATAACACTTTAATAAAAGGAAGGAAAAATGAAAGAGAAAGTTTTAGAAAAACAGGATGGATTAAAAGAAAAAAATATCAAGAAGAAAGTACTACTAACACTAATAATTTTAGTAGTGTTAGCATGTACAAGCTTTGTTATATATGAAATTGCAACAAGAAACAATACATATTATATAGGAGAAAGGAATTTACAAATACCGATTTTTGTATACCATAATATAGTTAAGGATGAAACAGAAATACAATATGAGTATATGCAAACAACGGTAGATACCTTCGAAAAACAGATTACGGGATTGATGAAATTGGGATATAAACCAATAAGTTATCAGGATTTAGTGGAATACAAAGATGGAGAAAAAGCAATTCCAAAATGGAGTTTTTTAATAACCTTTGATGATGGATGCAGTGGAGTATATGAATATGCATTTGATATTGCAAAAAAATATAATATTCCAATGACTTCATTTGTAATAGATCAAACTTTAGAAAAAGATGACGGAACCTTTACTTGGGCTCAGGCAAAAGAAATGTATGATAGTGGGTTGATTTCAATTTATTCTCATGGATATCAACATTTGGAGTATGATAAACAAAATTCAGGAGATTTAGTTAGTCAAACAAATCAAGCTTATGAAGATTTGAAAATAAAGTTGCAAGATGAAAATATATTAAAAGTATTTACATATCCATATGGATTATATAATATGAATGATATCAATGCTTTGGCTGATGAAGGCTATATTCAGAATTTAACAGATAACAAAGTTAATGAAAGTAAGAATTTGAATTTAAGTATGCTACATAGATGTTATCCTTTAAGTGATTCAGTATTTAAGATTTTATTAAAAATTAATTATAGAATAATGAGATATGGCAGTGGATACTAAATTGTAAGGAGACAAGATGAAAGAAAAAAATAACGTAAAAAAATCGATACCTAAAAAAGTAATAAAGGTTATTATTTATTTATTGGTTGCAGTGATAATTTTTTTAATACTTGTTATTGCATATGAATTTTTTACAAGAAACAAAACATATTATATCAGTGAAAAAAATATAGAAATTCCAATCTATATTTATCATGATATTGTAAAAGATGAATCTGAAATAGAATATGATTTTATGCAGACAACCGTAGATACTTTTGAAAAACAAATTACTGGTCTTATGAAATTAGGATATAAACCAATTAGTTATCAGGATTTAGTAGATTATAAAAATGGGGAAAAAGCACTTTCAAAGTGGAGTTTTTTAATAACATTTGATGATGGCTATATGGGAGTATATAAATATGCATTTGAAATTGCAAAAAAATATAATATTCCAATGACTACCTTTGTTATAGATGATTGTGTTGGAATACAGAATTATTTCAATTGGGAGCAAGCAAAGGAGATGCATGATAGTGGAGTAATGGATATTTATTCACACGGATTAACACATACTGAATATGATAAAGTGGATACACTGGAGTTGGTAAATCAAACAAATCAGGCATATGAAAATTTAAAAGTAAATCTAGATGATGAACAATTGCTGAAGGTATTTACATATCCATATGGACTATATACTAATGATGATGTAAAGGCGCTAGAAGATGAAGGATATATACAAAATTTAACGGATAACAAAGTTAATGAAAGTAAAAACTTAAATCTAAGTAAACTACATAGGTATTATCCTTTAAGTGCTTCATCATTTAAACTATTTCTAAAAAATACATATATAGTACTAAAGTATGGAAGTGGAAATTAATACAAAAATAGAACGTATAGAAATAAATTAAATTTTATATCTATACGTTTTGTTTTTCTAATCTTTGATATCTAATTTTATATGAACATCCTGAAGTTGTTCTTTTGTTACAATACCAGGAGCGCCAGTTAATAGATCTTGAGCCTTGCTATTCATAGGGAAAGCTATTACATCTCTAATAGTATCGCATCCAGCTAAAAGCATTAACATTCTATCAACACCAGGAGCAATACCTGCATGAGGTGGAGCACCATATTGAAAAGCATTAAATAATGCTGGAAATTTTTCCTCTATAGTTTCTTTGGTATAACCAGCAAGCTCAAAGGCTTTAACCATTATGCGTGTATCATGGTTTCTAACAGCTCCAGAAGACAATTCTATACCATTACAAACAATATCATATTGATATGCTAAAATGTCTAATGGATTCATGTTGTTTAAGCTGTCTAAACCACCTTGAGGCATAGAAAATGGATTGTGATTAAATGCTATTTTTCCATGCTCATCCAATTCATACATAGGAAAATCTACAATCCAACAGAATTGGAAAACATTTTCGTCTATCAGATTTAAACGATTTCCTAATTCCGTTCTTATTTGACCAGCTAAAAATGTAGCTTTAGCTTCATTATCTGCAATGAAGAAAATAGTATCATCCTTTTTCAAATCTGCTAAATCAAGAAGCTCTTGTTTCATATCAGCTGGAATAAATTTATCGATAGGTCCTTTGAAACTTAAATCTTCTTGAACCTCTAAGTATCCAAGGCCAGCCATTCCAATAGATGTTGCAAAAGAAAGCATCTTTTCATGGAATCCTTTAGACATATGTCCGTTAACTTTTATGGCTCTAACTGTTAAGCCATGAAATGGTTTGAATGTACATTTTTGGAAGAATTCCGTAACATCAATTATAAATAAAGGATTTCTTAAATCTGGTTTATCTGTTCCGTACTTAACCATAGATTCTTTATATGGAATTCTAGGAAATGGATAAGCAGCAATTTCCTTATCAGAAAACTTTTTGAATGTGTTATAAATAACAGGTTCCATAACAGCAAAAACATCTTCTTGTCCTGCAAAGCTCATTTCCATATCTAGTTGATAAAATTCACCAGGAGCACGATCTGCTCTTGCGTCTTCATCTCTAAAACATGGGGCAATCTGAAAATATTTGTCAATTCCTGAAACCATGAGTAATTGTTTAAATTGTTGTGGAGCTTGAGGAAGTGCATAAAACTTTCCAGGGTGAACTCTACTTGGAACTAAGTAATCTCTAGCTCCCTCAGGAGAGGAACTCGTAAGAATTGGAGTTTGAACTTCCAAAAATCCTTGTTCTATCATTTGACTGCGTAAGAATTGAATAACCTGAGCTCTTAATATTAAATTGTTTTTTAATTTGTTACCACGCAAATCTAGAAATCTATATTGCAGACGTAAATCCTCTCTAACATCTTGATTTCCATTAATTTCGAAAGGTAAATTCTTAGTACGTTTTCCTAATATTACAATGTCTTTAATTTTTACTTCAACTTCACCAGTTTCAATGTTTGGATTATATGTTTCTGGATCTCTTTTCTTTACAGTACCTGTAACACAAACTGTAGATTCTATAGGTATGTGAGAGGCAAAATCAACATCTTTATCTTCAGCAGAAGTAACTACTTGAGTTACACCATACATATCTCTGATATCTAAGAATACAAGACCTCCTAAGTCTCTGATTGTTTCAACAAAACCAGATATTTTAACTTCTTTGCCAACGTCAGCTAATCTAAGCTCGTTGCAATTATGTGTACGATATTCTGTTTTAAAATTATTCATAAAATTTCAATCCTTTCTAATCATTTAAAATTTTACACCCAATATTGTTTTAGATTATATTAGATTATAAAAAAGTCCTAGTATATATGATTTTTTCTCATATATACTAGGACGAAATAAATTCCGCGGTGCCACCCAGCTTGAAAATTATATATATAATATAAAAATTATAATCTTCCACTTTGTAAATATTATATATTTGCTCCAATGTGTTATTCAGTTACGTTTTTCTAAAAAGGCTCTCAGCGTATCACCTTTAATCTCTGTTAGGAACTTTTAACTGCTCGTCATTTTCAACGCAATACATAAAGTATTATATATTATTACATAGTTTAAGCTTATTTGTCAATATTTATTCGAGAAAAAATGAAAAAAGTTTTTTTATTAATTTCAGGTTTTTAGTTGAAGTTACTTTATATTATAGTGTATAATATATCCTATAAGGAGGGGATTTTTTTGAAAAAAACAAAAACTAAAAAGATAGTAATTGGACTCATAATAATTGCAATAATTATTGTGATTTTATGTGCCTTTTTTTGTATCAAAAAGGATGAAACTGAATTAAAATCGGTGAAGTCAAAGGCTGAATTGTTAAAAATATACGAAGGTGACGATAACGAACTGGGGGAGAGATTATTAGGTGCTTTGGTAATGCCATATAATTTGATATATGGTATTAATACACGTAGTTATTCTAAGGCAGATTTGTCATATAGCATAGAAGAGGGGGTAACGGCTGATGCTGTAACGAATACTGCAGTAAGTTCTACTTCAAAAGAACATTCGACTACTAATATACAGGTAGAAAATGTTGATGAAGCAGATATAACTAAAACGGATGGAGACTATATTTATTCGATTTCAGAATCAAAAGTTGTTATTACGAATGTTATTGATCCAAATAATATAAAAATAGAAACAACTATAACACCAACAGAAGATTATATACCAGAAGATTTGATTTTGTATGGTAATAGATTGGTTGTTATTTCAACACAATATATAAATTATAGTAAATCTAATACTTATGTGGGCATATATGATATAACAACAAAATCAAAACCACGACTATTAGAGACTTTCTCGTTACATGAGAAATATTATACATCAAGAAGTATAGATGGTAAGCTAATTATAATTGCATCAGGTGGTTTGAGAAAAGAAAATAATGAAATAGATACATATTATGAAGAAGATAATGTACTAAAAGAGATTAAACTAGAAGATATAAAGTATTTAAAAGGCTTAGAGTCGAATAATCAAACTATAATTGCAAGTTTTGACCTTAATAAAAGTGAAAACGTTAAAGTTAAATCGTATTTATTTAATGTGAAAAATGCATACATATCAGAAGAAAACATGTATTTATTACAAGAAAAGTATGCAGAAAATGAAATGCCACTACTTAGAAAATTGTTTGGGTTTGGTGGAGTAATTGGATTCTTTAAATGTTCATACGATTATGATTACAACTATAATAAAGAGACATATATCTACAAATTTAACATAAAAGATGATGGTAATGTTAAATATGATTGCAAAGCAAAGACTGAAGGAACTACAATAAATCAATTTTCATTAGATGAATATCAGGAAAATTTAAGAATTGGATTATACACAGATGAAGGGTCTAGAATAGCAGTTTTTGATAAGAATCTAAAACTTTTAGGTGAGACGCAAAAACTTGCAGAAGGAGAGAAAATGTATTCAACAAGATTTGTTGGAAATAAAGCATATATGGTAACATATAAAACTGTAGATCCATTATTTGTTATAGATTTAAGTGATGCAACTAATCCTACTGTGTTAGGCAAATTGAAAATTCCAGGATATAGTACATATTTGCAACCATATGATGATACTCATATTATAGGTATTGGAATGCAAACAGAAGAAAAAATCAATAGAAATTCAAGTGGTAAAATTATAAGTACTAGTGCAGTAATAACTGGAATGAAAATGGCGCTATTTGATATTACGGATGTAAATAATCCTATCCAAATATCAGATACGATAATAGGGGATAGCAGAGCAACATCAGCGGTTCTTACAAATCATAAAGCTTTATTATTTGATAAAGAAAAAGGAATAATTGCAATACCGGTAAATAATTATGATGAGGACTTTAAGGTTAATACAAGCGATACTGAAAGTATTTCGGGAACAATTGCATCATACGAAAATTATTATAAAAACTATGTATCTGAGGGATATTTTGTCTATAATATTAACGTAGAAGACGGATTTAAATTAAAGGGAACAATAACCCACGAAAATGCATCAACAAAAGGAAAGTATTATTATAATAAAAGCAAATTACTAAGGGGATTATGGATTGAAGATAATCTATACACGATTTCAGAAAAAATGATAAAAGTAAATAGATTAGAGGATTTATCAGAAATAAGCACATTGGTAATAAAATAAATTTAATAGAAAAATATAATATTTGAAAGGAGATTTTACATATGGAAGAAGAGAAGGTTAAAGTTGAAACAAAGGACAAAAATAAAACTGGGATGTGTGTAGCCGCACTAACATTAGGAATAATATCTATAGTAACAAATCTATTTTGGTATATGAGTTTACCAACAGGAGTTTTAGCTATAATATTTGGATGGAAAACAGCTAAATCAATGGGAAGCAAACTTGGAAAAGCGGGATTAATTACTGGAATAATCGGAATTTCAATATGTATATTTATATATATAAGCATAATTGGATTATACCTAGTATCAATGTTATATTAGATAAGAACGAAACTGAAAAATTTCAATAAGAACTAATAAAGGCTTGGACTAAATCCAAGCCTTTAAAAATTAAAGATAATTCTAAAATTCAAATATTGTATTAGATTTTTTAAGTATAATAGAAAAAATTTATCAAATATTCTATTATATTAAAATTATTACATAAATCTATTTTAATTTTTATTTAGATGCAGTTTATTTAAAACATTGGCTACAAGATGAACTATTTTTGTGGATTTTTTTTGAGCAAGGTTTTTCCCTAATGCTTTTCCACCAACTGTTACAGAAGCGACTAATGCACTAATTATAAATTGGAGACTAGAAGATAGATTATATCTTTCCATGATTTTAATTGCGATAAGAGCACTTACAGAACCACTAAGTACACCGCAAATATCGCCTACAACATCAGCACAGAAGTTAGCAACTTTGGCTGAATTTCGAATAAGTTTTACAGAGGTTTTTGCACCAGCAATCTTTTTACTTGCTTTTGCATGAAATTCATCTTCATCAGCAACTGTAACTGCAACACCAATTATATCAAATAAAATTCCAATACCAATTACTAATAGTAAAATTATAATTGCAGGAAATATAGATAAATTACTTATTGCATTTGTTGAAATAAATGAAAAAGTAATAGATAAAATAAAAGTAGTAATAAAGACCGTGACAAACCATTTTAAATTGGATTTATCAGCTTTGTCTTTATTATTACTTTTCTTGACTTCATTATTTTTTATATTTTTTGTTTCTTTTAAAGTTTGATTCATAAATTAAATAAAAAACTCCTTTAATAAATAAAGTGTTTATAGATGGTAAAATTACAAGTAAATTTTACGGTTTTAGGTCTAGCAGAATTTCTCTATCTACTACTAATCATTACTAATTAGCAGTTTCCTTTTAAAGTAGACATTCTATCCTGTATAGAAAGCCAGATCGCCACTTAAATCCGTACCTTAATCCTTATAACTTCATGTTTCTATGGTTGAAACAAACAGCCTAGAAGTTTTCCTTGAAATACATAAAACTAATACTAGTCTTTTTTGCAATAGCAATTTCATATAACGATTCATATAATCCCAATACTATCACTCAAGACAGGCTACACTATGTGTTGTGTCTTGGCACTCTACATAGGTTACACTTAAAATTTTATTTTAAGTCTCCGCGATGATAGGGAGCAATTATGTATGCCATTACATATTTCCCTAAAATCTTACTTCCTGAAAACACACAAAACTGGCATTTCGCGCATAAACAAGAAACTTCAACGATGTGCCCTTTAGTGGATTTTTAGCCCCACCCTCGTATTAGTGTGTATTACTAGAATAATGCACCACCGATTACAAGTATAACACAAAATTTGGAAAAAAGCAAGAGATTAAAAAAACAAATGGTCGACAAAAAACTACAAAAATCTACGGAAGCCTGGAATTTGGCCAGAAATAAGAGAAAAGCAATAATTAACTTAACATGAATGTTAAATTAACTATTGCTTTTGCTTAGGTAATCTTTATGTCAGATTACTTCACAAAGGTACCTGTTTCCATGTGCATCGATAATACGATACAGATTGTCCTCAACTATTGAACACTCTACAACATCTACAGTTGTGATTTTCTGACAGCTAACCTTCATGCTGTAGGGTTCGCGTCCGACCTGAAAGGCTACGACGGGGTGACCAATGCGAGGAGTAGACTCGCTTGCCAAAACATGAGTTGATAACATATAGAAACACTCCTTTAATATAATATTGGCCAATTTGCCAATTGAAATATTAGTATAGCATAAAAAACTGGAAATGTAAAGGCTTTTGCCAATTATCTATTGACAAAAAAAGGCAAAGCGAATATAATAACATACATAAAGTTTCGTCCTGGTATATGCGTAATTTATATACGGGACGTTTTTGGTTATAGCGGAAAGGAATGTGAATAGTATGAATGTTAGTAAAGAGGAAATTTTACACATTGCAAAACTTGCAAATCTTAACATTAAAGATGACGAAGTAGATAAATATATTGCAAATTTGCAAGACATTTTAAATTTTGCAGATGTTGTAAACAAAGCACCAATCGAGGGTTTGGAAGGAACAATAGGTGCAAATGAAAATTATAATGTGTTTAGAAAAGACGAAATAAAGGTTTTCGAAGATAATGAAGCATTACTTGCTAACGCTCCTGAAAAAGAAAGAAACATGTTTAAAATACCAAAGGTTATAAACTAGATTTATGAGTTTGTAATAGTATATTTAGAATTAGAAATTACTAATATAGTGGAACAATAGATTGAAAGGATTGATTTTTGATGGATATTACTAATTTAACAGTACATGAACTTGTTGAAAAGTTGAAGAATAAAGAATTAACGTCTGTCGAAATTACAAAGGCATATACAGATAGAATAAAGGAAAAAGAATCAGATGTACAAGCCTTTGTTACAACATTAGAAGATGATGCAATGAAAAAGGCAGAAGAGATAGATAGCAAAAGAGCAGAAGGTAAAGAAAATTCGGGTTTTGCAGGTATTCCCATTGGAATAAAGGATAATATTTGTACAAAAGGTGTGAAAACAACATGTTCTTCTAAAATGCTAGAGAATTTTGTATCACCTTATGATGCAACTGTTATAGAAAAAATAAACAATGAAGGAATGATTAATTTAGGAAAGCTAAATATGGATGAATTTGCAATGGGAGCATCTACAGAATATTCAGCGTTCCATAAAACTCATAATCCATGGAAGTTGGAAACTGTACCAGGTGGTTCATCAGGTGGTAGTGCAGCAGCAGTTGCAGGTTGTGAAGTGCCATGGGCTTTAGGTTCTGATACTGGTGGATCTATTCGTCAGCCAGCAAGTTTTTGTGGAGTTGTTGGATTAAAACCAACATATGGATTAGTTTCAAGATATGGTCTTGTAGCTTTTGCATCATCATTAGATCAAATTGGACCTATTACTAAGGATGTAAGAGATAATGCAATGTTATTAAACTTAATAGTAGGACATGATGAAAAAGATACAACATCAATAGAAAGACCAAAAGTTGATTATACAAAAGCATTAAAAAGTGATGTAAAAGGACTAAAAATAGGAGTTCCAAAAGAGTACTTTGGAGAAGGAATAAATCCGGAGGTTAAAGCTAAATTAGAAGAGGCTATAGAAACTTATAAAAAATTAGGAGCTATTGTTGAAGAATGCTCTTTAGATATCGCAGAATATGCACTAGCAACATATTATATAATTGCTTGTGCTGAAGCTAGCTCTAATTTAGGTAGATTTGATGGAATACGTTATGGATATAGAGCAAAAGACTATAGCAATTTAAGAGAATTATTTAAAAACTCAAGAACAGAAGGTTTTGGTGAAGAAGTAAAAAGAAGAATTATTCTTGGTACATATGTTTTATCATCAGGATATTATGATGCATATTATAAAAAGGCTTTGGCTGTTCGTACTTTAGTTAAAAAGGAGTTTGACAGAGTGTTTGAGAAGTATGACGTATTATTAACGCCAACCTCTCCAAATGTTGCTTTTGAAATAGGAACAAAGTCTAATAATCCGTTAGAAATGTATTTAGCAGATATTTGTACTGTTTCTGTAAATATAGCAGGACTTCCAGGAATTTCTATTCCATGTGGAGTAAATAGTCAAGGAATGCCTATTGGAATGCAATTAATAGGGGATAGATTTTCAGAAGAAACTTTATTAAATACAGCATATACATTTGAACAAGAGTATAAGTTTAGAGAGAAATATGCTCCAGAGTTTAAAAAATAAGATGTAGAAAAATAGATGAAGGGAGAATAATACAATGTCAAAAGAAGATTATGAAGTTGTAATAGGACTTGAAGTTCATGCAGAACTTTCAACAAAAACTAAGATATTTTGTAGTTGTCCTACAGAGTTTGGTGCTGCACCAAATGCGCATACTTGCCCTGTTTGTATGGCTATGCCAGGAACACTTCCTGTTTTAAATGAAAAAGTTGTGGAATATGCAGTAAAGGCAGGACTTGCAACTAATTGCTCTATTGCTAGAGATAGTAAGAATGATAGAAAAAATTATTTTTATCCAGATTTACCAAAATCATATCAGATATCACAGTTTGATAAACCTCTTTGCAATAATGGTTATATAGAAATTGAAGATGAAAATGGAGAGAAGAAGCAAATAAGAATTCTAAGAATTCATATAGAAGAAGATGCTGGAAAGTTAAATCATAATGAATTTGGTGGAGGAAGCTTAGTTGATTTAAATAGAGCTGGAGTTCCTTTAATAGAAATAGTTTCAGAACCAGATATTAGGTCATCAAAAGAGACTGACCAATATTTACGAAAATTAAAATCAACATTAGAGTATATAGAAGTATCTGATTGTAAAATGCAAGAAGGGTCTTTAAGAGCTGATGTTAACGTATCTGTTCACAAACCAGGAACACCTTATGGAACGCGTACTGAAATGAAAAACATGAACTCTTTTAAATCTATTTCAAGAGCAATTGAATATGAAGTTTCAAGACAGATTGAGGTAATAGAAGATGGAGGAGTAATAGAACAAGAAACATTAAGGTGGGATGATGTATCTGGCAGAACATTTTCTATGAGAGATAAAGAGGATGCTCAGGATTATAGATATTTCCCAGATCCAGATTTAGTTGCAATTAGATTATCAGATGAATATGTAGAAAATATAAAGAAAAATCTGCCTGAACTACCAGAGAGTAGAAAAGCAAGATATATGAATGAATTTAAACTATCTGAAAAAGATGCTAGATTACTAACAGCTTCAAAATATTTGTCTAATTTGTTTGAAGCAGCAGAAAAAGAATGTAAAAATGCAAAGGCAGTAGCAAACTGGATATTATCTGATATTTCACGTATATTAAATGAAGAAGAACTAGAGCCAGAAAATATTCCTTTTACAGGAAAAGAATTGGCAAAGCTAGTGATGCTAATTGATAAAGGAACTATTAGTTCAGCAATAGGAAAGAAAGTAATAGAAGAATTATTTACAGGAGAAAAGGAAAATACAAAAGATCCAGAAGAGATTATAAAAGAAAAAGGCTGGATACAGATATCAGATGAAGGAGCAATAAAAGAAGTAGTATTAAAAGTACTAAGCGAAAATCCACAATCAATAGCAGATTATAAAGCAGGTAAAGATAAAGCTTTAGGATTTTTAGTAGGACAAGCAATGAAACAAACAAAAGGAAAGGCTAATCCACAAATGCTTAACAAAATGTTTATAGAAGAGTTAAAAAAATAGAAATAAGGTAAAGTGTTATGGAGAGAATAGATAAAATAAATTATTATTTAAATATAGCCGAAGCTGTTGCAGAAAGATCTACATGTTTAAGAAAAAAATACGGAACAGTTATAGTAAATAATGATGAAATAATTTCTACAGGATATAGTGGGGCTCCTAGAGGCAGAAAGAATTGTATGGACTTAGGATATTGCACGAAGAAACAATATTTACCAGACACACGTCATGGTGGTTATGATATGTGTAGATCAGTTCACAGTGAGCAAAATGCAATAATAAGTGCAGCCAGAAAAGATATGATAGGTTCTACTTTATATTTATGTGGATATAGGGAAAAAGGTGTGTATGAAGAAGGGGCTTCACCTTGCTTAATGTGTAGAAAAATGATAATAAATTCTGGTATAAAAGAGGTAATAGTTAGAATAGATAAAGATAAATACCAGAGAATTGAAGTTCAAGATTGGATTGACAATGATGAGTTATTAAGTGGGCAAACAACATATTAAAAAAAACAAAGTTTAATAAATTAAGTTTTATTAAACTTTGTTTTTTAGTATAAAGGTAAGAAAAATTTTCTAATAAATAAAAATTATTGCACAAAAATATAATAACTATTTTAAATTAAAATCATTTGCTATTTTATTAAAACTGATTCCATAAATGATGAAAAATGCAATGAACATACTTGAACTCTTAAATAGAGTGGCTCCTATTTCATATAAGAAGTTAGGAAAATGGAATTCTATGTATAAAGCAAATAGCAATGTAGAAAATAAAAGTAAAACAAAAGATGAACTGATACCAATTTGCATAGTTCTTTTTATAGAGCTCTTTAAACTTGTTGAATTGAATAAGTTTAATACTTTCTTTATGTTTTTTATCATATGTAATATCCTCCTATGTGCTAACGTTAATTATATAATATCATATTTCTAATAAGATTAACATGGAAGATTTAGGAATATAAAAAAGCCCGCTGAAAAGCGAGCTTTGCAATAAAAAACTGTGCACAATTTTTTATTACTTAATTATTTACTTATAGCATTTAATTTCTTTGCTAAAGAAGATTTTTTTCTAGCAGCTGTGTTTTTTACTAAAACACCTTTTGTACAAGCTTGATCTATTTTCTTTGTTGCAGCAGAGAATAAAGTTGTAGCTTCTTCTACATTACCTGCAGCAGCGGCTTGTTCAAATTTCTTTACAGCTGATTTATATCCAGATTTAATCATATTATTTCTTGCAGTTTTCTTTTCAATTACGCTAACACGTTTTATTGCTGATTTAATATTTGGCATGTTTTGCACCTCCCTTTATGTAACTAATTCATTAACGCGTATTATTGTATCACGAAAAATAGGATTTTGCAAGGCTTAAGAATGATTTTCTTTACAATATGCAAAAAAAATGTTAATATTTAGTTTGAAAAGAGAAAAAAACTACGATTTATAAGTGAATGAAATATAAGAGAAGGAAGTAATTTTATGAAAAAGTATGGATTTTTTGGAGGAAGTTTTAATCCTCCAACATATGCACATTTAGAAATTGTAAAAAAGGCATTAGATGAAATTGGTCTGGATAAGGTGTTTTTTGTTCCCGTTGGTAATAGTTATGATAAACCAGATTTACAAGATGAAAAATGCAGATATAATATGCTTAAACTGATGTGCGTAGGAGAGAAAAAAATAGAAGTAGAAGATATTGAACTGGGAACAAAAGAAAAGATGCAGGCAATAGATGCGATTAAAAAGATAAACAATAAGTATATTGATTCTAAGAATTATTTTATAATGGGAGCTGATAATTTTGCTAAATTACCGAGTTGGAACGAATCAGAAAGTTTATTAAATAATTATAATTTGATTGTTTTTACAAGGGACGAATATGAAGTAAAGATAGATAAAGAAAACATAAAAATATTAAAAATAGAAAAATATAAAGATTATCGTTCAGGAGTTTTAAGAGAATTGGAAAAGCAGAAAAAATATGATGAAATGGAAAAATACACTAAAAAAGAGGTTGTAGATTATATAAAATGTAATTGGGAAAAAATATAAAAGAAAAATACGTCAAATATAAATTGAAAAGTAGAAAAAGTTAACGAAAGAAAAATAGTTTTTATTAGAAAATATAAGCATAACGAAAAAAATCAATCAAAAGACTTGTTTTTTTAGATATTTTGTGGTATCATATGTAATAGTCATTTTTAGTAAATCAATAGGAGGTGCAATTTATTATGGCAAAGTGCGCAATTTGCGAAAAATCTGTATCACATGGAAATAAAATTAGTATAGCACGTTCTCATGTTAGTAGAAGAGCTTCTAGAACTTGGCAAGCTAACTTAAGAACTGTAAGAGCTATTGTTAATGGTGAAACAAAAAAAATACCAGTATGTGCAAAATGTTTACGTTCTGGAAAAGTTGAAAGAGCATAAACTGGCATATAGTTAAAGTCCACACATTTTAAAAATGTATGGGCTTTTTTGGTCTTTATAATATCTTATGTAGTTTAATCATCTTTAATTCCAAATATTAGTTTTACAAAACCTCTTAAAAATTTAGGAACTTTTTTTACAACAATTTTCATACATATCACTTTCCTTCCCTTATTTATTGCAAAATAGCCATGCTATTCCTAATACAAATAAACATACTCCTATTATAAATAGCCATCCTGTTATCGGAAGTAATAATACTAATAATACACCAGTTCCAATTCCAATTAAGCATACTCCCAGAGTCTTTTTTAAAGCCTCAAACATAATATGATTACCTCCTTTTTTATATAATATTATGTTATGAAAATAAACGTGAACAAAATGTTATAAACTGACTTTAAAAAAATATTTTTTATGATATAATAAAAAGCGAAGTGTGAAATTAAATGGAAAGTAAAAATATTTATAAGAAAAGGAGAAATTTAAGATGGCAAACTCAAAGATTATAATAGTTGAAGGAGCACAAGGAGCAGGAAAAACAACAGTAACAGATTATATAAGACATTCTATGCATTATACCAACTTGTATAGATTGTCTGGAACAGCTGATAGTTCAAAAGAAGGGTTAAAAAAATCAGTAAAGATGTATAAGGATTTACAGCAATATATGAAAACTTTAGAAAATTGTAGTGTAAATTTGTTGTTTGATAGAACTTTTTTTACAGAGGAGATATATTGTAGATTAGGATATAAAGATTATAATTTTTCAGATGTTTATAATGAACTAGTTGATGAATTAAGTAAAATGGACTTTGATATATACTACATTACTCTGTATTTAGAAAAAGAGGAAACATTTGAAAAGAGATTAAATAGAAAAGAAAAAGGAACTCCAGACTATGCTAAATATGCGGCAGAAAAAAGTATAGAGCAACAACATGAGTATCTGAAAATGGCAGATGAGATAAAAGAAAAATATCCTAATATTCATGTTTATAAAATTGAAAATGGTAAAAATTTTGAAAAGACCAAAGAAGAAATAAAAGAAATTTTAAAATTTTAAAAATTTTCATTTGCATCAGTTAAAAAAAAGTGTTATAATAAAGTTCTAGGTTGAGGTGGCTTAAAAACAATTTGAGCTACTTCTATTATATTGCGCTTTAAAAAAAATAATAAGGCAAATATAATAAAAAAGGAAATAGAGAGGAAGGAATTAGAGATTATGAACGAAACAGAAGTTGAGAAAAATCCATTGGCAACAGAGAAGATAAGCAAACTGATAAGAAAGTTTTCAATACCTTGTATAATATCATTGCTTGTAAGTTCTCTTTACAATATAGTTGACCAGGTTTTTATTGGACAAAAGGTAGGTTATTTAGGAAATGCAGCTACAAACGTAGTATTTCCAATTACAGTAATTGCAACAGCAGTAGCATTACTTATAGGTGATGGTGCGGCAGCATTCTTAAGTTTATGTTTAGGAAAAAATGATAAGAAGAGTGCAGAAAAAGGAATAAATACAGGTATTATTTTAATCACAATATTAGGACTTTTATTTCTTGCTATTGGTTTGATTTTTAAAGAACCATTATTAAGATTATTTGGAGCTACAGATAATATATGGGAATATGCTTGTGATTATATGTTTTATATAGTATTAGGTTTACCATTCTATATGATAACAACAACAATGAACTCGATGATTAGAGCAGATGGCTCTCCTAAATATGCTATGAAAACAATGTTAACAGGTGCTATTATAAATGTTATATTAGATCCTATTGCTATATTTAAATTAAATGCAGGAGTTGCTGGTGCTGCAATAGCAACGGTTATAGGACAAATAGCAACTTGTGTATTATCATTCTTGTATATTAAGAAATTCAAAACTGTAAGGGTAAATAAAGAAACCCTAAGAATTGATTATAAAGTTATAAAGAAAATTTGTGCTTTAGGTGTATCTAGCTTTATAACACAAATGGCTATAACAGTTGTAATGGTAATATCTAATAATGCTTTAACAAAATATGGAGCTATGTCTAAATATGGTGCAGAAATACCTTTATCTGCATTAGGAATAGTAATGAAGGTAAATCAAATAATTACATCCATATTAGTTGGAATTGCAGTTGGAGCACAACCAATAATAGGATTCAATTATGGCGCTAAAAAGTATGACAGAGTAACAAAAACTTATTCATTGGCAATAAAAATGTCTTTGATAGTTACAATAATAGGAACACTTATATTCCAATTTGCTCCACAATTAGTAATAAGTTTATTTGGTCAAGAAAATGAATTATATAATGAATTTGCTAAGATGTGCTTTAGAATATTCTTAATGTTCTTAATGCTAAATGGAGTGCAAGTTGTATCAAGTATATTTTTACAAGCAATAGGCAAATCTGTAAAATCAGCAATATTATCATTGTCAAGACAAATACTTATATTAATTCCAGCAACACTTATATTACCAATATTCTTTGGAGTAAATGGAGTTTTGTATGCAGGACCGGTTGCTGATATGTTAGCATTCTTAATTACAATAGCTTTTATATCAGTAGAGTTAAAGAATATTAAGAAAATGGATGAAACTAAAGAACCAGAGATTGTAGAAAAAGAAGATACAAAATTAGACAATCAATTAATAATAACTATTGGAAGAGAGTTTGGCAGTGGCGGAAAATATATAGGAGAGCAACTTGCTAAACACTATAATATTAAATTATATGATAATGAATTATTAAAAAGAGTATCTAACGAAGAAAATATTGATATGAAATTACTAGAAGAAGCTGATGAAAAACAAAAAAGCAGTTTCTGGTATACAATGGCAATGTCTTCTTTATCAACAACGGATAGTGTAAATTCTTTAACAGATTTACCAAGTAATGATGCTATATTTATAAAGCAAGCAAAAGTAATAGAGGAAATTGCAGAAAAAGAATCTTGTGTAATAATAGGTAGATGTTCTAACAGAATACTAAAAGATAATAAAAATGTAATTAATGTGTTTATATATGCAACTGATATGAACTTTAAGATAGCAAGAAAAATGCAATATGCAAATCTTTCTAAAAATAAAGCTGAAAAGTTGATATTAAAGAATGATAAAGAAAGAGCAAATTATTATAATTATTATACTAATGAAAAATGGGGAGATAGAAGCGGATATGATTTATTTATAGACACTTCAAAAATTGGAGTTGATAATGCTGTCGAATTAATAGAGGAATATGTTGAAATACAAAGAAAAAAAGAACACGAAAGTGCTACAAAATAAAGGAATTCATTTGATTTTTTTACAAAAGTGTGCTATAATATATAAATCAACTTCAAGGAGGTACATTAAAAATGGCAAGAATTAATAATGTAGTTAATAAGGCGGTAATGCGGTCTCGTAGAGCGAGCTCTATGAGAGAAAGGGAACCTGGCGAGGTCTTGGAGGAAATCCAGAGCCATGCAAGGAATTCTCGCGAGAATGCCTGCGAGCCTGAGATGGAGGCGAGTGCAGAGCCGAATGTGACAGTTTTTGTTACCGTAGGCAATGGGCCTGATAAGGCAACAGGTGTTATCAAGGGTTATCCCGATGCTAGCCGTTAAGCCAGTAAAAGCCAGGTTATAATTAACCTGGTTTTTATTTTTTTATATAATAGGAAAGTTATGAAACTTTTCTATTATATAAAATACATTAATCATAAATATTATCTTTTTTTATCCAAACAGAAACACTGCCACCATTTACATAGAAAATTCCATTTCCTTCAGAATCTACATAAACAGGTTCTTTTACATTTCCAGTGCAATCATAAAATATAGTATTAGATAAACGTTTGCCAACATTCATTATTTTGTTTCCACCATTTCCGTTTGTAAGTAGTACTGCCATTCCTGAGTCTGGATGATCTACATCACCTTGGCGTACCCAGCCGATAACATTAGGGTCGTCGAAATAATCTGTTTGATTTCCATAAGCAAAATATTTTCTAGCTTTTAACATTTTTTCTAACATATCTTTTTTAGCAGAAATTGATTTATAAGGTATTCCATATAAGTCTCCATAAAAAATACAAGGTAAACCGTCTTTTCTAAGAAGTATTAATGAATAAGCAAGAGGTTTAAACCAATCTGCAACCCATGATTCTAATGATTGACCAGGCTCTGTGTCGTGATTATCTACAAAAGTTACAGCTTTATCTGGAACTTCTTTTACAAGTGTGTTATCAAAAATTTTTCTCATATCATATGTTCCGTTACTATAGCAAGCAGAATAAAAATTGTAGTGTAAAGGTACATCAAACAAGGAAATCATATTACTAGTTTCTTTTAAATAATTTTTTAATGAGTCTAAATTAGTACTCCAATATTCTCCAATAGAAAACAATTCTTTTGAAGTATCGGCTTTTAGAACTTTTAGCCAATCATCAAAAAATGAAGCGCGTATATGTTTTACCGCATCTATACGAAAACCGTCTATATTGGTTAAATTTAAATACCATTTAGCCCAGTGTATAAGTTCTTCCACAACATCAACATTATTTAAATCTACATCACAACCCATTAGATAATCGAAGTTCCCATTTTCTGTATCTACTAAGTTATCCCAATGTCTTCCATAAAATCCATATATAGATGTTCTTTTAGAATTTTCATCCCAATCTACACCGTGAAAATGTGTCCAATTCCATTTAAAGTCTGAATACTGATTGCCTCTTCCAGGAAAAGTAAATTTAGTCCAAGCTTTAATTAAGTGTGGTTCACCAATTGGTTCGTTTCTATTCTGAGGATTATACTCAACAGCAATTACATCTTCGGTTTCATCTGCACCCATTTTGTGATTAAAAACAATATCAGCAAGTACTTTTATACCATTGCCTCTAAGAACTTTTATTGCTTGCAAATATTCTTCCTTTGAACCGTATTTTGTTTTCTTTTCACCCTTCTGGTCAAACTCACCTAAATCGTATAAGTCGTAAACTCCATATCCTGTATCAGTAACTCCAGAAGAACCCTTATAAGCTGGTGGAAGCCATATATAGTTTATGCCAATATTAGCTAGATAATTAGCTTGACTGGCAGTTCTATTCCAATGTGAGCAATCTGGTTTTAAATACCACTCAAAGAATTGCATCATAGTTTCATTTGTATTTTTCAAAATAAATCATTCCTTTACTTTATATCTTTTGGTTAATTCAAGAGTAATTATAGCATAAAATTTATAAATTTGTATAAAAAGGTAGAAATTTATTGAAAAATTGTATAAAATATAAGGGGCAAAAGGGAGGCAAGATAATGTTTAATTATGAACAAGAAAATAGTGAGTACGATAATTTAGAAGAGTGTGTAAGAGATGTGTATAAATTGGCATCAAAACAGGCTATAGTTGGGGTAAAAACAAATGTAGGAGGACCTTTTGGTGCAGGTATTATTTATAAAAAAGATAATGGTAGATATATAATTTTAGTAATAGAAAGCAACAGTGTTTTGAAAACTAAAGATCCAACTGCTCATGCAGAAGTTAATGCAATAAGAAAAGCTTGTAAAATGTTAAATACTGAACGTTTAGATAATTGTATATTAGTAACTACAGCAAAAAGTTGCCCTATGTGTTTGTCGGCAGCTTGTTGGGCAAGTATACCAACAATATATTATTCGGAATCTTATGATGAAGCAACAACTAGCGGATTTAGAGACGATAATATTTTAGAATATTTGCAAGGAACAAATCCAGAATTGATAAATGAAATTCAATTAATTGATTATGAATGTAAAGAACCTTTTAAAGTTTGGAATAAAAAAGAAGATAAAACAATTTATTAGAAAGATAAGCCAGCTTTCCTAATAAATAATAAAATTTTGTAATAAGGACATACTAAAGACACAAAAATGTTATAAAATATGTAAGAATTTTATTAAGATTAAAGACAATTTGGAGGTTTTTATGGATAGCAAATATATACTTATTGTAGATGACGAACAAAGAATGAGAAGTTTAATAAAAGACTTTTTGAAACAAAAAAATTTCTTAACATTAGAAGCAGGTGATGGAGAAGAGGCGCTAAAGGTATTTGAGGAAAATAAAAATAAAATACAGTTAATTTTACTTGATGTAATGATGCCAAAATTAGATGGGTGGTCTGTATTAAGGCAAATAAGACAAACATCTAAAGTACCAATTATAATGTTAACTGCTAGAGGAGAAGAACAAGATGAGCTATTTGGCTTTGAATTAGGCGTAGATGAGTATATATCTAAACCATTTAGTCCTAAAATATTAGTGGCAAGAGTAGAAGCTATATTAAAAAGAACAAATGGAGATAAAAAAGAGGTAAAAGATTATGGCGGCATAGAGATTGATAAAGAAGGAAGAACAGTAAGAGTTGAAGGGAAAGAAATAGAACTTAGTTTAAGAGAATATGAACTGTTAACATATTTAGTAGAAAATCAATCAATTGCATTATCAAGAGACAAGATTTTAAATAATGTATGGAATTACGATTATTATGGAGATTCAAGAACTATTGATAGTCATATAAAAAAGATAAGACACAAATTAGGAAAAAAGGGAAAATATATAGAAACAATACGAGGAATTGGATATAAATTTGAAATAAAGTAAAGAGGAATATAAGTGAAAAAATTAATGGGTGAAAGATTTAAATCTGTTAGAATGAGATTGTTTCTAACTTTAAGTGGTGTTATAACAGCAATAATAGTAGTTCTTATATTAACGAATAGCATTGTGTTAGAGTCTTTTTATACTTATTCTAAAATATATAGTGTAAAACAAATATATGCAAATATTAATGATTTATTTAATGAGCAGGAATTACCACTAGAGGAAAAACTAGAAAAAATGTCTTTGCAAAATAATGTAAAAATATTAATTCAAACTGATAATGAATTGATAATATATAGCACAAATCAAAATTTTGCAAATGAAATAAACAGCAATAAAGATATAATGAAATTTCAAAGTCTTATAAAAAAAGACAAGCAGTTGATATATGTGGAAGATAATATGGCGATTAATATTGTCTCTACAAATGACATCAAATACATATTACTTTCAGGAAAATTAGATAATGGTTATTTAATATATATATCTATACCAATAGCTGCGATAGAAGAGAGTGTAAGGATATCTAATAATTTGTTGCTAATAATGGGAGCAATTATTATACTACTATCTGCAGTAATTGCATCTATAATTTCAAAGAAATTTACAAAGCCAATATTGCAGTTAAACAATATTGCAAATAAAATGGCAAATTTAGATTTTAGTGAGAAATATAGAATAACAGATTCAGATGACGAAATAAATGAGCTTGGAAAAAGCATAAATAAAATGTCTGATAAGTTGGAAAGAACAATAAAACAATTAAGAAAAAATAACAATCAATTAGAAAAAGATATTGAAGAAAAATCTAAAATAGATGAAATGAGAACACAATTTATCTCTGATGTTTCTCATGAACTTAAAACTCCAATAGCATTAATTCAAGGGTATGCTGAAGGTTTAGTTGAAAATGTTAATAGTGATGAAGAGTCTAAAAAATATTATGCAGAAGTAATTTTAGACGAATCAAACAAAATGGATAAGCTAGTAAGACAATTATTAGAATTGATGAAGATAGAGTATGGCAAAAGAGAATTTAATGATGATTCTTTTGATATATGCGAATTAATAAATGAAGTAATAAGAAAATGTAAAGTTATGTCTGAGGAAAAACAGGCAAATATAATGTTCGAAAATACAGAAGAAATAAATGTATATGCAGATTCATTTTATATAGAGCAAGCATTTACCAATTATATTACAAATGCAATAAAACATGTAAAAGATGTGGATGGCAGAAAACAAATAGTAATAAAACTTGAAGATAAAGATGAAAAAATTAGAGTGTCTGTGTTTAACACTGGTGATAATATTGCAGAAGATGATATAGAAAAAATATGGGGAAGATTTTACAAAGCTGATGCTTCTAGAAACAGAGCAGATGGTGGAACTGGAATAGGATTATCATTAGTAAAGGCAATAATGAACAGTTACAATGAAGAATATGGAGTAATAAATAGACCAGATGGAGTAGAGTTCTATTTTGATATAAAAAAATCTAAAGAATGTTAGAGGGGGATAAAATGAGCAGACAAAACGAAAAACTAAAAAGAGAAATGGCCGACGATATTAGAAAAACTGTAAAGGAAGGCAGTAAAAGAAGAAAACCTAATAAAAAAGTATTGGTAAAAAAATTGATAATATGGATATTGGCTATAGCTGTTGTTGCTGGTATAATTGTGGCTCTAAAAAACAGAAAAATAAAAATTAAAGAAACCGAAATTTCAGAATATAACTATTTTATAATATCTGAAAACGGAAAAACTGGAGTATTAGATAAAACAGGCAAGATTGTAATAAAACCAGAGTATGATTACATTCAAATACCAAACCCAGAAAAAGCAATATTTGTATGTTTATATGATTATGATACTAGTGTTAAATCATATAATTCTAAGGTACTTAATGAAAAAGGAGATGAAATATATTCGAAATATTCTAATGTAACTGCAATACCAAGTAATAATACTTCAATCGGATGGTCATATCAAACAGCTATTTTAAAATATAAAGAAGGAGAAAAGTATGGAATAATTACTACTAGTGGTAAGCAAGTAACAAAGGCGATATATGATTCTATAGAAACTTTAGATTATAAAGATGGAATATTAAAAATTAAACAAAATGAAAAATATGGTTTAATAAAATTAAATGGAGAAGTTGTGTTGAAATCAGAATATGATACAATTTCGACAGATGGATATTATAATGACCAAACAAGTAAATATGAAAATGCAGGATATATTGTAAGCAAAAAGTCAGAAGAGGGAACATCCTATGGATATATAAGTTATAATGGAAAAACAGTGTTGGATTGTAAGTATAATTCAATAAAAAGAATTACGAATATTAAAAATGATTCAATTGCATATTTAATAACTGTAGAAAATGGTAAAACAGGATTATATAAAAATGGACAAAGCATTATAAAAAATGAATATGAATCAATCGAGTATGATAATACTAATCAGATTTTAGCGATAGAACAAAATGGAAAATATGGTGTATATGATTTATATGGAAATATGATTTTGCCTATTCAGTATGATGATTTGACATTTGCTGGAACTATTATTACGGCAACAAAAGACGGAAAAGGATTGGTATTTGATGCTAATGGAAATATAAAAAAGGATTTCAATTACACAAGTATAATGCCAACAAAATCAAATGATTATTATATTACAATAAATAATCAAGGGAAATATGGTGTAGTTGATAGTTCTAATACTACTCTTATAGATAATAAATATTCTTATATAGAATACGTATTTGATAAATATTTTATATTTACAGATGAAAATAAATCTGGATTGATTGATTACACAGGAAGAAAAGTTTTAGAGAATAAATATAGTGTTGTTCAAAACATAAATGGAACCAATATAATACAAGCTACAAATTCGGATACTGGAATAAGTGAAATATATAATAAGAATATTGAAAAAGTAGCAGAAACCAAGAATGCACATATATATTTAAAAGATAATTATATTAAAATTTTATCAGATGATACAATGATGTATGTTGATTATGATGGTAATGTAAAAAAGGCTCAGGACTTATTTACAAATAATTCAATATTTGCACAAAAGCAAAATGAAAAATGGGGATATGTTGATATAAGCGGAAATGTTGTTGTAGATTATATTTATGATATGGCAATGGACGTAAATGAATATGGATTTGCAGCAATAAAAAAAGACGGAAAATGGGGAGTTATAGACGGAAATAAACAAGTAATAAAAGAACCTGTTTATACAATTACAGATGCAAACCCTACGTTTATAGGAGAGTATTATAAAAAGAGTGCTGATTATGAATTAGATTGTTATTCAAATGATATAACAAAATAAAATATTTGAGTATGCAGGCAAAGAATAAAATCTGAACCTGCATGTGATTTTAGGAAGGATTGAAAAATGAATAAAGTAGAAGGATTAATAAAAAGTGCAGAAGAAACAGCAAAAGAACAATTGAAAAGAGCTGATGAAATATGTGAATTTAATAGTAAAAAAGTGTTGAGGGCTTTTCAAAATAATCATATATCAGATATACATTTTGGTACAACAACTGGCTATGGATATAATGATATAGGAAGAGAAAAAATAGAAGCGGTATATTCAGAGATTTTACATGCTGAGGATAGCTTAGTTAGAAGTCAATTTATATCTGGTACACATGCTTTAACAGTGGCTTTATTTGCGTTTTTGCGTCCAGGTGATACAATGCTTAGTATAAATGGAAAACCATATGATACTCTTGATGAGGTTATTGGGCTTACAGAGAACAAAAGCTCATTAAAGTCATTTGGAGTGAATTATAAACAAATAGATTTAATTGATGATGATTTTGATTATGAAAAAGTTACAGAAACTTTAAAAAATGAAAAAATAAAGCTTATAGAAATACAGAGATCAAAAGGATATGCGTTAAGAAAAAGTATATCTTTAGAGAAAGTTGAAAAAGTAATAAATTGCATTAGAGCCGTGGATAATGATGTAATAATAATGATAGATAATTGCTATTGTGAATTTGTAAATGAAAAAGAACCGCTAGAGGTTGGAGCCGATGTAATAGTTGGTTCACTTATAAAAAATCTAGGTGGAGGAATAGCTCCAAATGGTGCATACATAGCAGGAAGAAAAGATTTAGTAGAACTTGCAGGAGAAAGATTAACTGCACCCGGAGAAGGAAAAGAAGTTGGACCAACTCTAGGAATTAATAAAAGTATATTACAGGGATTATTTTTTGCACCAAGTGTTGTAAATGCAAGTGTAAAAACAGCAATATTAACAAGTAAGGTTTTAGAAGATTTAGGATATGGAGTAGAACCAAAATATAATGAGCCAAGGACAGATATTGTACAAACTATTGAATTTAATGATAGAGATAAGCTTATAAAATATTGTCAAGGAATACAAATGGGTTCGCCTATAGATTCTGATTCTCTACCAGAACCAGGAGATATGCCGGGTTACACAGATCAAATTATAATGGCAGCAGGAAGCTTTACTCAAGGTTCATCAATAGAATTAAGCTGTGATGGGCCATTACGTCCTCCATATGTTGGTTTTCAACAGGGAAGCTTAACGTATCAATATGGAAAAATAGGATTGGAAAAAGCAGTAGAAAATTTATTAAAATAAGTGTTGATAAAAAGATTATAAAAGGAAGTTTTTTTAGTGAAAGTAATAGTAATAGGTGGAGGACCGGCAGGAATGATGTCTGCCATAAGTTCTGCAGAATTAGGTAATGAAGTATGGATAATTGAAAAAAATGAAAAGTTAGGAAAGAAATTACTTATAACTGGAAAAGGAAGATGCAATATAACTAGCAGTTTGAATATAAATGACTTTATAGCAAACATTCCAGGAAATGGTAGGTTTTTATATAGTGCGTTCCAAAACTTTTCTAATGAAGACATTATGAGATTGATGAGGAAAAATGGAGTAGAAGTAAAAGAAGAAAGAGGCAATAGAATATTTCCTGTTTCAGATAAGTCTTTAGATGTATTGAGGGCTTTTGAAAAAGAACTAAGAAGATTAAAAGTAAATATTATACTAAATTCAAAAGTAACAGGAATTGAGTGTAAAGATGGAAAGGTAGATAAAGTTAAATATATTCATAATGGTAAAGAAGAGAAGTTAATTGCAGGCAAAATTATAATAGCAACAGGTGGAGCAACGTACCCATTAACAGGTTCAACAGGTGATGGCTATGAAATAGCAAAAAAATTGGGACATACAATAACTACAATAAAACCATCATTAGTTCCTTTGACCGCAAAAGGCAAATACTTAGAACTATGTAAAAATTTACAGGGGTTATCTTTAAGAAATGTAAAGATAAAAATAATGGATACTAAGACCAATAAAAAAATATATGAAGATTTTGGAGAAATGCTATTTACTCATTTTGGAGTGTCTGGACCAACAATTCTTAGTGCTTCTGCACATCTATTAAGGTATAAAAATGTTGACGAGTTATTAAATTCGGGAAATATACAACTAATGATAGATTTAAAACCAGCACTTACACCAGAAAAGTTAGATTTAAGACTACAAAGGGATTTTAATGAGAGTAAAAACAAAGAGTTTAAAAATAGTTTAGGAGCGTTATTACCACAAAAAATGATAGAACCGATAATTCAATTATCAGGAATTAATGGGGGAAAAAAGGTTAATGAAATAACAAAACAAGAGAGAAATAAAATAGTTGAATTATTAAAAAACTTTAGAATAACTATATCTGGGTTTAGACCGATAGAAGAAGGTATTGTAACATCAGGAGGAGTAAATATAAAAGAAATTAATCCTAAAACAATGGAATCTAAAATAGTAGAAGGATTGTATTTTGCTGGAGAAGTTATTGATGTAGATGCTTATACAGGAGGATTTAATTTACAAATAGCATACTCAACGGGCTTTACAGCAGGGCTTAACTGATAATTTATATAGTGGATATTAAAAGAAGGGAATAATAAATTGAATTTATTATACAATAATGGGAATGAAAAGTGTAGAAATAAAAACAATAACAGAAAGTGTTACTAATGAAATAGTAGAAAAAAGGTCGAAGTTTATTGCCAATATATATAATATTGAGAGTGTTAGTGAAGCTGAAGAAAAAATAAAACAAATAAAGAAAAAATACTATGATGCAAAACATAATTGTTTTGCTTTTAGTGTTTTAGAAGATAATCAAATAAAAACAAAGATGAATGATGATGGGGAACCTTCTGGTACTGCGGGTGAACCAATATTAAATGTTATTCAAAAGAACAATCTTCAAAATGTTTTAATAATAGTAACAAGATATTTTGGAGGAATTTTACTAGGAGCTGGTGGCTTAGTTAGGGCATATTCAAATGCAAGTATAGAGGCACTAAATAAAGCGAAAATTGTAAAAATGGAAAATGGAATAGAGGCAAAGGTAGAAATTTCTTATGCTGATAATGAAAAATTCAAGTATTATTGTACTAAAAATAAAATAAAAATTGTGAATATAGAATATAAGGAAAATATATTTTATATTATTGAGATAAATGATGAGCAATATGAAAAAATAAAAAATAATAGCATAGAGAAAAATGAAGATAAAATGGGGAATATATTAAACTGTGTCGAACTTTGTCGAAAATACATACAAAAAGAAGAATAACGTCTGGAAAAAAATGGAAAAATACTCTAAATCTATTGCAAACCCACTAAAAACTATATATAATACGAAATGTAAAATATTTAAATAACTAAATATTTATATTATTTTATAAAATAATAATTATAGGGGGAACATAAGAGTGAATGAAAAAATTACAGTTTTAATTTCAGATGACAACAGAGAGTTTGCTACAACCTTGTCAAACTATTTAGAAAAGGATGAGGAAATCGAAGTAATAGGTATGGCAAAGGATGGAGAAGAAGCAATAGAAATGATAAAATCGCTAAAACCCAATGTAGTATTATTAGATGTAATTATGCCGCACTTAGATGGACTAGGAGTTCTAGAACAAATAAATTCAATGGACATGGAAAAACCACCAATATGTATTATGCTATCAGCAGTAGGACAAGACAAAATAACTCAAAAAGCAATTTCACTAGGAGCTCAATATTATGTAGTGAAACCATTTGACATACAAGTATTAATACATAGAATAAAAGAACTAAAAAATTATCAACCTGCAACAAATAGAGGAAGTAGTTTTGTGTTAAAAGAAACAAAAGCACAATATATAGACATTCCTCAATCAGAGAAGAAGAGCCAAGAAAATTTGGAAGCACTAGTAACAAACGTTATACATGAAATAGGAGTACCAGCACATATTAAGGGATACCAATATTTAAGAGAAGCAATAATGATGGTTGTAAATGACATAGACATCATAAATCAAATAACAAAACAACTATACCCTGAAATAGCAGAGAAATATCATACAACCCCTAGCCGTGTAGAGCGTGCAATTCGTCATGCGATAGAAGTCGCATGGGGAAGAGGTCAACAAGAAACAGTTGAGAATATATTTGGATACACAGTATCAGCAAGCAAAGGAAAGCCAACAAATAGCGAATTTATAGCAATGATAGCTGATAAATTAAGATTAGAATTAAAAACAGCATAATATCATAGCGATTGCCTTGATTATAGCATTAGCAGTAATTTTGAGCAAAAGCAAATAAACCAATAAAAAAACACATCTGTAACTTGCCCAGTTAGGTGTGTTTTTTTATGCATATTACTGGCAAACCACGTTTGTGGTTTCTCCATTATTACTTGAAAGATATGTAAAAGCATTAGTAAATATTTCCTTTTTCTTTTATAGATAACAGCAATTATGATGTTCTAATATACCCCCAACGCGAATACAATTAAACAAAAGTATTCGCAATGGGGGTTAACTTTATGAAAGGAATATCAATAGAAGAACGTGCATGTAAGTTAGCACATTATATAATAGAAACAAAAGATACGGTTAGAGGTGCTGCTAAGAGGTATGGAATAAGCAAAAGTACAGTACACAAAGATGTGTCTGAGCGACTCTTGAAAATTAACCCTGTTTTAGCTTCTGAGGTTAGAGTTATATTGGATGAAAATAAGGCAGAGAGGCATATTAGAGGAGGAATGGCTACAAAGAATAAATATGATCATTTAAAACATTTGGAAAATTAAACTTTTAAACAATTTAGTGAAAAAATGTTTTAGAATTAATTTTGTGTGGATTGGTTAATAGGAGGAAAATTATTAATCAATCCACTATTATGTTATAAGTAATAAAAAGGGGAGAATCTATAATTGAAACTTAGTTGTGAATTATGTAAATATGTGATATAATAGTAGATGTATTGGAAGATTTCCAGTTTTTTATTATATTTCGGCGATGAATTTATCTGCTGAATATAAGAAATTGTGGAAGAACCAAGATATAATTTTAATTTAGTCTTTTTAAGAAAGGGGCAAAAACAAATGAAAATTTTAGCAAAGATACGGATTGGCAACAATAATCAGGGAGGAGATTTGATTCATGCTTTCTTTGAGGAATTTAATCCGAAAAGCAAAATTAACATCAAAGGAGGTACAGGAGAACTTGAAATCTTTTTTGAGGGAGAACCGCCATTGAGACTCATTGAGGCAATTGGCACTTGTGATGGCTTTGATCTTTTTTATGGCGAAGAAAATGAGAAAGAAAATGATAAGCCTGAAAAGAGCAAGCCCAATGCAGGGACAAGAAGAAAAAAGATAAAGCCTGAAGAAAAGACTTCTAATCAGACAGGAAACGTCAAAGCTAAAGGAGAGATTCCTAATCAGACGGTCGAAAAGAAGGAGGAAATTCCTAATCAGGCGGAGAGCGTTGAAAAGCAGGAGAAAGTTCCTGAACAGACCGAGCTGGCTGAAAAGCAGGAAATTTCTGGACGGACGAAGAAGGCTAAGAGGAAGAAAGCTGTTGCTGAGCAGGTTGAAAAGAAAAATGTAGCGGAAGGTACAGATGCTCAAAGCGAAATAATGAATCAGCTAAGAGAATTGGCTGAGAAGGCTACGTCTTTTGAAAGCTTTGTGAAGATGGTTGGTAACTGGATGAATACGGGAAAAAGGCAGAGCTTTTTTGAAGAGGTGATAAAAGCAACCTTTATGGTGACCAACATTTGTTGGGAAGAATTGATGAATGCCTGTGTAAGTAATGGTGTAACTTTTAAAAACTGGGAAAGGTTCAATCTGGCTAAGAAATTTGAGATGAAGACAGGTTCTAAGAAATTCTTTTCCTTCTTGGAGATGGTGGTAAGTTACAAGGATTACCCTTTTGGGGGTGAACCTGAATTGGCTATTCATGAATCCGAAGGGGAAAGTCAGGTGTTAGTGCCTGGAAAAAATCAAGAGGAGGTCTCGAAGGAAAATTCTCAGACGGAAAATGTTCCTGAAATGAGCTATTTAGCAGGTATGTTAGGCAGTGTCATAAAAACTCAGTCCAAAGAAGAAAAGTTAAGATATATTTTAACTGTTATGGGACTCGAAAAAGAGAATCCGGATGTCTAGAAGGAAATTTTTGATATTGCTTATTCTGCTGTGATGCAGGAAAAAAAGACTTTGGAGGAAATCTTGGCTGATACCAATATTCCAGAAGAATCTTGGATGAAGGCAAGAATGAACTTTGCAAAGTTCATCAATGATTTCGTTAGTGCTAAAGGCTCTACGGAAAAAATTAAGTTGCTGAATTTCCTTAAAGATTTAAAGGAAATTGTGCAGAAAGAAGATGATGAAGAAACTCCGAACGAATAAAATTATATTTTGGAACAAGAAGAAATTCCTCAGAAATTCTGGGGAATTTCTTTTTGTAGAAAGAAAGATAGAATGATAAGGCTAAGGTCTTTTAAAATAAAAAACGATATATTTACATAATCTTTACAAATTGGTGGAATGGTGATATAATAGCGGATATTATTAGAATAATTGAAAAGAAATTTATAGGGTTTGAATATTATTAAAGCTCTTTTTGTATATGCAAAAGGTAAAAGATAAAAATAGGGGATTAGTATTATGGAAGAAATGGCACAAGTAAAAGAGTTAATACGAAGTGGATTTGATTTAGAATTAATATCTTTTGAGTTAGGAATACCACTAGAAACGATAAAAGAATATGAATTGTATATAAAAAATGATAGAGAAAACAAGAAGTTAAAAGATGAAGAATTTATAGAAAGTGAAGAAGATTCTGGCTGTTCTGGTATAAGAGAAATGAGAGAAAAGTATAGACAGCTGTACATGGGAGACAATAGTGAGAAAACTAGTACAGAAGAGATATTGTCACCATATGAACGAAAATTAATAAAACGTGTTGTGGAATCAATAGAAGATAGGAGAGGGAAAATAGAAACATTATCTGAAAAAGAAAGAAGAGAAAATGTAGGAAAGATATTAGATGAGTTGGAACAAATAGAAAAATACCAATTACCACTTGAAGATGCTGAGAAACTTTATAGGCTTGGATTGGAAAAGACAAAGATAAAATGGTCAAAACTAGATAGTAAGAGACTAAAAAAGCAACAAGATAGAATTGCAATTAGATTGGCAGAAGCTCTTGAACGAGAATATGGTGATGTAGATGATATTGATAAACTGCAAGAGCTAAATAGAAGGATCGGAGAGATTATGGGAAATGTTAGATTTATTTCAACTGGGCAAATAAAAGCTAGAATTTTAAAAAGAATATCGGATATTAAGTTGCAACAGGCTGTTGAAAATTTAAGAAGTAATATTTCCACAGATATAGTAGGAATTATAAAAAAGCTAGCAAGTGGAAATATAGATATTAGAGAGGCAAACGGGATTATAGATCAAGAGGCAAAGAGAAGAGTTGAAGGCAAACCTAAAACAAGATTTAGTTTAACAGAAGAACAGGAAAGAAAACAGATTTTGCTTCAGATAAAAATGGCTATTATAGAAAAAGCAGATAGATTTCAGATACAGAATCCAGAAAAAGCAATAGTTCAAATTCAAGAGTTATGCGGAGGAGAGGAAGAAGTAGCTATTAGAACAGTTGTAGAGAACTTAGCTAATAGAAATGAGTTTGAGGATGCAAATAGAATTTGTGATGGATTTATTGAGAGGTATAAAGCAGAGAACGCGAAAGATGAAATGGAAAGTGACAGAGTAAAATATGTTAGAAGATTAAAGAATGAAATAAGAAATAGAGAAATTAGTAGTTTGGTAATTAAAACTATAAATATGAGTGGAACAAAAGAAGAAGAGGAAAGATGTTACGAAATATTAGCAAGAGGCTTGAGAAGAGGAAATGTTAAACTACAATCAATTTCCTTAGGAAAAAGTAAAGATGGAACAAGAGAAATAAGATTAGATGATGTATGGCCAAATCAAAAAGAAAACGACAGAGATAGACAGGAGAAAATATGAAAAGTAAAAAAAATAATATAAAAGAAAGATATTTAAAACAAGTAGGAGTACTAATAATTTTTGCTCTGTTATTAGTTTTAAAGAGGTATGTTGTATTACCGAATGAAAATGAAGTATCAAATGATGTTCAAATAAATACAATAGCTGAAAACAGTGTAAAAGTTGAAACCAATGATATTCCAACATATTCAGGGCAAATAGTTATTGATATAAATAATGATGTACCATACTTTGAAGAAAAGGATATGACTACAGAGAATTTTGAAGATTATTCAAGGTTGGATGATTTAAATAGAGCGGGAGTAGCTTTTGCAAATGTATGTAAATATACTATGCCACCTTCAGAAACTAAGAGAGGCAATATTTCATACAAGCCTTCAGGTTGGGTACAATATTTATATGGTGAAAACAACAGTAAGCATTTATATGAAAGATGCCATTTAATAGCATGGCAATTAGGAAATGAAAATAATAATAAACAAAATTTGATTACAGGTACTTCGCAGATGAATGCTGCAATGATAGAACATGAAAACAAAGTTGCAAATTGGATTAAGGATAAAAATAAGCAAGGTAAGGATTATCATATTTTGTATAGAGTAACGCCTATTTATAACGGTGAAAATGAATTAGCAACTGGTGTGGAAATAGAGGCTAAATCAGTTGAAGAGGAAGGGATATCTTTTAATAAATTTATATATAATGTACAAGATAATTTTGAGATTGATTATAGTACAGGTAAAGCAAAATTAATTGAGTAGGAGGTTTTATTTGAATTTAGAATTAAATAGAATAACGGAAAAAATAGGAAATAGTCCTTTTGTAAAAAATTTTATAAAAGAATTAAGCGAATATTTAGAAAATGCTAACCGTAAAAATGAAGGAAAGAGTGAAGAAATGGATGATATTAAGTTAACACCAGAGGAAGACATGGAGCTGTATAAAAGAAAATGGGACTTTTTAGAGAATTATTTTGAAAAAGAGTTATCAAACTTAAGCAATGGTGAAGTATTTATTGTTACAGATAAGTGTGAAAATGACCATGAATATCATAGATATAAAGTAGCTCAGTATAAAAATAAAATTGAACATAAATGTGTTGTTTTTGAAAGGGATTTACCAGAAAATGTACAAGTAGGTGATGTTGTAAGAAAAATATACGGAAAATATATTGGTGATGAACAGGCAACTAGATATGTTAATGATTCAATAAATGCTATTAAACGAGAAATAATAAATAACCGTTAAAGATTAAAATTGAAAAGCATCTCTAATGATTACTTAGAGATGCTTTTGCTTAACTAGTTGGATGTTTATTCGAAAAGTTGGTAGGACTTTTTTTAACGTAGTTTGATTAAGATAACGTGGCTCCATAAACTAATATTCCAAGATTGTCTTTATAAATCTTATCAAATTGTGAAAGTGATAGTGGGCTTTGACCAATTCCAGCTTCTATGGTGTAAGCAGGATTACCATATTCTTGCAGAAACCAATCTTTATAACCTGCAAAGCTAGATTCATATGGAACATCTGCTAAAGTGTAGCCACTGACTTTTGCAAATTTTTGTCCTATAAAATAAGCTTTGGAAGAAGCATAGTTTCTAAATTGCCAATAAATTTCTTTGCCTTGAGTATGATAAGCTAGGATTAACTTGAAATTATGTGATAAAGTAAGATTATAAATTGCTAATGCTTCAGGCTCCGTTAAAGGCTTTAGCCCGACAAAATCTCTGGGAGAAAAAGAGTTAAAACCATTAGCATATTTTATTGTTTTTGCGTTTTCCCAACCGGCAGGAAATTGAAGATTTAAATCTACACCATTTATATTTGCTTTCCAAGCAGAAGGGAAAGAAATATTAGGGTATTGGCTCGAGATTTTTCTTGCCTGCATGTATGCGGTAGATGTATCTGGAATATTATTGTTTACAAGATTTACTCCGTCTGGATTGACCATTGGAACTATATAAAAAGTTCTTGTGTTAAAAATATTTAAAGCACTTTGACCGTGAATTGAATTGTTAGTGGTGTAGGCAAAACAAAAATCTTCTATAAACTTTAGTAACAATGGAGTAACAATCCATTCGTTAGCATGAAAAGCTCCAGAATAAAAAACTTCTTTAGGACCATTTCCAAATACCAAACAGTAAATAGGAAGTTCAAGAACACTTTTTCCAATAGTTACTTTTCTTATAAAGGGAAATGCTTTAGTTAATGAAAGTATGGTATTTTCCAAAATATCTGAAGTGTATGGAATAGTTGTATTTACAATCATATAAAAATCCTTTCAAAAATAATACTTTAATATAATATTATAAAAAATTCACAAAAAAGTTACTTAGAATAATTAAAAATATATTGAATAACAAAAGAGTATGTGCTAAAATATACAAGATTAACTGTAGAAAAAAAGGAGAAAATGATGAAAAAAGTCAAGATAATAGTAGCGATTATAGCAATGATAATTATGTGTTGCACTTTTAATATCAATGTGAATGCTGAAAATATAGAAGCAGAAGAAGTTGAACCAAAAGAGATAATAAATAGTGTGGTAGAATCTTTTGGAGAGCAAGGATTAACAAAATCTAATCTGGCACAAGCAATAGAAAAATATAGAGAGTTAAGTAAAGAGTATACAAATGATGAGATAGCAAAAATGCTTGAGGAAAGCAAAGAAGAGTTAGAAGAAAAAAATATTAGTGCAGATAATGTTGATACTATAAATAAGGTATTGAAAAATTTTGATGAAAAACAAGTAAACAAGGTTCTTGATAAATTAAATATAGATGAAACTTTGGATGATTTAGAAGCAGGTGCAACAGTTTCGGAATTAATGGAAAAGGCAACAGCCGATATGACGACAGCAGATAAGGCTGATTTAGTATTATCTGTTTTGTGGTCTGCCAATATTATTCATAGTATAGTAATTATAATTGTTATATTAGAAGTGTATAAACTAATAGTAAGATTTATAATATACAAAAAAGCTGGAAAAAAGCCATGGGCAATATTTATTCCAATATATAGGGATGTAACAATGTTGAAAATTTGTGGAATGACACCTTTATGGTTAATATTGTTATGCATACCAGTTGTGGGATGGGCTTTACTATGGATAGTAAAAGTAGCAAGTAGATTTATGCTAGCAGAAGCATTTGATAAAACTCCTGCATTTGGGTTTGGATTATGGTTATTGTGGCCGATATTTGAATCTATATTAGCATTTTCAGATAACTCAATATATGTTGGAGTTGAGGAATAATAGTTAAATAGTGAAAGAAAATATATAAGTAATGGTTATAGAAAAAATAGCAAGTTCGTATTGCTATTTTTTTTATTATATTATAAAATAAAACTGAAAATAAAGAGGAAAACATATGAATAATATTTAACAAAGGAGAGTGAACTTATGCTAGGTTTAAAAATGGATTTGAGATATTCTGGGATAGAAGTAAAGAAGATATTAGAATATGAAAAAGAAGTGAAAAAAATACATGAAGAATTGCAAAAAACAAAAGATGAAGAGGATAAATTCCTTGGTTGGTTGGAATTACCAAGTAACTATGACAAAAAAGAATTTAGCAAAATAAAAAAGTGTGCTAAAAAAATTCAAAAGGATTCAGAAATATTAGTAGTAATCGGAATAGGTGGGTCATATTTAGGTGCCAGAGCTGTAATTGAAGCATTAAGAAATTCTTTTGATAATATGAAAGAATCTGTTAAGATTTCAAATCCTAAAATATTATATGCGGGGAATAATATAAGTCCATCATATATGAAAGAACTTATGATGTTTATTCAAGACAAAGATTTTTCTATAAACGTAATATCAAAGTCAGGAACAACAACAGAACCAGCAATTGCATTTAGGATGCTAAGAAGATTGTTAGAAGAAAAATATGGACTTGAAGAAGCTAGAAAGAGGATTTATGTAACAACAGATAAAGAAAAAGGGGCATTAAAAAAGCTTGCTGATAGAGAAAAATATGAAACATTTGTGGTGCCAGATAATATTGGAGGAAGGTTCTCAGTACTTACAGCTGTTGGGCTATTACCGATTGCAGTTGCGGGGATAGATATAGACAAATTAATGAAAGGAGCAAGATTTGCACAAGAAAGATATAGTGACTCAAATTTAAAGTATAATGAATGTTACCAATATGCTGTGGTAAGAAATATATTATATAAGAATCAAAAAAATATAGAAATATTAGTTAACTATGAGCCAAAAATGCATTTTGTAACTGAGTGGTGGAAGCAATTATTTGGAGAAAGCGAAGGAAAAGATGGCAAGGGGGTTTTTCCTGCTGGAGTTGACTTTACAACCGATTTGCATTCTTTAGGTCAATATATTCAACAAGGAAGAAGAAATCTATTTGAAACAGTAATTAATATAGATGAAACTGATCAGGATATGGAAATATTATTTGACGAAGACGATTTAGATGGTTTGAACTATTTAAGTGATAAGACAATGGACTTTGTTAATAAAAAAGCGATGGAAGGAACTATAGAGGCACATGTGGAAGGAAATGTTCCGAATATAATGATAACAATGGAAGAATTGAATGAGGAAAATTTAGGACAACTAATTTATTTCTTTGAACTTGCATGTGCTATGTCGGCTAAAATATTAGGAGTTAATCCATTCAATCAACCTGGAGTTGAAGCATACAAGAAGAATATGTTTAGGTTATTAGAAAAGCCAGGGTATGAGGTTGAATAATTGAGTATATATAAAAAATTAAAATTTTATATTGACATAACATAAAAAAAGTTGTATTATAAAAATATGTTAATAAGAAAAGGTAATGAGACAAAGTAAAATAAAGGTTGCCAAAAGAGATTGTTGGTCGTGGCTGAAAGCCAACAAAGGAAAACGTATTTGAAAAACTACCTCACAGTATAATAATGCTGGCTAAGGCTTACTTTTATGAATTAAGTTAAAATTAGGATGGAACCGTGTAAATAAATTGCACTCCTAAATGCAAAAACAAAGCATTTAGGGGTGCTTTGTTATTATCAAAATTAGAAAGGATTGTGATTAAATTGATTAATATTGAATTAAAAGATGGAAGCAAAAAGCAAGTTGAAAACGGAGTGTCTGTTTTTGATGTTGCAAAAGAAATCAGCGAAGGTTTAGCAAGAATAGCAATGGCTGGAAGAGTTGATGGCAAGGTTGTAGATTTAAGATATAAATTAGACAAAGACTGCAAGCTAGAAATATTAACTTTTGATGATGAGGATGGTAAAAAAGCATATTGGCATACAACTTCTCATATAATGGCACAAGCTATTAAAAGATTATATAAAAATGTTAAATTAGCAATAGGACCAGCTATTGAAGCAGGATTTTATTATGACTTTGATATGGAAGAAAAGTTTTCAGAGGATGATTTTGCAAAAATAGAAGAAGAGATGAAAAAGATTATTAAAGAGGATCTTCCAATAGAAAGATTTGAACTTCCTAGAGAAGAAGCTATTAAGCTAATGAAGGATTTAGGAGAAGATTATAAAGTTGAACTAATAAAAGATTTACCAGAGGGAGAAGTAATATCTTTTTATAAACAAGGTGAGTTTACTGACCTTTGTGCAGGACCACACTTAATTAGTACAGGAAAAGTTAAAAGTGTTAAACTACTATCTACTTCAGGTGCATACTGGAGAGGCGATGAAAAGAACAAAATGCTTCAAAGAATTTATGGAGTTTCTTTCCCTAAAGCAAGTTTTCTTGAGGAACACCTAAATATGTTAGAAGAAGCAAAGCAAAGAGATCATAGAAGATTAGGAAAAGACCTAGAATTGTTTATGACACATAAATTGGTTGGTTCTGGACTTCCTATGTATTTACCTAATGGAGCAACGGTAAGAAGATTGTTAGAAAGATATATTCAAGACAAGGAAATTAAGATGGGATATAAACATGTATATACTCCATCACTTGCAAATGTGGAACTATACAAAACTTCAGGACATTGGGATCACTATAAAGAAGATATGTTCCCTGTAATGAAAATGGATAATGAAGAATTAGTATTAAGACCAATGAATTGTCCACATCATATGCTGATATTTAAAAGCAAGATGCGTTCATATAAAGATTTACCAATAAGAATTGGAGAGTTAGCACATGACTTTAGATATGAAGATAGTGGTGCTGTATGTGGAATAGAAAGAGTACGTCAAATGTGTCAAAATGATGCACATTTATTTGTAAGACCAGACCAAATAAAAGAAGAAGTTGCTAAGGTTGTTGAATTAATACTTTCTGTATATAAAGATTTTGGATTTAAAGATTATAAGTTCAGATTGTCTTTAAGAGATAAAAATGATAAACATAAATATTTTGATGATGATGAAATGTGGGAAAAGGCTGAAAGTGAATTAAGAGAAATACTAACAGAACTAAATCTAGACTTCTATGAAGCTGAAGGAGAGGCTGCATTTTATGGACCAAAATTAGATGTTCAATTAAAATCAGCAATTGGTCATGATGTAACGGTTTCTACATGTCAATTGGATTTCTTGTTACCAGAAAGATTTGAACTTGAATATATAGGTGAAGATGGAAAAGCACACAGACCTGTTGTAATTCATAGAGCAATTTTGGGTACCCTTGATAGATTTATGGCATTCTTAATAGAGGAAACAAAAGGTGCATTCCCAACATGGCTTGCTCCATTACAAGTTAAAATATTACCAATTTCAGATAAACATTTAGACTATGCAAATAAAGTTAAAGCTGAATTAGAAGAAAAAGGTATAAGAGTTGAGGTTGATGATAGAGCAGAAAAAACAGGATACAAGATTCGTGAGGCACAATTACAGAAAGTTCCTTATATGTTAATTGTTGGTGATAAAGAACAAGAAAGTAATCAAGTTGGTGTAAGAGACAGAAAAGATGGAGATATAGGAGCAATGGGATTAGAAGAATTTATCTCTAAAATTGATGAAGAAATAAAAGAATTTGCAAAATAAGATGTTATGTATGATGTGTAAGATAATTGCACATCATATTTTTATTCATTAGAAAAGCTATGTTTATTTTTCTAATAAACAAAATGTTGCATGAAAATTTGTTATATAAATTTTGGGTATAAATAAAAGATAATAAAAATTAATATAATTGCAAAAAGTATTTGATATTTGACATGAAATGTAATATAATTGTAATGAATTTGAAACAAATAACAAATAATAATATAGATGAATAGAATAAAATTTTATATAAATTGTTTTATATGTTTTGGGAAAATGTGAATTACGAAAGGAAGATATAAATGTTTGATTGGGGACAAGATATAGGAATAGACTTAGGAACAGCTACTGTTATAGCATATGTTAAGGGAAAGGGAGTTGTTTTAAGAGAACCTTCGGTTGTGGCAACAGACAAAAATACTGGAGAGGTTCTTGCCGTTGGAAAAGAAGCTAGAAAAATGTTAGGAAGAACTCCTGGAAATATTATTGCAACAAGACCTTTAAGGGAAGGTGTTATTTCAGATTATACTGTTACAGAGAGAATGCTTAAATATTTCATAAACAAAGTGTGTGGTAAATATATTTTTGCTCCAAGAATTATGATTTGTGTACCATCTTTGGTCACAGAAGTTGAAAAAAAGGCTGTAATAGATGCTGCATCACAAGCAGGGGCCAGAAGAGTGTACTTAATAGAGGAACCATTGGCGGCTGCTATTGGAGCAGGTTTAGATATATCAAAACCATGTGGAAATATGGTGGTAGATATAGGTGGAGGAACTACAGATATTGCGATTATTTCATTAGGAGGAACTGTAATTAGTACATCTATTAAAGTTGCAGGAGATAAGTTTGATGAGGCTATTGTAAAATATATAAAGAAAAAACATAATATAATGATAGGAGAAAGAACGGCTGAAGATTTAAAAATTAATATAGGTTGTGTTTATCCTAAAATTCAAGATGCTGAAATGCAAATAAGAGGAAGAGATTTAACAAGTGGGCTACCAAAAACTGTAACGATTTATTCAAGCGAAATGTTAGATGCACTTAAAGAGTGCGGAGAGCAAATTGTTGAAGCAGTACATTCTATACTAGAAAAAACTCCACCAGAACTTGCAGCAGATATTAGTGAGAGAGGAATTTTTATGACAGGTGGAGGATGCTTAATAGATGGATTAGATAAATTGATACAAGAATCTACAGGCATAAAAGTTACTATAGCTGATGATGCCGTATCATGTGTTGCGTTAGGAACAGGTAAAGCTTTAAATAACCTTGATGAGATAGACGGAAAAAGAGTGAAAAAACAAAACTATAGAATTAGTATAAATAGCATATAAAGATAATTAACAAAAACTGAATGGATGGATAAATGAAAGGCAATCTGTGAATACCCGACTAGATATTCAAAAAATACTATTGCATTAAAATAAGAAAATATTATATAATACCTTTAAATTGTTTTGAGGGAATGAGAAAATAAAATGAACAAAACTAAAAGAAAAATATTTGAAGCTTCTATGAAGTTATTTGCAGAAAAAGGTTATGATGCAACTAGTGTGGAGGAAATTACTGCCGCTGTTGGAGTGGCTAAAGGTACTCTGTATTATCATTTTTCGAGCAAGGAAGAAATATTTGAATTTCTAATAGAAGAAGGCGTAAAATTATTAAAAAATAGTATTGAAATAAAAACAGAAAACTTAACGAGTTCGTTAGACAAGATAAGAGCAATTGTACTAATTCAAATAAAAGTATTGGTGAAGTATGAAGATTTAATGACAATAGTACTTAGTGAAATTTGGGGAAGTGGTCCTAGAAGCATTATATGTAAAAAATATATATTCGAATATATAGAAATAGTAGAAAATATAATAAAAGAAGGAATAAAAAAGGGCGAAATAATAGATGGAGACAGCAATGTAATGGCATCAGGAATTTTTGGTTTAACTTCTTCAAGTCTTATTTATAAAATGAGAAAAGATAAAGAAATAGAAGTGCCAGAATTGTATTCGGAAATAGATAAAACCTTTATAAAAAAATTGAAAAAAGTAAAATAAGTTATTTAGATAGATTATAAAAACAATTGAAAGACATATTTGTAGAGATGAAGGAAGGATATAACAAGAAATGAGAATATTAAAAGATTTTAAGATACCAAATTTAAAATTTAATAAAATAAAAATGGATAATATAGAAGATTTAGATGAAATGAAGATAGACTACGAAAAGGTGGAAAAACAAAAAGATAGCAAAAATAAAAAGTATCAACCATATGAACATACGAATTACAAAACAGTAAAAGAAATTTTTATACATTCTATGGAAAATTATCCTAATCAACCATTAATATTACAAAAGCCAAATCATAAAGAACCTTATAAGGAAACAACATATAAACAATTTGGGGAAGATGTGGTATCTTTAGGTACAAAATTAATAAAAATGTTGCCTAAAAATTCAAGAGTTGTTATAGTAAGTGAAACGACTTACGGATGGTATTTATCTTATATGACAATGCTTTGTGGAGCAGGAATAGCTGTTCCTGTTGATAAGGAGTTGCCAGACAACGAATTGGAAAATGTAATAAACAGAGCAAGAGCTACAGCAGTTATTTTTTCAGCTAAGAAAAAGGATGCCATAAGAAAAATAGAAAATAACATACCAACAGTAAAATATTTTATAGAAATGGATTCTGATGATTACATAGTTGGTAAACATATGGGAATAAATTATCTAATAAAAGAAGGAAAAGAATTATTAGATGGTGGAGATAATTCGTATATGGATATAGAAATTGATCCAGAAGAATTTAAGGTATTAATATTTACATCAGGAACTACATCAAAATCTAAAGGAGTAATGATTTGCAATAGAAATTTAGCTGCAAACATAAATGCTGTTTCAGCATATGTAAAATTGAATCCAGAAGACAGATTATTCTCAATTTTGCCATTACATCATACATATGAATCTACGATAGGATTTTTATTACCATTTGCAACAGGTTCGTCAGTGGCTATATGCGAGGGTTTGAAATATATTGTTCCAAATCTTCAGGAATCAAAGCCTACAGCAATGCTTACAGTCCCTCTTTTAGTCGAAAATTTATACAAAAAAATAAATGAAACAATCAAAAAGAGCAATAAAGAGGGTATGGTAAATTCAATGATACATATCACGAATGCCCTTAAAGCTGTAAACATAGATATAAAAAGGAAAGTGTTTAAAGAAATATTGGATAACCTTGGCGGAAACATTAGAATTATAGTTTCAGCAGCAGCTCCAATTGATGGAAAGGTTGGAAAATGGGTTGAAGATATAGGAATAAAATTCTTACAAGGTTATGGACTTACAGAAACAGCGCCTATAGCAGCGTTGACACCTGAGTATGAACCTTCTAGATATGCCTCAACAGGTAAAGCTGTATTAGATACAGATATAAAAGTTATTAATCCAAATGAAGCAGGAGAAGGTGAACTATTAATAAAAGGACCAACTGTAATGCTTGGTTATTATGAGGACGAAGAAGCAACTAACGAGGTTATGCAAGATGGATATTTCTGTTCAGGTGATATAGGAAGAATTGATGAAGATGGTTATATTTATATAACAGGAAGGTCAAAAAATGTTATAGTAACACAAAATGGTAAAAATATATATCCAGAAGAAATAGAAAATTATATATTAAGAATACCTTATGTTGAAGAAACAATAGTAAAATCTGTAAAAAATGATATAGGACAAGAAGTAGCACTATGTGCAGAAGTATATCTAAACTCAGACAAAGTAAAAGAATTAGAAATAGAAAATGTAGAAGAACAACTAAAAAAGGATATATCAAAAGAAACAAAAGAACTAGCTTCATATAAACATATAACAAAAATAGAAATAAGAAAAACAGAATTTATAAATGGAAAATATTATGATAGATTAAGTATGGATATCTTAGCAGAAGAATTTGAAGGAGATTTTATAAGAAATAAAAATTTGTAAAGTATAATTAAAAATAAGGAACACTAGACTTTTTATAATTAATATAGTAATATTGAAATGGTGAATAAAGATGGAACAAAAACTGAAAAGAAGATTTGCAGATGGAAGAGCAAACACTAGTATTCTAAAAAGTAAATGCAAAAATATGTATATTAATAATAAAGAATTTGTAGGAAATATATCATTGCTTCAAATAGAAGAAGTAAAAGAAGAATGGCGTGTAGACCCAGAAGAAAGATGTATATTAGCAAAAGGATATTATTGGTTAGAAATATATCCTGAAAATAAAAATTGTTGCATTACAGCAATTTTTAATAACAACAAAGAAATAGTAGAATGGTATATAGATATTGCAAGAAATTTGGGAGTGCAAGATGGTATACCATATGAAGATGATTTATATTTAGATGTTGTTATTGTACATGATGGAAGAATACATTTACTAGACGAAGATGAGCTAGAACAAGCATACAAACAAAGGATAATAAGTAAAAAAGATTATGAATTAGCATATGAAAAAGCAAATAAAATTATAGAGTTTGCAAAAGCAAATTTAGAAAACTTGAAGAGCTTTTCATATAAATATTTAAAGTTAATAGAAAAATAAAAGGTACTTCAAAATTAAATGAAGTACCTTTTATTTTTACCTGCCATAAATACTGGAAAACTCTTTCTTTAATTCATCACTTAAAGAATTAAATTTACCATTCAATCGCCTCTGATAATCTTTCTCAAAAAAATCGATATCATGTGGAGTTACATTAGGCAAATTCTTAAAGTGAGACACAGCATATTCACAGGATTTGTAGAAATCTAATGCCCGTGATTTCTGAGTTGCTAAATCATTAACATGAGTTAAACTAAAAGAGTTATTATAGGTATAATTATACCCAACATAGTCAATAGTTGTTACTAAACTAGCAGTGCCTACTAAAATAGGGATTAATGCAACATCTTCATAACATCTTAAATCCTCTGGAAAAGAGTTTTTTAAGAACAAAGTTCTGCTAAAAGCAAATAACCAATATACAGCATACTTTTTACCAGGTATAGACCATGTTCTTATGGCAT
>USNR01000001.1 GCA_900556135.1 uncultured Clostridium sp. | reverse complement strand
GTGCTCAAAGTATTTATTTTAAATAATTTGTGACAAATGATTGACTAACCTACATAAAATGTAGAGAAATATAACAAATTGTATTGACTTTTTTAAATTTATTCAATATAATGTTACCAGAAACAAACGAAGGAGGAATAAAGATGGCAGATAAAGAAAAAAAAGAACCAATAAAAACATCAGTATGGGTATTTTGGATTATAATTGCAATTATAGGAGTTGGACTTCTATTCGCTGGACTACTAGGTAACGTTAGAGGAGATAGCATAACAGCATCAGTAATGTTTATAGTTGTTGGAATTATATTTCTATTTATAGGCTTAACCATGATATTGGGAAAAGCAAATATCGAAGCTAATGATTTAGAAATTACTAAAACAAAAAAAGAAACAAAATAGAAAATCTATTAAGACCATAATATTTGTTATGGTCTTTTTTTTGTGCCTTTGATATTAAAAAAATAAAAATAAGTTTACTACTGCTATTTCAGTTTTTGTTGAAATCAATTATTAAAAATAAAAAAATAAAAAATGTACATAATAAAAATATATTTTGTTATAAAAACATTGAAAAAAAATTATTGTTATGATATATTATAAAAAAATGTATAATTATTTTTTATTATGCCAAATTTTGATGATTTGGGCAAAATAAGAGGAGGAAAAAATGAAAAAAACAATTTACAACATTATATTTGGAGTATATGCAATTATAGCAGTATTTACAACAATCTGTTTACTTTCTTACAACGAATTTAAAGTAACTGAGTTTGGAGATAATGCGTTAGTAATAATTAATAATGATGATTTAGCTCCAGAGTTTGAAAAAGGAGATTTAGTAATTGTAAACAAAGCAGATAGAAAGAAAATCAAAACTGGAGATGAAATATTCTTTTATACAACATATGAAAAGCAAGCAGTAGTGAACTTGGCAAATGTTACAAATAAAGAAGTGATAACAAGTACAGAAACAACTTATACTGTTGAGGGAGACTATGTTTTATCAACTGAATCAGTGATAGGACCAGCTTCTACAGCAAAAAGAATAGCAAAAGTAGGAACTGTTTTAGGAATTTTAGAATCTAAATGGGGATTTCTATTTTTAATAGTGTTACCATCTTTAGTAGCTTTTATTTATGAAATTGGAGTTGTATTCTCTGAAATAAAAGAGAGCAAAAAGAGTTAAAACAAGGGATAATGTTAATGATTAAAAAATATGTTAAACAGATATTAATAATTATAACATTGATAGTAATTTTATTTGCACTATATAAAATTGCACAAACATATGCAGTTTTTTATAGCGAAGCCAATGGAATTATAACACAAAAGCAAGCTAACTGGATTATAAAAATAAATAATACAGATATATCTTCTGGTATTGAGAAAGAGTTTGTTGTAGATCAGTTTGAGTGTAACGAAAATTCACATATTATGCCGGACAAAATTGCACCGAGCATAACTGGTGATTTTTATATAACAATAGATCCTACAGATACAGATGTGGCTGTAAAGTATGAAATTAAAATGGACAAAAGTAACTTAGTAAATGAAAAAATACAAATTCTATCAATAGAAGAAGTAGAAAATAATATTCCACTTACAGAAACAGAAGATGGTGCATATTCAGCAATTATGAGTCTAGATGATATAAAGGCGGGAAAAATAAATAAAATCAAAGTTACAATTAGTTGGAAAAATGATGAAGAAAACAATGAAGAAGATACAAAGATTGGAACCGTTAAAAATCCTACTCTACAAATTCCAATTACAATCAATGTTAGTCAGTATTTAGGAGAATAACAGTGAAATATATAGGTAAAGCAATAGAAGTTATTTTTAATATAATAATTTTTCTAATATTTGTTCTTATAATATTTGCTGGAGCCTATATTATTCAGACAAAAGTACAGCATAAAGATTATGCTAACATATTTGGTTATACTGGATTTGAAGTTATAACAGGAAGTATGTCTGGAACAATAGAGGTTGGAGACGTTATTATTGTGCAAATAACAAAAGATGTAGAAGAGAATGATATTGTGGTATATAAAGAAGAAAATAGCTTTATTACACATAGAATTATAAAAATGAATGAGCAAACTATTATAACAAAAGGTGATGCTAATAATAGTGAAGATAAAGAAATAAGTAAAAGTCAAGTTTTAGGAAAGGTAGTAAAAATAATTCCAAATGTAGCAATATGGAAAAAAGTATTATCAACACCAGTTGTTTCTATATCCATTATTACAACAATATTGTTATTTGGATTTGCTTTTTCTTATGAAGATAAAAAAGAAAAGACGGAAAAAGAACAATCAAAGTCAAAGGAGAAAAAAAATGATAAACACTAAAAAGCTTAAATTAATAATAAAGTTATTAATAGCGATATTATCATTAATACTTCTAATAAAGCTGATTTCTTTTACAGCAGCTAGATATGAGAGCTTTGCAAGATCAAATGCAGATGTGGAAGTAGCTTTTTATCTTCTAAAAAAAGATTATAAAACAATGACCTTAAATTTGGACAGTCTTTTCCCAAGTAGTACACCATATACATACAAATTTTCTGTTGCAAATACTGATGGAAAAGAAAGTGCTGAAACGGATTTAGAATACGAACTTTCTATACGAACAACCACAAACTTGCCTATAACATATGAACTATACATGAATGAAGAATATACAGATAAAAATGCAAAAAATATAATAAAAACAAATGAAATAAAAAAAGATACAGAAGAGGATGGAACATATTTTAGATATATAACAACAGATAAAATAGAACTAAAATATACAAAACCAGAAACTAATTTGTATCAATTAGTTGCTTTTTTTCCAGAAGAATATAACACAGGAGATTATCAAGATGTTATTGAAGCTATAGAAATTACAGTTAATTCAAAACAAATATTAGAAGAATAGGAGAAAAGTTAATGCCAAAACGCAAAGCTAAAGAGAAAAAAATATATAATAGCAACAAATATAAAGCAAAACAACTCTTTATAATAGCTGTAGTTTTAGTTTGTACAATTACGTTAGTGACAACATTTGGCAGGTATGTAGTAAATACTATAAACAACTTTTTCGTTAGATCTAAAGAATTTTATTTTTACAGTGATAAACTAAGTGAAAAATCATCATATTATCAAATAGACAATTGGACAGGTGTTGATCCATATACAATAACAGTTAACATGAACAGCAGACTAAACAATATTAAAGTTACAACTTATGACATTGATTATGATATTAGTTACAGAGCTTCTGAAAATTGTTCATGTCAACTTAGCAAAGAGGCAGGAACAATTTTAGCAAGTTCTAATTCAGATTATTTTAATTTAACAATAACTCCAAATACAGGGTTAACAACTGGGGACAAAGTGTGGGTGGTAATAACAGCAACATCAAATGCCCAGTATAAAAAAACACTAACAGCAACATTTGTACTTACTGTAGGAAAGGAAAACCTTTCTTATGAAATAAAAGATTCAGTGGCAAGTAAATACTTAGAATTAAATATAACAAATACATTGTCATATTATAAAGTCAGCGAAGCATTTGAAAGCTATAAAGTTGATGATAAAATTGATGTAGACACATATTTAACTTTATCAGATGAAAATAAGGCGAAATGTTACTCAGCATTGATAACATTAAAATTTGATCCAAACATTGTATTATTGGATATGACTAATACAAATTATTTGAATGCCACACAAGTAAGTAAGGAAGTTATAAATGGTAGCAATTATATAAATGGAATAACATTTAAAGCTGAACCAATTTCCAGTGCGGTGGTAAGGTTTTATAAATTAGATGTTAGTAAAGATTACACATATCCAATTGTAAATGAAACATCAATAATTAAACTTACAAGCAAGTAAAAACAATATAATCCTATTAGAAAGGGAAAAAAGATGGCATATAATGTTTTAGAAGAATATATAGAAATTACTACTAGAGAAATAAATGAGTATATGAAACTGATATTTGAAAATATGTATTTAAAAAGGATATCAGACAAATATATAGAAGCATATTTAGATGTTAGATTTTACAATTTTTATCATAAGGATGAAAACTTAACCTTTAGAAAAAACTTTATGAATGCAATAAAACAAGCAGAACAGAGAATATTAACAATATATCCAGATGATAAAAAACTGATAGAAAATATGGCAATATTCTATTACTATATTTTATATTTCGATAAAATTTCATACAGAAAAAGCATAGATGAGAATATAGAAAAGCTATATAAGTTAAGAGCAAAAATTCTAAAAAAACAAGATGAAGAGTTCAAAGAGGAGTTTTATAAAACATATCAAAAATATGTTGATGAAAAAGAGAATTTTATTTTAAGATTAGAAACAGAAGACTTTTTCTTGAAAATAACAGATTATAAAAGTGCTAAAAATGTGAATAGAGTCATACTTAGATATAACATAAGATTTCCGAGAATATATAGCAATTGGGCGTTAGAGAAGGCTTTTTCTACAGGAGTAACAAGTGAAGACAAATTAAATGTGGAATATAATTTAGTGTCAGCCCAAGTGATAAAAGATATAATGAGGGGAAATTTTAAAAAGCAGTATATTGTAGAATTTGCCCCAACATTATTAAAAAAATCTAAAAAACTAAAAAGCATATTAAATATAATAAATAATCCAGCTGTACAAGATAAAGTTAGTTTAAAGATTAAGTATGAAGACTTTGAAGAAAACAAAGAAGAAGTATATGAGTTAATGAGAAATGGATTTAGATTTGCAATTGTTGTGGACGATACAATGGACACAACATATGGAACATTACAAAAGTTAAACGCATTTAGTTATATATTAATAAGCAAAGAGTTAAGACGCTATAATGAAATAATGGAAGATAAGGTTGTATTAAGAAACATAATTGAACTATAAATGTTTTAGTGTTTTAAGAAAGGAATCGAATTAGATATGGAAACATATACAAAATTCTTATATGATTTTTTATCACAATTCTTTTTAGGAATAGGAACAATGTTAAAGGGATTGTGGAATGGAATTAAGCAAGTAGTTGATTTTCAATCATACAAATTAATAATTGATAATTATAAAAATGACTTTTCGGTTTCGGAATGGGTTTTGGTAGGAATTGCTATTGCGGCATTATTGGTTATTTTTGTTTTAGTTTTCTTATTAATATTTTTTACGGTAAGGAAATATACAAAATTTAGAAAAAAAGCAATAGATCAAGATGCTTTATTGGAAGAAGTAGCATCCTTAAATGGACAAGTAGCAAGATTAGTAAAAGAAAAAGAAGATATTTTGGCAATGAAAGTATCTCAACTAGGATTAAGACCAGGAGAAAGCAGTACAGAAGACATTTCATCTGGAGAGGAAGAAGAAGCAAAACCAGCAGGAGATACAAGATTTGCAAAACTGGCTAGTTTGGATGAAGAATATAAAGACTATAAAATTAAAGATTATGGCAATACTTTTACATTGCCAGAGTTGTGTGACCACTTTAGAAATTTTGCTGCATCAAGATTACGATTATATTATACAATTGATATGATGAGACTGTTTATATCAGCCTTAGCTTCAACAAAGTTAGTTATATTGCAAGGTATATCTGGAACAGGTAAAACATCTCTTGCGTATGCGTGGGGAAAATTTTTGAAACACGACTCGTGTGTTGCATCTGTACAGCCATCTTGGAGAGATAGAACGGAATTGTTTGGCTACTTCAACGAATTTACTAAAAAATTCAACGAAACAGAAGTATTAAAAGAAATGTACAAGGCAGGATATACAGATGATGTTTATACAGTAATACTAGACGAGATGAACATTTCCCGTGTTGAGTATTATTTTGCTGAAATGCTATCTATTCTGGAAATGCCTAACAAAGATGAATGGATAATAGAATTGGTTCCTAGTAGCTGGAAAACAGACCCCGTAAAATTAAAGGATGGAAAACTAAAAATACCAGCAAATATGTGGTATATAGGAACAATCAACAACGACGACTCTACATTTATGGTTACAGATAAGGTTTACGATAGAGCTATGCCTATAGACATAAATGATAAAGGTAAGGTTTTTGAGCCAATAGATATGGATCCAATGGATATAAATTATACGTATTTAGACAAAGTTTTCCAAGAAGCAATGCAAGAACATCAAGTATCAGAAGAAACATTGGCAAGCATTGAAAAAATGGATGATTATACAATAAAACATTTCCGTATAGCTTTTGGTAACCGTATTGTGGCACACATGAAAAAGTTTGTGCCAGTATATGTAGGCTGCGGTGGCGACGAAATAGATGGAGTAGATTATTTCATGGCCAAAAAGGTTTTAAGAAAGTTTGAGCAGTTAAATATTTCTTATATAAGAGATGAAATTGACCCATATATAGACTTCTTAAACAAAACTTTTGGAGATGGAAAAATGAAAGAATGTATTGAATATTTACTTCGTTTGAAAAAGCTTACATAGTTTAGTAAAAAGGAGGAAAGCATGGATGTTTAGAAAGCTAAATATTCACGCAAAAACGAAAGTATGGAAGACAGAGGAATTATAGATATATACGAAAGTGCTGATGATAAACAAACAGAGCAATTTAAAAACAATATAAATTCAACGTTAAGAGTACAAACAGATTACGAGAAAGTAATAAAAGATACAGAATGGATAGAAAAAATGGAAGAAGTTGTTCCATATATTGATAATATTTTTCGTAATCCAAACCGTTTTATCATTAACGAAGAAGAAATTGTAAAAATAGAACGTGCAAGAAAAATAACCGTAGATAGTATAAAACACTTAACAAAAAATACGAACTTTATTCAGGAGATAGATAAGAAAACAGGAGATGTAAAACCTTCTAAAATATTAAATATAAATAAAGAAGAAAGTTATGATACCTATGAAAATAGACTTATTTATACACTTGTACAAAATATGAAGTTTTTTATAAGTAAAAAGAAAAAAACAATAGAACAGTTCAGTGGAGACAACAGTGACAACAAAAATAATAAGAGGATAGATTATAGTGGAAATACTAAAGTTGCAAAACAAAAGGTTAATATCAATCTTTCATTAGACACAGCTCTAGATACAGAAGGAGAAGGAAAAAAAGAGCCAGAGGAGGATTCAGCAGACAATCTTTTAGAGAGAATTGCAAGATTAGAAGTTAAAGTTTCAGATTTAACAACAAGTGATGTATATAAGGTAATAGATAAAAAGCACATCACATTAATAACAGGACCTATAAAAAAGACAAATGTTGTCCTAAAAAATGTTAATTTTCAATATGCTATGAAAATGTGGACATATTTGCAAGAAAATTTAGAAGATAAAACTCAAAATATAAATGAGAAAAATGATTATGAAGATACTGGAGAATTAAAGAACTTAATAGATGATTCTTTCTATCTACAATATTTAATATTAAATACATTAGACAAAGAACAACAAGACGATTTCAAAAACGAAGAAAAAGAAAAAGAAGTTCAAGAAATAGTTGTTAGTAAAATGTTAGAAAAAGTTGTAGATATGAATAGTGACATGCCAGAAGATGAACTACAAAAAATGATTGCAGATAAAATTGCGATTATAAAATATAGAAATATGGTAAATATGAAGGAAATACAAAAAATATTTGATAAACATATTGAAAAATATCTAAATAAAATTAGTTTATAAAGTAATAATAAAAATTAGAAAATACGAAAGGAATTTATAAAATGGAAAAACTAAGAGAAAATAAAGTATTAGGAATAATAGGAACAATATTATATTACTTTTTAGTAGTATTAATATTTGCTGTTTTAGTAGTTGTTATATTACAAAGAGTGTCAAATAATAATCTTACAATAGGTGGAATACGAATATTCAATGTAGTTACAGAAAGTATGGTTCCAAAGTATGAAGTTGGAGATGTTTTAATAGCAAAAACTGTTGATGCAGATAGCTTACAAGTTGGGGATGATGTTGCATATAGAGGAGAAGTAGGAACTTTTAACGGAAAAATTGTAACTCACCAAATAATAGAAAAAAAGACAGAGGATGGACAAATAAAATTTGTAACCAAAGGAATAGCAAACGAAGAAAGTGATCCTCAAATATCGTCAAATCAAGTATATGGAAAAATAATATATAAAGTAAAATCTTTAAGTATAATAAGTAAAATAATAAATAACTTGTTTGGATTTTACTTCTTGATATTTGTTCCTATAACAATATTAATAATAATAAAAATAAGAGACATATACTTAGATATAAAAGAGAGAAAAGAAGATGATAAGGACGGAGATGAAGATGATAAAGAAGAAGGTAGCAGAACAGATAAAAAACAAAGAAATTCATCAGGAACAAAATCAACAAAAGGAAACAAAGACGGGGACGAAAACGCAAAAGACGAAAAATAAAAAAGGGCTATTGCGATATGTAAAATTAAGAACATTAATAATTCTAGTCGTAATGCTTATATTTAACACATATGCATGGTTTGTGTTTGCTACTAAAGCATCATTAGATTTGCAAGTTCATGTAAGCTCTTGGAATGTTTCATTTAGAGTAGATGAACAAGAAAGTAGTACAAATATGATAGTAGATGCTGGAAAAATATATCCAGGAATGCCAGATTTCCAAAAGGTTATAGTTGTGTCTAGTTCTGGAGAAGAAAAGGCAACATTGTCATATAAATATAAAAGTGTAACTATAATGGGCAAAACATACAAAGCTGGCGAAGAGTATACAGAAGATGAATTAAAAAAGATGATGGAAGAAGACAATCCATTTAAAGTAAGTGTGGCAATAGACCAAGAACATATAGCAGAAAAAGATGGACAGGGTTCATTTACAATAACTGTAACATGGCCATTTGAATCTGGAGATGATGAACTAGATACACAATGGGGAGAAAAAGCATATGCTTTTTACGAGAATAATGGCGATGCTAGCAGTTTGCATATAGAGTTAGAATTAATAGCTGAACAAGATGCAAAAGATAATACAAATGAAAATGTTTAATATTTAATATTGATTTTAGAATTTTGGTATGTTATAAATATAAATGGAAAAAATAACTAAAGACCAAATAAAAATATACCAAAGTGAGAGGAGAACGGTAAAATGAAAAAAAATCAAATTCAAAAGAATACAAAAGAAAATAGAGGTATAACTCTAGTGGCACTGGTAGTAACAATAGTAGTGCTATTAATACTTGCAGGTGTTAGTATCAATTTAATTTTAAGCAATAGTGGAATAATAAATAAATCAACAGAAGCAAAAGAAAAGCATGAACAAGGAAAAGAAAACGATCAAACTGATTTAGATGATGCAGAGATGTGGATAGATCAGTGGGCATCAGGAATCTCTAAACCAATAAAGGTATCTGTAAATTCAAAAGCATCAGCTAATGGAACAATAGATGGAAAAAAAGCAACAAGCTATAATCCAATAATACCAGAAGGATATACCCCAATAGATACAGGTACATCAAGTTGGGGAGATGGAAGTTCAGCACCAGCACAAGCTGATGTGAATCAAGGTTTAGTCATAACAGATGACCATGGAAATGAATGGGTTTGGATACCAGTAGAAGATGTAACAGTAATGTGTGATACATCAAATTCAATTGAGTACACACTAAATGCAACTGATTCTGTAAAAACCAAATGGTATTCTAGAGCGATAAGAATAGGAAATGATGACAGCACATCGGCTGACCAATATACAACGAACCCATATGAATCGGAAACTGATGGAGCAGGAGCAAGAGGCGTACCAGGAGACACAAGTAGTTACCGTGAACCAGACGTTGCAATTAGTGAAGATATTGGTGGAGCAGAAATATTCACATCGGATTATAAAGAGATGATAGAAAGCATAAGCAGATATGGTGGATTCTATGTGGGAAGATATGAATTATCGAATGTGGGGGTTCAAAAAAATCAGGCTTCGTTAGTGAGTAAAAATTGGTATGAATTATATGGTGCATGTACAACGCTGAATGCAAGTGATAAAGTTACAACAAGAATGATATGGGGATGTCAATGGGATATGGTTTGTAACTTTATAGCAAACAAAGGGGAAAAAAAGGATGTATGGGACTCACGTTCATGGGGAAATTATGAAGATTCAATAGAACCTGCAAATGGTGGCAACTATCAAGAATATAAAATAAATAATACGGGGTCAAACGAAGCATGGAAAGCCAATAATATTTATGATATAGCAGGAAATTGTGCAGAATGGACTCAGGAAGCAGTAGGAACAGATAGAGTCAGAAGAGGAGGATCGAATTGGGATACAGCATATGAATATACTAATGCATCTGCAGCTAGTAAAGGCTTGTCATATTATGGAATAAAACGGAAGGACCAGTTCAGAAACTTCTCGTCCAACGCTTATAGTAAAATAAATGTACTTTAGGCTTGAGAGGGGAACCAAAACTACAAATTAATTTAAAAGTAATATAAAGCAATATAGCATAGAAGCTATATTGCTTTATATGTATAGAGAATAATTATGGGAGATGTGATAAGTTGTTTCAATCATAATAAAATTTTCCTAAAATTTAATTTTAATACTTTTATTTTTTACTTTAATTAAAAATTGAGAATAAAATAACTTGAATTTTATAACAAAATGTTATAAAATTCAAGCAAGCTAAAATAAAATTTGGTTACATAAAAAATTTGTTTGAATTAAGTATATTACTTAAGGAATTTGTTCATAATGAAAGTATAGCAATAATACTTAGAAAAATCAACATTTAATAACAAAAAGTTTTAAATAAATTTTATAAAAAATATTTATAAAGTTTAAAATAGAATTGCTATAAATGTGAGAAATTCACGGATATACACTAATTTAAACAGAATGCCGGATTTCCTTAAGTAATATACTTAATACAAAATAAAAAACTATGTGAAAGATTTGAGTAAGATGCGGTTGAAGGAGAAAATTTAAATTTACAACTAAGGACAACCGCTCATTTTGGCTAATAATATGTTCCAAATTAGGAAAAGAAATTTCCCTTCTGCAACTACGATAAAGACGGACATTCATAGTTAAGAGAATATTTCAATCCCTAAAATTGTGTCTCATATTTATTAGCCAATGCAATAGGATAGCAGTACGTTTAAGGCTTTTAGCTTTAATCGGAGCGAGTGCTAGTATAATAATTGAAATCGAATTAAAATTATTATACTAACACTTGATTCGGAAATGTTAGGTGTTTTACAAAAGGAAAAAGATTAAAAATAAAAAATGAGGGAGGAAATTTAAAATGAGTAACAAATGCAGAATTTTTAGGAAAGGAAAGAAACAATCAGGTATCACTTTAGTGGCTCTTGTTGTAACTGTTGTTGTGTTATTAATTTTGGCAGGAGTGAGTATTTATTTAGTTTTAGATAATAATGGTATTATAACAAAAGCAGGTGAAGCAAAGGATAGAACAGCTATAGAGGCAATAAAAGAAGCAAGGGAACTTTGGAGTGCAGAGGTAGAATTAGGTTCGAATGAAAGTTTGTCTGATTATTTGTTTAGACAAGGTTTAATAACAGAAGAAGAAAAAATAATTGTAGATAATGAGGGAAAAATAACAAGAGGTGATTATAAATATAGTCTTAAAGAAACATTAGTTGATATGTTTAAAGCTGGAGATTTGAAAGTAGGGGATGTGATAAATTATCCAAATCCAACAGAAGTTTTAGCAGAAGTAAAAGCAACAGACTCGAATTACAGTAATACAGGATATACAAGTCCAGCTTCAAGAACAGGAATGAGTATAGAGGATGGATATTCAGAGGATATGAACCAAACTTTTACTATAAATCAAAATACTAACTGGGTAGTATTAGGATTAAGCAAAGATGGAACACAATTAATGCTAACAACAGAAGAACCACTGCAAGAAATTAATACTTCAACAGGAAAAAGCAGTAGGAGGGAATTTTATTTAAGAGGAGCTAAAGGGTGTGCATATGATTATGGTATAGCAGAGCTAAATAAAATATGTGCAATTTATAAAAATGATTTAGCATCTGAAGCAAGAAGTCTAACAATAGATGACATAAACAGATTATGTAATGTGACTGTGGATGTGAAAAATAAAAAAGTAACCAATAGTGCATCAAAAAATATAGATGAATGGGGAAAGATTGGAACAGAACTAGCATTAGTGAATCCATACCAAGATCAAGAAGGTTATTTATATCAAAGTCCAGAAGATTATATTGAAGGTAATACACTAGAAGAAAAGGGAATTTTAAAAGTAACAACTGATGCATATTATTATGCTGCAGGCAATGAAATAGGTGGAACCTCATTATATAAGGCATTATTTGGAAGTTGGCCCAATGAATATTATTACTGGCTTGCTTCGCGTGCGGTTAATGTTTACTCAAATGGCTGTTGTTGGGGGATTGCCCATGTAGCATATGGTTATGTTTCTTGCGTTGGAACTCTCGCTATGTTTGGTTCAAATGGTGGAGAGAACTACTATAGCCGCGCGGTTCGTCCGGTAGTTTTTCTAAGGTCTGATATTACAATGGATGATTTATATGAATAAAAATCAGATAGGCTCTCAAAAATTTATATCCGTATTGACTGGATATATGTGTTGTGATATACTGCAAATAATAAAAGAAGGGTATAACAAAACTTAGAGTGAGAGCTATATAAAATAAAAATTACAAATTAATTTAAAAGTAATATAAAGCAATATAGCATAGAAACTATATTGCTTTATATGTATAGGAAATAATTATGGAAGAAAAAAAAATAAACAAAAAAGTTTTAATAACAGCAAATACAGATAGACATATTTTATTATGTCATATGCCATATATAAAATGGTTTAATAAAAATAAATGGGATGTATATGTAGCAACAAATACAGATAAGGAAATAGTGGGAGCTAAAAAGATAAACTTAAATATGACAAGAAATCCATTTAGTATAAAAAATTGCAAGGCAATCTGGAAATTAACAAAAAACTTAAAACAAAACAAGTATAAATTAATACATACTCATACACCAGTAGGGTCTGTGGTAACAAGATTAGCACACAAATTTTCCAGAACAAATGCAAAACTCATATATACTTGTCATGGGTTTCATTTTTATAAAGGATGCCCATTTTATTACTGGATTATATTTTATCCAATTGAAAGATATTTAATGAAATATACTGATTTATTGTTAGTTATGAACAAAGAAGATTATAATTTTACCCAAAAGCACTTTAAAAATGTAAAAGTAAAGTATATTAATGGGGTAGGATTTAATAAAGAAAGAATAAGTGAAAAAACAGCACAAGCAGAAGTTGAAAACACATATAAAAAATATGGATTAAATAAAGAAGATTTTATTGTTATATATATTGCAGAGTACTCTAAAAGGAAAAGACAAATCCAATTAATAGAAGAGCTAGCTAAAACAGATATAAAAAATCAGAATATAAAAATACTTTTGATTGGTGATGATATTCTGAATGGAGAGGTTCAAAGAGAAATAGAGAAAAGAGGATTAGAAAACGCTATAAAAACTATAGAGTTTACAGATCAAATTAATAAATTTTTAGATGTTGCTAATGTGGTTATATCGGCAAGTAGACAAGAAGGTTTACCGCTTAATATATTGGAAGCTATATATAAGAAAAAAATTATTATAGCGACAGATTGTAGAGGAAATAGAGATTTGATTTGTGAAGGAAAAAATGGATTTTTAGTAAATGATTTATCTGAAATATATGATAAGATAAAATATGTAAAATCGAATTATAATAATTTACAAGAATGTTATAATCCAGGAATTGATATAGAAGATTACACGTCAACAAGTGTAGTAGAAAAGATGGCGAAAATATATAATGAGGTATTAGAAAAAAGTTAGGAAAAAATAATTATTTGGATCGGAAAATAATATGAAAAAAAGATTAATAATTTTTTGTGATTATTTTGGAAATGGTGGCATTGAAAAAATATCCACATATATAAAAGAGAATATAGATAAAAATAGCTTTAAAACTGAGATACTATGTACAATAAAAAATAGTCAAATTTATAGTGAAAATGTAATAAGTATGTCAAGGAAAAAATACAAAAATCCGATATATAGATTTATAAAAACAAGCTTTAATATAAAGAAATATACGAAAAATACGGACATAGTAAATGTAAACATACATAGTCCAGTGGGGCTTTTTTATGCGTTCTTATTACGAAATTCTTCAAGCAAAGTAGTAGTTTATGCACATAACTCAAATTTTGATAATGATATTTTTAAATTTAAGAAGATTATTGCAACTGTATTTAAATATTTATTCTGTAGTAGAAAATACACATATATAGCATGTTCAAAAGATGCAGCAGAATTCTGCTTTAAGAAAAATACAAGATATGATGTAATAAAAGGTGAAATTGACCGAAAAAGATTTTTATACAACGAAGAAAAAAGAAAAATAATAAGAGAGAAATACAATATTGATGAGAACACTATTGTAATTGGAAACGTTGGAAGATTAAGCAAGCAGAAGAATCAACAATTTTTAGTGAGAATATTTGCAGAGTTTAATAAAATTAATCCAAAATCTAAATTGGTTATAATTGGAAGTGGAAAAGAAGAGAAAAATATTTTAAAACTAATTAATAAATATAAAATTGAAAGTAATGTATGCATGATAAAAGAAGAGAAAAATATCGAGAATATGTATCAAATGTTTGATTTTTACGTTTCTACTTCAAAATATGAAGGATATGGTTTAACAATTTATGAAGCCTTAAATTCTTCACTTAAATGTTTTGTACCAACAAAGGTATCTAATAATTTTAATAGTGATAATATTATAAAGGTAAGATTAAATGATTCACCATATGATTGGGCAAGAAAAATTAACAAAGAAATAGGTTATAAAAGAGTTGTATATAATCTAGAAGAGAATGATCAATATATAAAACAAATAGAAAAAATATATATGGAGTGATTATGGAAAAAATAAGTGTTATTCTACCAGTTTTTAATGAGGAAATGTTAATTGAAAGATGCATAGATTCTATATTAAAACAAACATATAAAAATTTTGAACTAATTATAGTAAATGATGGAAGCACAGATGAAACGCTAGAAAAAATAAAAAAATATAATGACAATAGAATAAAAATATATAGTCAAAAAAATCAAGGAGCAGGACAAGCCAGAAATAAAGGATTGGAAGAGGCAACAGGAGATTTTATATGTTTTGTTGATAGTGATGATACAATAAATAAAAATTTTTTAGAGATAATGAGTAAGTTATTAAAAGAAAAACAAGCTCAAATAGTAGCATGTTCATATAGTAGAAACACACATAAAATATATGAATTAAAAAAGCAGGAAGCTTTTAAATACTTAATTGAATTGCCGGAAAAGATTCCAATGTCTGTTTGCGGGAAGCTTTTTAGAAAAGAAACAATTAAAGAAATATATTTTGATAAATCTAATCATTTTGAAGATATAAAATTTGCAATAGAAGCATTTTCAAAATCAGATAAAGCAGTGTATATAGAAGAAAAACTATACAATTATATTAGAAGGAATGAGAGCAGGTCAAGTTACTTTAAATCTAATGATAGAATGAAAGCATGTTTTGAAAATAAAGAATTAGTAAGTAGATATTTTCCTGAATTAGTAGATAGTTTTATAACATATTCGTTGTTTAATTCTATAGCGATTGCAAATAAAATGATATTAAATAATGAATATGATAATGAATTACTAGAAGATATACAACATACGGTAAGAGAAAATATAAAAAGTGTAAAGAAGTCAGACTATAACACATTAAAAAAATTACAGATTTATTTATTTGATTTGAATTTTAGAATGTATAAAAAAATATATTGCTTTCTTAAGAAAGTTGGAGGCTAAAAGTGAGTAAGATATCAATTATTGTTCCAGTTTATAATTCAGAGAAGTACTTAGAGAAGTGTATAGAATCAATATTAGACCAAACTTATCAAGACTATGAGTTGATATTAGCAAATGATGGAAGCACGGATACTTCAAATATAATATGTGAAAAATACCTAAAAAAAAGTGATAAAATTGAAATTTTAAATTTGCAACACAGAGGAGTGAGTTATGCTAGAAATCAAGGAATTTTAAAAGCAACAGGTGAATTTATATGTTTTATAGATTCAGACGATGAAGTGGATAAAACTTATTTAGAAACACTAATATTATTACAAGAAAAATATAATGCAGATATTGTAGAAGTAAAAACTTGCTATATGGGAAATACAAGCAGAAAAAACATTGAGGATAAAGAAGAAGTACTTTCTAAGCAACAAATGATGTATAGATTGTATAGTGAGGAAGGAAAAAATACTGTACTAATTACAAATAAACTTTTTAAGAAAAGCCTATTTAAAGAAATAGAATTTGATGAAAATCATAAGAATGAAGATGAATTTATAATACACAAATTAATATTCGAAACAAAAGGAAAAATAGTCGCAAGTAATAAAAAATTATATTTTTATAGAATTCATAAAAATAGCAGACAACGAACTTTTGATTCAAAAAAACTTGATATACTGGAAGTTTATGATGAAAGAGAAAAATATTTTAGTACAGACGAAAAATTGAAGATAAGAAATAGAATTGCAAAAATAGATATGATTTTATTTTTGTATAGCGTATGCAAGAAAAATAAGAAAAAAGAAGAACAAGAATACTTAAAAGAAATTTTTAAGAATGAATATAAAAAGATAGACTTTAAATTGGATACTAAGAGAAAAGTAAAATATTTCCTTTTTAATAAAATTCCAAATATAATTGCTAATGTTATTATTATAAAGAGAGGCAAAGTTATATGAATGAAGAAAAAATATCTGTAATAGTTCCAACATACAACAACGAAAATAGTATAAGAAGGTGTATAGACAGCATAATAAATCAGAATTATAAAAACTTAGAAATTATAGTAATAAATGACGGAAGTACAGATAATACAAAGAATATATTGGAAGAATATAAAAAACAAATAACAGTATATGAAAAAGTAAATGAGGGAGTTTCAAGTGCTAGAAATTTAGGAATACAAAAATGCAATGCTGAGTATTTGCTATTTGTTGATGCTGATGATTATTTAGAACCTGAAGCAATAAAAACTATGTATGACGAAATAATTACAACAAATAGTGATATTGTAATGGGAAATGTTGAAAACAGCAACATAGATAGAATAACTATAGAAGATGATAAATACGAGTATATTTATAATAGGAAAATTAAGCTTTTTATGGTACAATGGAATAAATTAATGAAAAAGAAAATATTTAAAAATTTAACTTATCCTAATATACATATAGCAGAAGATGATTATATGATTTATCATTTACTAGGGAATGTAAAGAAAATAACGTTTATTGGTAAAAAAACATACAATTATTGCTTAAATACAAATGGTATAACAGCAAATAGACTGAACTATTATCAGGAAATATTATATGTTTTTAAAGATAGATATAATTTTTTTGAAAAAACAAAATATAAGGAAGAATTTTACAAATTATACATGAACTATTATATTTTTTTATACTGTGAGTTTAGAGATAAAAATATAAAAAAACATGATATAGTAGCACAATTTAGAAAAGAATTAAAAGATAAACCAAGTTTTAAATATATGCTTTTTTATTGTTTTCCAAATCTGTATTATAATTTATATAAAATAAGGAGAAAAATATGCAAAAAAAGATACCAGTAGTTTTTTCATGCGATAATGACTATGCACCATTATGTAGTGTAGCTATTTCATCAATAATTGACAATGCTACAGCTGAAAATTTGTATGACATTTATATATTTCACACTAGACTGAATAAAGAAAATATAGATAAATTAGAAATGATGTCAAAAGGCAATATTTGTGTAAAATGTGTGAATGTTGAACAATATTTAGATTTTGATATATTATACGAAACATCAAAATATCCAATAGAAATGTATTACAGATATTACGCTCCACAAATATTAGAATATGAGAAAATAATTTATTTAGATTGTGATACAATTGTAATTGATGATATAGCAAAGTTATATAATGAAGATTTGGAAAATAAGCCAATTGCGATGATAAGAGATTTCACATATTATACAAATGAAATTTACACAGATTATAATTCTGGAGTATTGGTATTTAATACAAAAGAATTTGAAGAGCAGAAAATAAGGCAGAAGTGGTTAGATGATTTAAAAGTTAATACACAGTATAGATTTCCAGATCAAACGGCAATAAACATTGTGTGTAAAGAAAACATGAAGGAATTAAAGCCAATGTATAATTATCAAACTAGTTTAGCTTGCTATACCAAGTTTATAAGGAAAATACATAAAAAGAAATATAGAGAGTTATTTACTCAAAAACCAATAGTAATACATTTTTCATATGTAACAAAACCATATAAGAATATTTATTCTGAATATAATAAATATTTTTGGCAGTACGCAAAGAAAACTCCATATTATAATCAGTTAGTAGATGAATATGTTAGTGACCCATATAAAGTTTTAAAAGAATCACCAATAGATGAGATGTGTATTGATATGGCAAGAGAAGGAAAGGCTGGACTAAAAAAAATATTTTATATATTCTTTAATCAGATTAAGTATTGGTTTTTATTTAAAATACATGGTAATAGAAATGCAAAGTAATCATTATAAAAGGAAGGAAAGCAATAATGAATAAAATAAAGAAGATTTTAAAGAAAATTATACCTGCATCATATAAAAAGGGAGAAGATTTATGTGAGTTAGCTGTTGAAAAAATGATTGAAGTTGAAGTTAGAAAAACACCAAAGGTGATGCTTGATTATGAAGTACAACTAGTGGAGCATTGTAACTTGAATTGTAAATATTGTTCACATTTTTGTCCTGTTGCAAAAGAGGGATTTTTAGATGTTAATGAATATGAAAGAGATTGTAAAAGATTATCAGAGCTTTTTAATAAAGAGGTTAACTTTATTAGATTAATGGGAGGAGAACCATTATTACATCCAGATATTGCAAAATTTTGCGACATAACTAGAAAATATTTTCCAAATGGAACTATAGATATAGATACTAATGGAATTTTAATATTAAGCATGAAAGAAAACTTTTGGAAAGCATTGAGGGAAAATAAAATAAATTTAACTGTAACTAGATATCCATTAAATTTGGATATAGAAGCAATTAAAAGCAAATGCAAAAAAGAAAATGTAAGTTTTAGATTTTTCTGTGAACAGCCTGTGGAAACCTTCAATCATTTGCCTCTTGATTTAGAGGGAAGAGGACAAATAGAAAAGAACTTTTACAGATGTTATTTAGCAAATTCATGTCATACTTTAAAACATGGCAAGATGTATACTTGTTCAACTGTACCACATATACATCAATTTATTGATTACTTTAAGTGTGATTTGAAACTAAGTGAAAATGAAGGTATAGACATATATAAAGCGCAAAATAAAGATGAAATATTGAATTTCTTAGCAAAGCCAATTCCTTTTTGCAGGTATTGTAATATAGATAAAAGAGAAACGAAAAAATGGGAGATTTCTCAAAAGAAAATAGAAGAATGGATATAAAATAATGAAGAATTTAATGGTAGGAATATGTACATATAATAGAAAAGATATATTAGAATATGCATCACGCTCATTTAGAGATATAAATGGAATTGAAGAAGCGAATGTGAAGATTTATGATGATTGCAGTACAGAATTTGATAAGAATTATTTAAAGCAAAAATATCCTATGGCATCAGAGATAATTGTTAATGAAAAGAATGTTGGGGCAAATTTTAATACAAGAAAAATGTTAGCAGATTTTGCAAATAGCAAAAACGATTATTTGTTTATAGCAGATTCAGATTTAGTGTTTAATAAAGATATACTATTTCATATAAAAAAAGGGATAGATGAGTTGGAAAGTCAAAAGAAGATAGTAGTGTTTTCACTTTTTAATGCACATACACATCCTATTATAGAAGATTTCAATGAAGATTTTGTAATAAAAAAAGATGTTGGATCTGCAGGAACTATAATCTCAAAAGAAGCGGTAAAGATATTTATAGATAAGTACTATTCCGAAAAGAGTCCATTTGACGGTTTTTATTGTAATGTATTAAGAGAAGCGGGAGCACAAATTTTTTGTAGCAAAAATAGCTATGTGCAACATATTGGAATAATAGGACAAAATTCTTTTTTGGATTCTGTTGATATGGGAATCAATTTTAAAGTTGATACAATTAATAATGCAGAGGCAATAATTGATGTTATGCAGAAGGCTTTTGTATGGAATGAAATTGATATAGAAGATATGTTATTTAAATATTGCCAAAGAGAACGAATAGGTATTAGAACACTTATTAAATGTATATGGATATGTTTTAAAAATAAAATAAAAAATGTAGTAAAAAGGAGTACTGATGACTAAAGAATTTCTTAAATATTTAAAAAGATATATGAAAGTAGCTAAAAAGAAAAATATTATCATAATTGGAATGATTAGTGCGTTAACAATAATAATTTCAATTTTTACGCCAGCACTTGTAGCTAATATAATAACATCAATGTTAAAGGCAAAGTACAATGGCGTTTTGCTTAGCCTCGTTTTGCTAGCTGTATTACAAATCGTAAAATTATTGATTACAATATTAAGTACAAGATCGTTTTATGATTTAAGAAAAAATTTTATTGTAAGTATAAAAAACAATTTAGCTAAAAGTATTTTCCAGATGGAAATGAAATCTTTTAATAAAGAGCAAAAAGGAAAATTTATACAAAGAATAAACAAAGATCCAGATATTATTGCAGATTTATTCAATTCAATAAAGCAAGATGTGTTACTATTATTTACTAATATTGGAATTATTATATATGTTATCTATTTAAACCCAATATTGGGAACAATATATATGTTGTCATTTTTATTGAGTTTATACATCAGGAAAAAAGGTGTAAATATAAAAAGAAAATATAAGGATCAATATCTTAGGGAAGAAGAAAAAAGCACTAGCCTTTGGAGCGAGATTCTTAATGGAATAAAAGAAATAAAATTATTAAATGTAAAAAAGCAATTTTCAGATAAAACCCAAAAGTCTTTTGAGAGTGTGGAAGATTGCCAGTATAAAGCAGATTTTATATTTAATTTGTATATGAAATTAACTGTAATAATTGAGTGGGGAGCAAATGCACTTGTAGTTCTTACAAGTATATATCTAATACAAAAAGGCCTTATGGATGTTGAACAATTTGTTACTATATTTATGTATAGAGTTAATCTATTTAGTTTTGTTGATAATTTTACAGATTTACTAGACATGATTTCAAGATTTAACTTGTCTAGTAGTAGAATATTTGAAATTATTGACTTGTATGAAGAAAGTTCAAGAAAAGAAAATTTTGACAATGATAAGTGCTTGGGAAAAATTGAGTTTGAGAATGTTAAATTTAAATATGAGGATAGATATATTTTAAGTAATTGTAGTTTTAAAATAGAACCAAATGAGAAAATAGCAATAGTTGGCGAAAATGGAAGCGGAAAAACAACAATATTAAACCTAATTGCAAGAACATACACTACAAATGAAGGTAAAATAAAAATAGATGATAAAAATATTTGTGATTTATCTGAAGAATATTTAAGAAAAAATATTGCAATGATTTCTCAAGATTTTTATATATTTAATATGAGCATTAAAGATAATTTACTTTTGGCAAATCAAAATGCAAGTGAAGAAGAAATTCGAGAAGTATGTAAAAAAGTGGAACTACATAATTACATAGAATCGTTACCAGAAAAATATGAAACAATGATAGGAGAAAATGGAGTTAATTTAAGTGGCGGACAAAGACAAAGATTAGCAATAGCAAGAGCATTATTGAAAAAGAGTAAAATTATTTTACTTGATGAAGCAACTAGTGCATTAGATGAAAGTGTGGAGAGTTCTGTGTTTGAGTTATTAGAAGGATTGGAAGAAAATCACACAATAGTAGTTGTAACACATAATTTGAAGCACATAGAGAAATTCGAGAAGAAATATATTTTGAAAAACGGAGAGATAACTAGATATGAATAAATTAAAAAAATTATTTAATATAGTTAAAAAGAATATATTAACAATTTTAATGATAGTATTTTTGATATATACAGCAGTTACAATAACATATGCACCTAAAGGTAATAAGAATTTGATGTATCAATATATAGTGATTAGCGTAATAGGAATTGCATTTGCAATAAAAAAAATCATAAGAAAAGATAAAATTATTAAAAGTAAACTAGACCTTTGTATATTGGGACTAACTATAACAGCATCATTGCCGATTATATTTAACAAAGCTGTTTGTATAAATGATGCAGTTTTTATATTAAATCAATATATTATTTTATTTGAATTTTTTGTGATAATAAAACAATTATGCGTAGATCAACCTAAAGCAAAAAAAGTATTAATAAATGTAATTATTCTATTAACAATAATATTAATATTTATTGGAATTGACAAAATGACAGTGAATATATTAGACAATATAAATACTAATCAAACAAGAATGGAATCATTATTCTTTTCGCCTAACGCATTAGCAACCTTAATTGGTGGAACAATCTTTTTAACATTTGGTCAATTGTTTTCTACAGAGAAGAAAAGTTCCAAAATCATATACTTACTAGAATTATCAATATTGATAACTGGATTGATACTTACTTATAGTAGAATAATGTATGTAACTTTTGCTATAATGCTAATTGTATATTATATAAGCAATAAAGAACAAAGAGTGAAAAAGGAATTACCAACGATTGCAATTATTATGATAGTATGCGGGATGTTATTTGCCAAATTATATGATGAAACATTATTAACTGAGAAATATTATAGAATATGGGTTGGATTAATAACAAGCGAATTAATATCTGTTACATTGTGCATGATATGTGAAAAATATATAGAAAAGATAAAAAAAATAAATATAAAAAAAGTCTTGATATTTATTGGTATATTACTAATTGGAATATGTATATATTTCTTTAGTGTAAAAAATATTTCTAAGCCATTGGAAGTATTTAACCAAGCTACATCTTACAGCAAAGTAGAAAAGACCATATATGGTATCAAGGGAAATAGTAAGTATGTATTAAGATTTGATATTGAATCAAAAGGACAGACAGATGATGACTATCGTATTAATATTGTAGAGAGAAACAAATATATGGATTCTACACAGGGAACTATAATATCACTTGGAGAGTTCTCAGGTGAAAAGCAAGTAGAAATAACAACAGCAGAATATACAACTTATATTAATATAGAGTTTGAATCTAAAAATAATAATGAAAATTCATATCTAAAAATAAATAAAATATTTTTAGATGATAAAGAAGTAATATTAAATTATAAATATTTGCCAACTAATGTAATGGAAAGATTTAGTGCCGTGGGAAAGAAAACAAAAAATGCATGGGAAAGAGCTACTTTTTATAAAGATGCACTAAATATTATAAAACAAGATGGTAATTGGATATTTGGTATTGGTGGAAATGGATGGAAATATAAGTACCTTGAGGTTCAAAGTTATGCATATGTTAGTACAGATGTGCATAATTATCCTTTGCAAATATTATTAGAATTTGGAATTATAGGCTTTGGAATATTTGTTACAATTATTGTTATATTAATTAAAAGGTTACTTCTAATGAGAAAAGATAACAATGTTTTAAATATAAGTGTAATTTGTGCAATATTCTGTATGTTGTTCCACTCGTGTTTTGACTACAGTATGATGTTCTTTTATATATTATTAACTGTATATTTCGGATTGGCAATTATAGATGCTGGTCGTCTAGATATAAGTGAAAAAATAAGAAAAAGCAAAATACTAAATATTTTTATATACATTGTTATTCTAATAACTTTATTATATAATGTAACGTATGGCATGTATTATGGAAATAGTTCATTAATGAAAAACAAGAATAAGAAAGAAAAAGCGGAAATATACGAAAAGGTTAGCATGATATTCCCAGCTAATATAAAAGCGAGAAAAGGAATTATAACAACTAGCACAGATAGAAAGACTAGAATAAAAAATTATAAATACTTATTTAGCAAAGAAGCTTATTATATTGCAGAATATGATTTTTTAGCTAACGACATTGTTAGTTATGTTAGTGATTGCTTGAACGAACACGAAGACATAAGTAGTTTGAAAGAAATACAAGAATATTTCTATAAGACCAGAAATGTAAAGAAATACAATTATAAATATCAAATGGATAGACTATCTCAAATGATGAGTTTTGGAAATATGGTTTTGAATTATAATAAGAGTGTACAAGACGAAGAAATAGAAAAACTTGGTATTGATATATACAAAGATGCAAAAGCAGAACTCGAAAGTAAAAAAGAGTATATGTTGGATTTTGAAAAGGGAAGATTTGATTCAGCAAATGTACCAGAATATAAAGAAGAAATAGAAAAACTACTAGAAGAACTAGATAATAAAATAAACATATAAAAATAGAGCAAGACTGAATTTTTAATTTTCAGTCTTGTTCTAGTATTATTCTAGTTACCAGTTATTTGAGTAAATGCAACTTTTACATTAAATTTAGCAGAACTATCATCAAGTGTTGTTGAAGCTGTGTCGTCTAAATTGTTCATTTTAGAAGTATCTGGATCATCATTCCACATTACATAAACTCTAATGTTTTGCGTTTTAGTGTTGTCTGAAATAGATATTGTATTTGAAATAGGATCATTGTAATTAGTAAAAGAAATTACCTCTCCATCATCTATAGAATATCCAGTAGCAACTAAATCTGAAACGGCACTATCCTCACTAGCTTGAGTTAAAATTTCGTATTTAAAAGAAACATCAACAGCAGAAAAGTCAAAAGCTAAATCGAAATATCCGGTTGCAGTAGGTGCAATTATATTTGCAGCAATGTAATCATTTCCAGGAAAAGTTGGAGTAATTACATTGGTAATATCGGCATTATTTTTTATTTGCTGATTATTTACAATAATGCTCCATCTTGATATTGGCATAACAGCAGTGCCATTAGCAGATGTTAAATATTTACCATATATAGTACTAATAAAATAGGCGGATATCAATATAAAGATACACGCTAAAATTAAAAAAATAAATCTTTTGTTAATTGTCATTAGTATACCTCTCTTCTTACTATTTAAAACTATTGTAGCATATAAAAGAAAAATCAACAATAGTTTTGTATAAACTTGATTGAGGTGTTGATTTTTTTCCGATTTACTGATATACTTTTTAAGAATTTTATGAAACATATGAAAAATAAGAGAGGTGACAACAATGTTTAAGAAAAAAGAAAATAAAGAAAATGAAAATCAAGCAAAGATAGATGAAATAAAAAAATCCATAACAGCAGGAGATAAAGAAAGAGTAACATTAGGTTCTGAAAAATTAAAAAAAAGAGAACAAAAAATTAGAGTTATTAAATTAGGATTGTTAATTATAACACTGTTTTTAATTATAATATATTTTTTATTAAGATTGTTTTATGAAGGAGGAGCTTTTACAGTAGCATTAGATGACGCATTAGAAAAAAAGTCTGGTATCATAATGTATGAAAACTTATCAGAAAAAAATGCCAAGAAAATATTAAAAGTTGATGAATTAGAATTTGTAGATAATATATCAATCAATTGGTTGCCAAGCAATATAAATGAGGAAGGAGAAGGAACTCATAATGGAGACAATTATATAGCATATACTTTTTATATAGAAAACAAAGGAGTAGATACCATTAATTATTGGTATTCAATAAAAGTAGATGATGTTGTAAAAAATGTTGATAGAGCAATAAGGGTAATGTTATATAGAAATGATGAAAAAACAGTATATGCAAAGGCAAATGAGTCAACAGGAAATGCAGAAACCGGAACAGAAAAGTTTTTATCTGATACCACAATAGTAGAAAAACAACGAGCTGAGTTTAAAGCAGGAGACATAGATAAATTTACAATAGTTATTTGGATTGAAGGAGACGATCCTGATTGTGTAGATGCGTTAATTGGCGGTATGATGAAAATGCATATGGATATTACGGAAGAACATATAAAGCAATAATATAATAAAATTAGGGCAGGGACTTTCCCTGTCCTTTTGTGTGTAATATTGATAAATAAAAATAGAGTATATATGTAAAGAATTTTGACCAAAAGAGACATATAAAATATAACAAATTGTGACAAAAATATTACAAAATATTACAGTATTTCAGTTAGGTTACAAATAAACGACATGTATTGACTTTAAAGTGTTGCTATGGTATTTTTATATTAAGCTAAAAAATAAAATTAAAAGGAGAATTATGATATGAAAAAACAAAGCAAAAGAAGAACAAAAAGTTTTAAATCATCAATATTATTGCTTTTATTATTAGCAGTATTATTAATTTCATCAACTTATGCATGGTTTACAGCAAACCAAACAGTAACAGTTAGCCCAATCCAGGTTAACGTACAAGCAACAAATGGTTTACAAATTTCAACAGATGGAACAAACTGGAAATCTGTAATATCAAATGCAGACTTAATTGCAAATATTGCAACTACATATGCAGGAAATACAAACCAAGTTCCAACAGAATTAGCACCAGTATCTACAGCTGGAGGAGTTACAGATGGAAAATTAGATATGTACTATGGAACAGTATCAACTAATACAGCAGGTGATTATGTTTTAACATCTACAAAACAAGCAGATAGAGCAGGAACAACTGGATATTATATTGCGTTTGATTTATTCTTAAGAGTAGATGCACAAACACCAATATACATAACACCAACTTCACAGGTTAAGTTCTTGGAAGGAGCAAATGACGTAGGTCTTCAAAATGCAGCACGTGTTGCATTTATAAATGAAGGTACAACAGATTCTGGTTCAGGATTAGCTACAATTCAAGGTTTAAATAATGGAACTACATCTGCTATTTGGGAACCAAACTATGATACACATACAGCTGCTGGTGCAAAAAATGCACAAGATACATATGGATTGACAAATGTAAAAACAACAGGTGCAGATCAATTGGCATACAATGGAATAAAAGCAGAATTTACTGCAGCTGACGATGTTAAAGTTCAACAATTAACAACACCAGATGCTGATAAGTTTGGGGCTGTTACAACAGCATATAAAACAGTAAATGGATTTACACAAAATGAGTCATTTACTACATTAAATAAAGGTATAACAAAGTTTAGAGTATATATGTGGATAGAGGGACAAGATGTTGACTGCGAAAACGGAGCATCAGGTACAGATATTCAATTCAATCTACAATTTACACAAAACAATGGATAAAAATATAATTGATGAAAATAAATTAAAACTTAAAAAAAGGAACTTTTATGGTTCCTTTTTTTGTACAGATTAATCGATAAAAAAGAGGTAAATGAAGTAAGAAAAGTGTGAAAAAAAGAATATAAGAGAGAAAAAGGGAGAAAATGAGAGCTTGAGCGAAAAAAATGTAATACAAATGTAATAATTGAAAGCGAAAACCTCAAAACCGTTGAGAACAGAGGAAAGTAACGGCTTAACCGAAAGACCTATATTTTGACATATTTTTCCATAAATGATATAATGTGACTATCTTAAAGGAGTGAGGATATAGCATGATTTACCAAAATGATATTACAAGCTTGAAGTCTGACATAGGTGAAAAAATTGGACAAAAAGTAATAGTCAAAGGAACTTTAGGAAGAAACAAACCTTTTGAGAAAGAGGCAGTGTTAGAGAAAGCGTATCCAAGTATTTTTATAGTAAAATACGATGAAAACGAAAGAAATGTAACATATAGTTATACAGATATCTTAACAAGAACAGTGGAACTGCAGGTATTTAATGGGGAAACATACAGCCCATTATTACCACCAGAAGAAACACAAAAGAAAAAAAGAAAAGATTATGATATAGGATAAAGTATATTATTAAAAAAATTCCTAAAAAAAGGAATTTTTTTTTATGCTTGTAATATATATGAAATATGATAATTATTATGAGGTGAGATTAGTGTGAAGTTTTTGCACAGTCAAACATAAATTAAGAAAAGGAAAGGATGAATATATTATGAGTATAAAAATGTCTAAAGAAAATATATGTATAAATCAAATTGTAGGACAAAAGGAAGAAAATTTTTTAATAGAAGGAGATGAAATTGTTCCAGATATAAAACCAGATGTATTAAATATTATATCTTCAAATGGAACTATATGTATATATAAGAAAGAAATACAAGATGGAAAAGTTAGATTTGATGGAAGTGTGTATATATATACTATCTATGTTGCTGATGATGAAATAGCAAGTGTTAGATGTATAAATTCTAGTTTAGACTTTTCTAAAACAATAGACATAGAAGGAATAAAGCCAGATATGCAGTTAGAAACTTGTTGCGAAATTAAGTCAATTGAAAGTAAAATATTAAATGGAAGAAAGATAAGCCTGCAGGCTAATATAAAATTAAAAGCATGTGTTTATTCAAATGAAAATATTGAAATTATGAAAGACGTTGAAGATGTAATGGATATTCAAAAGTTAAATAAAACATATAATATAAATTCGTTATTAGGAAGAGGAAATACGAAGGTATATGCAAAAGATACAATACAAATAGATGGAGCTGATAATTTATCAGAAATAATAAAAACAAAGATTCAAATAACAAACAAAGAAACAAAAGTTAGTTACAATAAAGTACTAGCAAAAGCTGATGCAAATATTAGAATAGTATATATGACAGAAGATAATAGAATAAACACTGTAACAGCAAAAATACCTGTGATGGGATTTATAGATATACAAAATGTAAATGAAGATAATCTGTGTGAAGTGAATTACGAGTTAAAAAATATCTCGATAAAACCTAATTCAATAGAAGAACATTCAATATATGTAGAAGCTGAAATTGAGATAGCTTGTTTTGTATATGAAAATAGACAAATAGATATAATTCAAGATTTGTATAGCCCTAGTTGTAATTTAGAATACAAACAAAAAAATATAAGAATAATGCAAGATAAAAGAACAATAAAACAAGTGTGTAATATAAGAAAACAAGAGGCAATACCAGAGATTGGAAAGAATAAAATCGTAGATGTAGAAGTAAGACCAGTAATAATAAATAGTCAGGTTGTGATGGGAAGAGTATCTTATGAAGGAGAGATGAATTTAACTTTCTTATATGAAACGTCAGAAAATGGTAGAATAAACAGCAAAACATTAGTTGAACCATTCAGTTTTAATATAGCTGATGATAAGGTAAGTACAAGAACAAAAATAGAAACAAATATAAGCGTAAATATGCAAGATTTTATAGTAATGCCAGACGAGAGTATAGATATAAAGGTTGATTTAGAATTTGAATTGAATATTTCCAACATGGAAGATATAAATATAATTGATGAAGTAGATAGAGTTGAAAACAGAGATAGAGAGAAGTATAGCATAGTAATTTATTATACTAAAACAGGGGATACTTTGTGGAATATTGCAAAAAGGTTTGGAAGTACTATAGATGATATTGTTAAAATTAACAAAATAGAAAATCCAGATTTAATAATGGCTGGGGAGCAATTGTTTATTCCTAGATAGAGGTGGATATGAAGGTTAAAGAAAAAGAAACAAAAATTTATTCTAGACCACGAGTAAATATAGAAAGATACTTGATAGGCGGGAATTTTAACAGAAATAAGAAAACACCCATAAAAAATAAAAATTTTAATAAGATAGTTATAATAATGATAATTGCGGCAATTACTGCCGCTTTTATTATAAGGTCGATAAATCCAATAATTGATGAGTTGTGTTTGGATGAAGCTAAAAACATAGCGACAAAAATTGCAAATGAACAAGCTACAGTTGTTATGGATAAGTATCAGTATGAGGATTTTATTACAGTAGTAAAAGATGAGGAAGAAAATGTGGTTATGTTGCAAGCAAATGTAAATACGATTAATAGCATATCTTCAGATATTCCGGTAAAGATAGTGGAGGCCTTTGAAAAAGATTCAAATAGTAAAATAAATATATATTTGGGAAGTGCATTGGGAATGAAAATTTTTTCGGGAGCAGGACCTAAAATAAAAGCGAAAATTGCAAATACTGGAAATGTAGCGACTACTCTAAAATCAGAATTTTCAGCGCAAGGTATTAATCAAACTTTACATAGAATATATTTGGAGATAAATGCGGAAGTTACAATATTAACGCCGTATGATACAATAAAAACTAATATAGTAAATCAAGTCTTAATAGCCGAATCAATAATAGTTGGAAATGTTCCAAACTCATATTACAATTTGAATACAACAGACAGCACAGATGCAATAAGGGTAGTAGAGTAAAAGTCGACTTTCAAAATAAAAACTTTTTATTATTAAATATTGATTTTTCAGTAGATTATTGGTATACTTTCAATAAATCCTTAAGTTATATACTTAATACCAAATAAAAGAATGCTTGGAAACGTTAGAACTTGAACATTTAGTGATGAAATAATGCGAAGGACATCCGCTCTTTTGGCTAATAAAATGATCCAAATTAGGAAAAGAAATTTACCTTCTGCAACTAATGATAAAGACGTGAGCTCATAGTTAAGAGAAAATTTCAATCCCTAATTGTGTCTCATATTTATTAGTCAATGCGCTAGGTTGAGCTTATACTAACGCAGAGCTTCGAAAGTATTAGTAAAAATAAGTATTTTACAAAAGGAAAAAATTTTTAAGGAGAAAAAATATTATGGAATACAAATGCAAAATTTTTAAGAAAGTAAGGAAGGAAAAAGGTATAACTTTAGTGGCTCTTGTGGTTACAATAGTTATTTTAATGATATTGGCAGGGGTGAGTATTAATTTAATTTTACAAAATAATGGAATAGTAGCAAAAGCTGAAGAGAGTAGAGAAAAATATGGACAAGCAAAAGTAAATGAACAAAATGGTATGAAAGAAGCAAATGATTGGATAGAGAGTCACGGAAAAACAATAGAGGTTGTGGAGCCTGAAAATCCAAGTGATTGGGCCTGTGAAACAGAAGATAATGGGGAGTTAGTAATAACGCAATATAAAGGTACCGAAACAGAAATTGTTATTCCAAATTATATAAATGGAGTAGCAGTAAAAAGAATAGAAGGTAAAAATATATTGCCACATAATGGAGAAACAGTTCACATAGGAGGAAGCGCAAGTTGGTTCAGTGGTAATAAAACTGTTACAAAAATAACTATTTCAGACGGTATAGAAGAAGTTGGAGACTATTCTTTTGCTGGATGTAGGGCTGTAAAAAACGTATATCTTAGCAGTACATTAAAAACTATAGGAAGCTCAGCTTTCTATGAAAATACTAGCTTAACTAATATAGATATACCAGATGAATTAGAGAAAATAGGCTCTTATGCTTTTAGTGGAAGTAGTCTGACATTGATAACGATACCAGATAAGGTAGTTACAGTAGGAGCTTATGCATTTGGTAGTTCAGTAGACATTACTATAAATGTACCGTTTATGGCAGGGAAGAAACCAGACGGTTGGAATGAAGAGTGGAATAGTACTTATTATACAAATACTACTATGAACATTAATTACAAAAAATAGTTATGAAAATGCTATAACTACGACGTTTTTCGACAAAAAACTTGCTAATTTGCTAGAAATAGTGTAAAATTATAACATAGCGTTTTAAGTCAATAGATTTAATAGGAGGCGAGCTTATGAAAAATAAGCAACATGATCTAAGGGCTCTTAAGTACCAGCTAGAGAAAAGAAAAAACAACGGACAGCGGAATGTAAAGTGGAAATTGAACCGCAGACAATTTGAGTACATTACAGAAGTTCTTGGCTATGAGGCACTTCCGTATCTGTACATTGTGAAAACAAAACGGTTCCAGTCGCGTGAGTTGCGTGAGAAATATCACATCTTGAAAGTCTTGCATTATGCTGCGGACAAGAGGACGTATTTGACGATGAGCTTAACTGAGAAAAATCGTAAAATATTAGAGGACCACAATGTATCATGCAGAGTAGCAAAGTATCTTATAATTTTAAGAGACGATTAAATCTATTATCCCAGACAAGAATAATATTTTGTCTGGGATTTTCTTATGAAATAAAATAGGAATATAAAAATTGACACACGTTATTAATAAAATTGTTGCGTTAGTGTTGACATTTTCCTTTTTTTGTAATAAAATAGTATAGCAAATTGAATGTTACATAAATAAAGGCTTCTCCCCGGTAGTCATTTATTGTATGTTTCATATAGAAATAATTATTGAATGGAGGGTAATTTTTACCATGAATAATACAACATATAGCATAAAGAAAAGTGAAATTGAAAGAAAATGGTATATAATTGATGCCGAAAACAAACCATTAGGAAGAGTTGCTGCTGAAGCTGCAAAACTTTTAAGAGGAAAACACAAACCTACTTATACTCCTAATATGGATAATGGTGATCATGTTATTATAATCAATTGTGGAAAAGTTGTTTTAACAGGAAACAAATTAAATCAAAAAATTTATAGACATCATTCTGGATATATCGGAGGAATGAAGGAAACTTCAGCTAAAGATATGTTAGCAAACAAACCAGAAAAAATGATGACTTTAGCTGTAACAGGAATGCTTCCACACAATAGCCTTGGAAGACAAATGGCTAAAAAATTAAGAGTATATGCTGGAGCAGAGCATGAAAATATTGCTCAAAAACCAGAAGTTTGGAATTTTTAATTAGGAGGGAATAAGAAATGCCTAGAGCAAAAAAAGAACAAGTAGTATTTTATGGCACAGGAAGAAGAAAAAGTTCAGTTGCAAGAGTTAGAATTATGGCTGGAAAAGGAAATATAACAGTTAATGGAAAAGACTTAAATGAATATTTTGGAGAAGAAACATTAAAAGTTATAGTAAGACAACCTTTAACTGCTACTAATACTTTAGATAAATATGATGTTATCTGTACAGTAAAAGGTGGAGGTTTTTCAGGTCAAGCAGGAGCTATTCGTCATGGTATAGCTAGAGCTTTAAATGAAGCTGATCGTGAAGAATATAGACAAACATTAAAATCAAATGGTTTCTTAACAAGAGATCCTCGTATGAAGGAAAGAAAGAAATATGGTTTAAAGAAAGCAAGAAAAGCTCCACAATTCTCAAAGAGATAATCTGCTTTTTACACAAAATATATCAAACCTCAGAAGTATCAACACTTCCGAGGTTTTTGATGTTTACAGATTTATACAATCAGCTTAGTTTTCATGTTAAAAAATCTTCTTTGATTAAGCTCTCAGCATTTTTTGCTAAATAGCATCCTTGAGCATAATATAATAACTTTTCCCATTGCAACGCTTTACAATTTAAAACAATAAAAATATAGAAAAATGTTGCAGAATGGTATAAGATGATATAGAATATAAAAAAAGAAAAAGAGGGAAACAAATGACGTATATTGTACCAATTAGTTTGATTTTAATTTATTCAATAACTATATCTTCAATATTAAAAAAAAGAATAGAGCAGGCTATACCAATTAGTGTGGTTGTAATTGCTATAATTGTATATTTATTTGGGATGTTTGATAATTTGAAACTTGGAGTAACTGCTGCTGAAATAATTGCAGTAATGCAAGTTGGAGTTCTCTTATTTCATCTATGTAGGGAAAAAGAAATTAATACTATAAAAGAAAAAATAAAGAATATAATAACACCTGGAGTTGTTATTTATATTATACTTTCAATAATGTTTATTGTTATTAACAAGGGAAGAATTTTTGGGGATTATGATGAATTTAATCATTGGGCAAGAATAATAAAGAATATGTTTTTATATAACACTTATGGAACAAATCCTGAATCAGTTGTTACATTTAATGAATATCCGCCATTTACAGCTATTTTTCAATTTTTATTTCTAGCTGTGAAGAACATATATAGTGAGGATGTAATAATTACAGCAAAATGTATTTTATACTTATCTATCATAATACCAGTTACCAAGAATATTAAGTGGGATAAAAGTTTAAAAAATGCAATATTAATTATTCCAATGATACTATTCGTACCAATGATTTTTTATAAAAATTTTTATTTGGAAATTTTAGTTGATGGAACTTTAGGAATAATGTTTGGAACATGTATATTTTATGCTTTTCAAGAAGAAGAGATTATTTTTAAATACATTAATATCTTTACAATGCTTACAATGATGTCTCTAACAAAAACTTCTGGAATTGCATTGGCAGTACTGGCCATGATAATAATTTTATTGAAAATTATTATTGACAAACAAAAAGAAGATAAAAAGATTGGTAAGGAACTAATAGCATTAGGGATTGTATTTGTTGCGGTTGCCACATTAACTGGAATATGGTATATAAAAGTAAATGGAACAGTAAAAAGGTGGAATTTTAATCAATATATTAATGAGAGTACAACATATGAAAAAAGTAATGATAATCACAACAATGTTGCCAAAAGTTTTGTTACTGCTATATTTTTAAACCAGAGCATAACTGATAAAAATTTAACTGTATTTGTAACAACACTTACAATAATATGTACTGGATTCTTTGTAAGTAAAAGATTGAAGGAAAACAATAAAAAAGGAAATTTCTATCTAATTACAATGATTATTTCAATCATAATATATATGATATCAATGTATTTTACATATGCAAGATTATTTGAACCACTAGAAGCTGATATTTTGAGCTGTTTTGATAGATACAGTTCTACCATATTACTAGCAAACGTTGTTTTTCAGTTACTAATTTTGGCTGATTTAAAAGAAGAAGTGAGTATAAAAAAAGTAATAGTAGTATTTACGATATTAATATTTTTAATGCCACAAGAGAACATAGAAAAGAAATATATAAACAGAAAAAATTATTTAGCAGTATCTAACATAAATAGAAGTGTATATACTAAAATAAAAAGATATAGCACTAAATTAAATGTAGATGATACGATTTTGTATATTGCTGGTACAAATACAGATATGGAATATTTAAAGGCTTTGAATGCGTATGAATTAATGCCAATAAAAATAAGTCAAATGATAAGTGGCGTTTTTTCAAATATAGAACAATTTGAAAACAATGTAAGAAAATATGATTATGTATTTATCTATAGGATTAAAAGTGAAGATTGTAATGTGATAAAATCTGATTTTATGGATGAAAATGTGAAAAATGATACCTTATATAAAGTAGAGGAAAATGAAGGAAAGATAATTTTAAAGGCGGAATAAAAATAAGATGAAAAGTGAAGTAGTAATTGTTATACCAGCATATAACCCAGACAATAATTTGATAAAAATAGTGGAAGATCTTAAGAAAAATATGTTTTACAATATTATAGTTGTAAATGATGGTAGTACTACTTCACAGATTTTCAAAGAAATAAAAGATGTTATAATATTAAACCATACTATTAATAGAGGTAAAGGCGAAGCTTTAAAAACAGCTTTTAATTATATTAGAAACAGTAATGAACAAATAATAGGAGTTATAACTGTTGATGCGGATGGACAGCATTGTATAGATGATATAAACAAAGTTTATAAGGAGTTTGAGGAAAATCAAGATAGTGTTATACTTGGAAGTCGAGAGTTTGGTGATAAAGAAATACCATGGAAAAGCAAAGTAGGGAACAAAATTATAAACATCCTTTTTTCGAAGAATACAGGTCGAAAATTGAAAGATACTCAGACAGGGTTAAGAGCAATACCATACAAGTATTTATCAGAGATTGCAGATGTAAGAGGTAGTAGATATGAGTATGAAACGAATGTGCTTATGTACTGTATAGAAAAAAATATCAAAATAAGAGAAATAAATATATTAAGTATATATATAAATAATAATAAAAAAAGTAGCTTTAGGGCAATTAGTGATTCTATTAAGATTGCTAAGAGCTTGTATGAGAAACAATATTAGACAAGATGTTTAATATTGTTTTTTTATATAAATAAGAAAATTATATAGGGTTTCATATTATATAAAATACATTGCACGGAAAATTTAATGAAATTTTTAATTTTATAGAAAAGCATAAATAGTAGGAAAAAACTGAAAATTGAAAATCTCAGATTTGTTCTCTTATGAAAAATGCAAAAAATGTCGGAAACTTCCCATAAATCGAGCAAACTTGCCAAGTTTTGCTATTGGAAAATACTGGAAATAATAGTATACTATCCATAGTTAAATAAAAACATAGGAAGGGGGATAAAACGTGGAATGTACATATGTGCCAAGCAGTAAAGTACTTACACTTAAAATTACGGAGGAAATAGACGAGCATACTACAGAAAAAATGAGGAGGAAAATGGATAATGAAATTACTAGATTTTTGCCAAGAAAAGTTGTGTTTGATTTTAGTAACGTTACTTTTATGGACAGTGCCGGAATAGGCATGCTTTTAGGAAGGTATAAGCTTATACGAATGTTAGGAGGCTGTTTAGAAATTATTAATATTAATAGGCAGATAAAAAAGCTTTTTGAAATGAGTGGCATTTTAAAAATAATCCCAGTTGCAGATAAGCTGGAAAATCAGGTTAGTTAGGAGGATGTGAAATGCTAGGAATATATGATAACGAAATGAAATTGGAGTTTGTAAGCAAGTCATGTAATGAAGCTTTTTCCAGAATTGCTGTTGCTGCATTTGCTTCACAATTAGACCCAACAATAGAAGAACTTGCAGATATTAAAACGGCAGTATCAGAAGCGGTTACAAATTGTATTATACATGGATACGAAAAATCTGATGGAATAATAAAGATAGATTGTAAGTTAAAAGATAATTACATAGAAATAGAAATATCTGATACAGGAAAAGGAATTGAAGACATAGAGTTGGCAAGAAGACCATTATATACATCAAAGGCTAACTTAGAAAGGTCTGGAATGGGATTTACAATAATGGAAAGCTTTATGGATGAAGTGAAAATTCAATCTGTAGTAGGACTGGGAACAAAGGTTACTATGAAAAAATACATAGATAAGGAAAGCAAGAATGGAGAACTTGAAGAGAAAAGCAAAGAAGAAGAAGATATAAATAGAGAAGAAAATAAGGAAATAGATACAATATTGCATGCCATATCTTAAATATGGAGGGAATATATGTTGAAAGCCAATTGTTATGAAAACATAGTTCAGGCTCAGAAAGGTGATAAAGAAAAGATGGCTAGCCTCGTTAAAGAAAATATGGGGCTAGTTTATACTATTGCAAAAAGATTTCAAGGAAGAGGATATGAACAAGAAGATTTAAATCAAATTGGAGCTCTTGGCCTGGTAAAAGCAATTAATAATTTTGATGTTAATTATGAAGTTCAATTATCTACTTATTCAGTGCCATATATATTAGGAGAAATAAAAAAATTTATTAGAGATGATGGAAAAATTAAGGTAAGTAGAAGTATAAAAGAACTGGCTACGAAAATTAACGGCTTAAAAAAAGAATATTTAGAAAAAGAAGGAAGAGATATAAAAGTAGAAGAAATTGCCCAAATATTAAAAATATCAAAAGAAGAAGTAGCAGTAGCGATTGATGCTACTTCTAATAATTTAGTATCATCAATAAATGAAACAGTGTATGAAGGAAAAGATGGCAGTATATGTATTGCAGATACTATTGCATCAAGTAAAAATGAAGAAAATGAGATTACCAATAAGTTATCTATTCAAAAATTAATTAGTGAATTAGATGAAAGAGAAAAAAGCATCATAATGCTAAGATATTATAAAGGAATTACTCAAACAGAAATATCGAAAAAATTAGGAATTAGTCAAGTTCAAATTTCACGAATAGAAAAAAAGGTGTTGAGTCAAATGCGACAAAAGTTAGCATAAGAAAGGCAGATAATATTGAAGAGGATAATTGTTTATATAGGAGTAATTGTTTTGGCAACATTTTTACTCCCATTATTATTAACAAAAAAATTTGGAACGGAAGAGGCTATAAGTGGAGATGTAGTGGAAAATGTAAATGAAAATGAAAATGAAGAGAAAAGTAATGCAAATGATTACAAATATTCAAGTTTTGAAATTATTAAACTATTACACAACTCTACGGGTGATGTAGAAGAAATTCCAATTGATGAATATTTGATAGGAGTTGTTTCAGCTGAGATGCCTGCGAGTTTTAAAAAAGAAGCACTGAAAGCACAAGCGATTGTTGCAAGAACATATACAGTATATACGATAAAGAACTCGAAAAAACATGATAATGCAGATATATGTGATAATTCAGCTTGTTGCCAGGCATGGATATCTAAAGAAAATAGGCTAGCTAAATGGGAAGAAAGTAAAAAAGAAGAGAACTGGGAGAAAATAAGAAGCTCTGTTTATGAAACACAAGGAAAGATAATTACATATAATGGAGAGGTAATAGAGGCTTTTTTCCATTCTAATAGTGGAGGAAAAACAGAAGAAGTATCAAATGTTTGGGGTGGTACTAATATGCCTTATTTACAAAGTGTGGAAACTTCTGGAGAAGATGCATATTCACAATATCTATCAGAAGCAACATTTACTAAGAGTGATTTTGAAAATAAAATAAAAGATAAACATTCAGATTTTAGTATAGATTATTCAGATCCAGAGTGTATTAAAGTTGTAGAATATACAGCTGGAAACAGAATAAAAACTATAAAAATTGGAAATTTGAATTTGTCCGGTGTAGAAGTAAGAACTTTGTTAGGTCTAAAATCTGCAAATTTTAATGTGGAAATATCGGAGAATGAAATTAAATTTGTAGTAAAGGGATATGGCCATGGTGTACGGAATGAGTCAAACTGGAGCTGATAGCTTAGCAAAACAGGGGATGACATGTGAAGAAATTATAAAACATTTTTATACAGGAGTTGAGATTGGTAATCTTTAATGTATAAATTTTCTAAATTAGGAAATACTTATGATATAAAAAGTTTGTAAGTGTTTTAAGGAGGAAAATTTTAGTATGAATAGAAATTCAAGAAGAAACCAAAGAAACAATGGTGAAGCAAAAACAAGTATTTTAGTGATGGTTGCAGTGATTATTTTGGCAGTTGTAAGTTTTATAGTTGCATATGTTTTATATGGAAATAGGTTAGCAAATCAAAGCAAAATAACTAATGTAGAAAGAAGGGCAGAATATCAAAATACAGCTGTGTTAACAAATTCAGAAACATCAGCAGTAAGTTTAGAAATAGGAAAATCTGTAAATGAAGCAGAAGCGGAAAGTCAAACAAACACTGTGGATGCCAACACAGAAAATGTAGAAAAAAGGGCTGTAAATACAAGTGCTATAGAGAAAAATGTTGTTGAAGAAAGAAATACCCAAAAGGAAGAAACAACATCAAATTCAAATGAGGAAAATGTAAAAAGTGAAACAAGCGAGAATGTGAGCTTTATAAATCCTGTTGAGGGAGATGTAATAAAAAATTACTCATCAGATAATTTAGTATATTCAACAACTTTAGATGAATGGACTACACATTTAGGTATAGATTACAAGGCAGAAAAAACAAGTATAGTAAAAGCAGCAGCGGGTGGAACCGTAAAATCTATAAAAAATGATCCACGTTATGGTTTAACAGTTGTAATAGAACATAGCAATGGGTTTACAAGTATGTATGCAAATTTATTATCTACAGAATTTATAGAGGTTGGAGAAAAAGTAGAACAAGGTCAAACAATAGCAACAGTTGGAAATACTGCAATGTTTGAAATAGCTGATGAAACACATTTACATTTTGAAATTTTAAAAGATGGAGTAAACGTTGATCCAAATTTATATATAAAATAATATTTTCTGGACTTTATGCCAAGGAAAACGGAAAATCAAAATTCACAAGTGTAAAGTCCAGTACCTTTGAAACAAATCTGAAAATTTTCAATTTTCAGTCTTTTTTTATTTCTTATGTTTTTCTATAAAATTAGAAATTTCAGTAAGTTTGTTCATGTGCAAAAATTTATGAAATAAATTCTCTATGCAAGGTATTTTATATAATAGGAAAGTTATATAGCTTTCTTATTATATAAAATAAAACTCTTGACAATAATTTTTGTTATGTTACAATATGAGTAGATTTATGTGAAGAGATTAATTTACAAAAGGAAGGAATGAAAATTTTATGGTAAACGAAGGAAACAATAATAAATACAGATTACAAGCCCTGATGGAAGAATATAAAGTGTTATCTAGCACTTTAGGGGAATATCAAGATGAATATAATAAACTATTAGCAGAAAAAGAAGAACAACCAACTATATAAATATATAGATATATATTTAAATTAATCTTTGGAGGAAGAAAATGAGCGAAAATACAGAGGAAAAAAAGTTAATAAAGATAGAAGATAATATTGGAATTTTTAGAAGAATTAGACTATTCTTTAAGAATTTGTTTGGTAAAAAGAAAATAGTGAAAAGGACTGTTGTAATACCAAAACAAATAGATAAAGAAAATGCTAGAAATAACTTTATAGAGAATTTAAAGGTTGATAGTGATGTTGAGGCTGATAGTGAGCTTTTAGAACTGCAAAGAAAAGTGCGTGACGGAATAATAAAAATAGAAGATTTAACAGAAGAACAAGAAGATCAACTTATAGATTTATATGATAAACAAATAGCAGTAAAAAAGGCTAAAATAGAAGAAATAAAAAAGAAAATTGAAGCATTAAAAAAACAAGCTTCATGATAATACCTAAAGAAGCAATAAACATAAGAGAAAAGAGGTAATGAATGAATCAAGAAGAAAAAGTATTATCAGAAAAAAGAAAACAGAATATGAAGTTATACTCAATACATAGAATGTTGACTGCGGATTTACTATTTTATTATGCGATTAAATTTATTTTTTTAACACAAATAAAAGGTTTAACAGCAGGCAACATTGTTTTAGCTACGGCTTTTTTTGGAATATTCAAAGTTATATTTCAAATTCCAACTACTATATTAATAGACAGAATAGGTAGTAAGAAGAGTCTAGTTTTAAGTGATTTTATGATGGCTTTGGCAGTTGTAATTGTAATGTTATCTACAAATTTAACAATATTAATATTAGCTAATTTAGTATCAGGAATTTCATTTGCTATAAAAGAGGTTGCTGAAAATGGAATTTTAAATAAATCAATACCAGCTTCAGAAAACAAGGGGGCAATTTTTTCCAAGATTGATGCTAAGGGATTAGGCAATTTTTATTTTATATCAGCTGTTTCAGCCTGTGTTTCTGGAATATTGTTTGAGATAAATGGATATATTCCGATGACAATATGTGTAATTATATTGCTAATTGCTGCAAGAGTTGCGTCATTATTTAGCGAGATAGATGATAAAAAGCAGGAAGAAAAAATAGGAAAAGAGATTGCTTTAAAGTATGGAGAGTATTTTAAAGATTTAAAGCTTGCTTTTTCATTTATATTTCATTCTAGAAGATTAAAGGCTTTAATGATTTTTTCTGGTGTAATGTATGGAATAATTATGGTAATGAATACATATGAAATGGGATTGCTTCAAGAAATAGAATTATCTTCAACCGCAATTGGAATAATATATGCTAGTATGCAATTAGTGGCAGGAATTGCATCAAAGCAACAGTATAAATTGCATGAAAGATTTAAGAATAAAACTTTATCGGTTATAGGTATATCGTATACCATTGCGTGTTTGGTAGCAGGAACGATATGTGTTTCTAAAGTTCCATTTGGAGTAATGGTGTTTGTAGTTGTATTAGCTTATGTTGTGAGATATATTTGTTCAGGTTCGTATTTAGTATTAATAAAAAAGTATATAACTAATTTTACAAATACTCAAATGGTAAATAAAGTGTATTCGGCTTATGGGATAGTAACTGGACTTGGAAATACTTTAATAGGCCTGATTGGCACGGTAATCGTTTCTAAATATGATTTGAAAACATCTGTTATTTTGTTTGGCGGAATTTTTACATTGGCAATGTTTGCTATATTAAAGTTTATGAAAACAAGAGTAGGATTGAAACCAGAGGAGTATAGAAAAAAAGATATTAATTACAAAGAGTATGTTAGTTTGAAGTAATGAATAAGTAAAATGATATAGTTAAAAAGTGAACAAAAATTGTTAGAAAGAAAGTAAGACTATTTTATAATTTTATACGAAGGACGTCCAGTATTTTAGATTAATGAAAAAATGAAATACTTCTTTCTAGCGCATGGCATAATAAAAATGATGTACAATTAGGGATTGAAATTTTCTCTTAACTATGAGCATTTGTCTTTATCATAGTTGCAGAAGGAAAATTTCTGGGTTCCCTGATTTACATCATTTTATTATGCAAAATGAGCGGATGTCAGAAGAAAAATAATTGACAAAAATTATAGACCTTAATTTGTGATAGAAAATTACTTTCATTTTTACTTTAATTAAAATTTGAGGATAAAATGACTTGAAAAATAAAACGGTTTGTTATAGAATTTAAGCAAGATAAAATAAAATTTGGTTACATAAAAATTATTTTTGAATTAAGTATATTACTTAAGAAAATCTGGCATTCTTTTTTTATTAGTATATATCCGTGACATTCTAACATTCCTAGTAATTTTTAATGACTTATAAAAAATATTTTTCTTATAATTTGTTTAAAACTTTTTGTTTTCAAATGTTGATTTTTTCGCAGTTTATTGCTATACTTTCAGTATGAACAAAAATATACTTAATACCAAATTTTGAAATGCTTGTAAACATTGAAACTAGAGCATTAAATTAGAAAATAATGCGAAGGACAACCGCTCATTTTGACTAATAATATGTTCCAAATTAGGAAAAGAAATTTCCCTTATCGTCCTACGTTAAAGACGTGGGTTCATAGTTAAGAGAAAATTTCAATCCCTAATTGTGTCTCATATTTATTAGCAAATGCGCTAGTGAGTATATTAAAAAGGAGAAATATAAAAAAGGAGAAAAATTTAGTATGAAAAACAAATGTAAAATTTTAAAAAAGGAAAGAAGACACTCGGGCATCACATTAGTGGCACTTGTGGTAACGATTGTTGTGTTATTAATATTAGCAGGAATAAGCATTACATTGGTATTAGATAATAATGGAATTATAAAAAAATCAGGCGAGAGTAGAGATAAGTATTCAAATGCTAGTGCAAATGAGCAAGAGCAATTAGAAACAGCTGATAGTGACATAGATAAAATTTTGGGAATTGATAACTCTGAGTTTGGCAAAATAAAAAGTTCTGGTAATTATGTTGAGGAAAATAGAAGCTATGTGGTTTACCCTACTGATACCTCTGAAGATGTTGGTTTTAGAGCTATTTTATATATTTAGAATGAAGAAGTACGGCCTTTTTGAATTGAAAAATTATATTAAACTTAGATTGATAATGTAAGACAATAGAGTGAGCAAAAGTTTGCTCTATTCTTTTTATATAAAAAATTAAAAAAATTTCTAAAAATACAGATATTTTTTTGATGTTGTGTTATTATATAGAATATAGAAAGAGGGATTAGAATGATTCAATTATTTGATATAAAAAAGAATAATAAAAAGTTAAAAAAAGAAGACACCGAGTTATTTGAAAAATATTATAAAGAATCAACTAAGAATAAAGAAGAAGTATTTACAGAGTTTAATACAGGAGATTGTGGTATAAGAGAAGAAAAAGCAGAAGAGTTGTTAGAGGAAAATGGACCAAACGTGGTTGTGAAAAATGAAAAAAGGAGTAGATTGCTTTTTTTAGTTGATGCGTTTAGGGACAAGTTTATATTAATTTTGATAGTACTAGCAGTTATAAATTATTTTCTAAGTGATGCTTTAGGAAGTTATATAATAATAGGGATTGCAGTTGTTAGTGCTTTGATTAGATATTTTCAAGATTATAGTGTATATAAATTTAATCTAGAACTAAAATCTAAGCTGTATACTACAACACATGTTCTAAGAAATAATAAAGAAAAAGAAATTAGGGTAGAGAATGTTGTGCCTGGTGATATTGTTCATTTAAATGCGGGAGCAATGATTCCAGCAGATTTAATTCTTATAGAAAGCAAGGATTTATTTGTTAACCAATCTGTGTTTACAGGTGAAAGTGTACCGGTTGAAAAAATGGCACACTTGCCTGGTACAGCAGCAAAAGAAAAGGAAATCTTTTCTATTCCTAATATATGTTTAATGGGCTCTAGTGTTGTTAGTGGAAGTGCAACTGGTGTAGTTATAGATACTGGATTTACAACATATTTAGGAAGGATGAGCAAAGAACTAGATAATAAAAAGGAATTAACAAATTTTGAAAAAGGAATGAATAATATAACAAAGATGCTTATAAAGTATATGGCTGTAGTGTCTATTGGCGTATTTGTTATATATGGACTTATTAGAAAAGATTGGCTAGAGGCTATTCTATTTGCTTTATCTGTTGCAGTTGGTATTACTCCTAGCATGCTACCAATGATTGTAAATGTAAATTTAACAAGAGGAACAAAGGTACTAGCCAAGAAAAAAACGCTTGTTAAAAATATAAATTCTATTCAGAATTTAGGAGCTATAGATGTTTTATGTACAGATAAAACAGGAACTTTAACAGAAGATAAAATAGTTTTACAAAAGTATATTGATGTACATGGAAAAGAAGATATATCTATTTTAGAATACGCATATCTTAATAGCTATTTTGGAACAGGAATGAAAAATCTTGTGGATAGAGCAATAATAAGTTATGGTAATAAAAATGGTGTAAAAGAAATTATAAATGAATATACTAAAATAGACGAAATACCTTTTGATTATACAAGAAAACGCATGAGTGTTGTGGTAAAAAGTAATAAAAATAACGGATATAGAATGTTTACTAAAGGAGCACTAGAGGAGATTCTAAAAGTATGTACGCGTGTTAAATATGAAGGAAAAATTGTAGATTTAACACCAGATATGATTGAATTGGTTGAAGAAAAGGCAAAAGAGTTTGCAACTCAGGGAATGCAAGTTATAGCATTAGCTTCAAAAAGAGAGTACAGGGGAATAAATATATTTAATTTATCAGATGAAAAAGAAATGACATTTATTGGATTTGTAGCATTCTTAGATCCGCCTAAAAAAGATGTAAAATCAACTATTAATAAGCTAAAGAAAATTGGAGTAGATACAAAGATATTAACAGGGGATAATCAATATGCTACTAGTAATATTTGCAATTTAGTGGGAATTGATAATACGCAAATCTTAATTGGAACAGAAATAGATAAAATGTCTGATGAGGAACTAGCAAAAAAAGTAGAAGAAGTTCATGTTTTTGCTAGAATGAATCCTTTGCAAAAAGAGAGAGTTGTAAAGCAACTAAAATTAAACGGACATGTAGTTGGCTATATGGGAGATGGAGTTAATGATGCACCATCACTTCATATGTCTGATGTAGGAATTTGTGTTGATTCTGCAACGGATATAGCAAAAGAAGCGGCAGATATTATTTTGTTAGAGAAGAATTTGAATGTAATATACAATGGTGTTATTGAAGGCAGAAAAGTATATGGTAATATTATAAAATATATGAAAATGGCTTTAAGTTCTGATTTTGGAGACGTCTTTAGTATTGTTATTGCAAGTATTTTCTTGCCATTCCTACCATTGTTACCTATTCAAATGCTTTTACAAGATTTCTTGTATGATATTTCACAAATTGCGATACCATATGATGATGTTGATAAAGAATTTCTAGAAAGACCAAAAAAGTGGAGCACTTCTGGAATTAGTAAATTTATGAATGTTATGGGAATTACAAGTTCTATTACAGATGTTATCGCATTTTTAGTATTCTGGTTTGTATTTGGATATAATGCAAGTAAAGAAACATTTTTCCAAACAGCATGGTTTGTAGAGTGTTTGATAAGTGAGACAATGATAATTCATTATGTGCGTACTGCAAAGAAACCTTTTATAGAGTCTAGAGCAAATAAATGGTTAACATTAGGAACTATTGCAACAATAGTTGGAACAATATTAACGCCAATTTTGTTACACAATGTAAAAAGTTTTCACTTTGAAATATTACCACTACACTACTATGGATTTGTATTATTACTTCTTGTAATGTATTCAATTTTAGTAGAAATTATAAAAAAATGGTATATTAAGCAATATGGAGAATGGTTGTAATTTTTTATGATTTATAATTTTTGGTATCTTATTATGGCAAACTGGAGAAACTTGTGATATAATATTAATGAATTTTTTTGAAGGAAATGAGATATGCCAAAGTTTTTTGTGAAAAGTGAACAGATTAGAGATAATAATATAATAATAAAAGGCGAAGATGTAAATCATATAATAAATGTGTTGAGAATGAAGCCTAAAGAAGAAATTAACATTTGTAATAGTGAAAATGGGAAAAACTATTTAGCAGCTATCCAAGGTTATGGCAAGGATATAGTTGAATGTAAAATAGTAGAAAAAATAGGAAGCCAAACTGAGTCTAATGTAAAAATCACAATTTTTCAGGGACTACCAAAATTTGATAAATTAGAATTAATAATTCAAAAAAATACAGAAATTGGAGTAGTAAAAATAGTTCCAGTTATGATGAAACGAACAGTTGTTAAACTAAATGGTAAGGAAGATAAAAAAATAGAAAGATGGAGAAAAATATCTGAAATTGCATCTAAACAGTCAATGAGAGATATAATACCGGAAGTGACTAATATTAAAAATATGGAGGATGTTAAAAAACAGACAAAGGACTTTGATTTATTTTTTATAGCATATGAAAATGAGAAAAAAACTACTTTAAAAGAAGAATTGAAAAAAATAAATGAAAAGCAAGAGTATAATATTGGAATTTTGATTGGACCAGAAGGCGGGATAGACGAAAAAGAAATTGAAATGCTTAGTAGTTTGGAAAATGTGAGAATAGTAACACTTGGAAATAGAATTTTAAGAACTGAAACTGCAGGTCTAGTAATGGCAAGCAATATTATATATGAATTAGAAAAATAAATGAGATATAAAATTGATAATGCAAGATGAGAAGTAAGAAGAAAAAGAAAGGGAAGAAAGGAAAAAATGGCTGGAAGAAAAAAAGTAATAAATGAAGAAACAATAGAACCATTGGAAAATAGTAATAAAAAAACTACAACAAGCAAAACTACTACTACTAAAAAGAAAACAGACACAAAAAAAGTGAAAGCTGAAAGTGCGAAAGTTGTTGAAGATACTAAAAAAACTTCAACAAGAAAAAAGACAACGAGTGGCATTAAAAAAACAACAGTTGAATCTGGAGTTAAGGAAAAATCAGTAGATAAAAAGAAAGATTCTGATACAGCGAAAAAGACAAAAAAAGAAGTTGCAACCACAACTAAAAAAACATCAAAGGTAACAACTAAAAAAGGCGAAAAATTAGAAAAAGATACGGAAAATAAAGTTGAAAAAGAAATAAAGAAAAGTAGCACAAGTAAAGCAAAAAACAGTAGTGGTACGAAGCCAAGGGCAAAGAAAATGAGTGATATTGATGAGAGTCTAGAAAAGATTACGAAGTCAGATAGCAAAAAAAGAAAAACGAATGATGAAAATAAAGAAGAGATAACAAAAAAAGCAAATTCAAAAAAGGCAGATGCTAAAGGCACTCAGGCCAAGAAGACAACTGCAAAAAAGAGTACAGCAACAGCTAAAACTACGAAAAAACCAAGAAATGCAACAAAACAAGCCAAAAAGAATGATGAGAAGATAAAGAAAATAATAGCAGAGCAATTAGCTAACATAGAAAAAGTTGAAGAAAAAAGAAGCAAAAAAGTAGTAGAGATTAAAGAAGATGAGACAACAGGAAAACTAAAAATAGATAATAATACCAAAAATCAAAATGCAAAAAGAAAAAAAGAAGAAAAATATAATCCAGAAGAAATTGCTAAAAAAATAGAAAATAAAAAGAAATTACCTAAAGAGGTAAAACAAAAAATATACAAAGAAATAGGAATAAATGTGCTATTAGCAATTTTAATAACAATATATTTTATATTCTTAAATTTAGGATGTTTAAATATTGCGCCAGAATCGTTTTTAGTGGATTTAAGAGTATTTAGTTTATCTTTGATAGCTGTTACTATAATGATATTTGAAAATGCATACAATAAAGATAGTGGAAAATTAGCACTAATAGGAGTGGAATTTTTTGGAGTATCAGTGATAACATTAGTAGCAATCTATGTGTATATATTGCATAGAGAAAAATTTATGATACTTATAAATTTTGTAATAATGTTAATAGATCTATATTACATAATAAAAGCTACTGTGATTGATGCTAAAGAAAAGAAAAATTACAAAAATAGCATAAGTGATGTAAAAGAGATTATAGAAGAATAGAAAATAAAAAATAATTTAATAAGTTTTTTCTACAATAGAAAAATTAAAATTCTACAAATATACTGAAAATACTAGACTTATTAGGAATTATGTAGTAAAATTGAAAAGAGAGTTATAAAATTATATAAAACATAAGCTGTAAAAAGAATCGGATTAACCAAAAGCGGCAATATATGGAACAAGCCTCTCTTTACAATGCCTCCAATAGGGTATAAGAATAACTTAGTTAATTTAAAGAGTGAGTGAGAATATATAGTAAAGGAGGAAAAAAAAGATGCATTTTATCAATATTGGCTTTGGCAATATTGTGGTAGCAAACAGAGTAATTGCTATTGTCAGTCCGGAAGCCGCGCCAGTTAAAAGAATGATTCAAGAAGCTAAAGACAGAGGAGTTGCAATAGATGCAACTTGTGGAAGAAAAACGAGAGCCGTAATCCTGATAGATACGGGAAATGTAATTTTATCAGCAATTCAGCCAGAAACAATAGCCAATAGAATGGCTAATAATATAATAGAAGATTTGTAAATTAAGGGAGGAATTTTTATTATGATGACAAAACCAACTGTTGCAGAATTATTAGAAAAGGTGGATAACAGATATACTCTAGTTATAGCAACTGCAAAAAGAGCAAGACAATTAGCAAAAGGGAACGAACCATTAACAAAAACAGATGATGTAGCTACAGTTTCAATAGCTGCAGACGAAATTGAAGACGATAAAGTTCAAGTATGTAAGGAAGAAGAATAATGAATAAAAAAGAGATCATCTCCCTAGGTGGTGAATTAGCAAGTGGTAAAGGCACAGTTTCTAAAGTACTAATGGAAAAATTAAATTATGGCATATATAGAAATGGCGATTATTTTAGAAAATTAGGAAAAGAAATGGGAATGGATGTCACAACATTTAATGAGTATGTTAAATCTCACCCAGAAATAGATAGACAAATAGAAAACAGTGCTGCAGAGTATGCAAAAGACCACGAAAAATTTATAATTGATGCAAGACTTGGTTGGTATGCTGTGCCAGAGTCTTTTAAAGTATATCTAACTGTAGATATTGACGTTGCTGCTAGAAGAGCATTTGAAGATGAAAACAGAAAAGAAACAGAAAAGTTCGAATCTATAGAACAACATAAAGCAGACATGCAAAAAAGATATGCTTTGGAGAATGAGCGCTATTGGCAATTATATAACGTAAGAAAAGATGACTTGTCTAATTACGATTTAGTTATAGATACCACAGGATTAGCACCAGAAGAAGTAGCAGATAAAATAATTAAAGAATATAAAGAATGGATAAATAAATAACTGTTTAGATGGTCAGGGATAGATAAGAAAGTACATGGTTGAAAAAAGAAAACAATCATGTACTTTCTTGTTTTATCGCCTTTACTTTGCTTTTTTTGTATGATAAAATATGTCAAAAGGAAGAGAAAAATGATAGCAGAAATTATAATAAATAGCAATGTAAAGAGTTTGAATAGAACATTCGATTATGCAATTCCACAAGATATGGAAGAAAAAATATCTATTGGAAGTAGTGTTTTTGTGCCTTTTGGAAACTTAAAAAAGCTAGAAGAAGGTTTTGTGGTTGGAATTAAAGAAACTTCTGATTATAAGGTGAAAAGCATTGCAAACATAGAGGAAAAACAATATTTAACAAAAGAAAATATTAAGCTTGCAAAGATTATGGCACATAGATATTTTTGTAATATTTCGGATTGCATAAAATTAATGCTACCCCCAGGAACTACAACAAAAAAATTTGAAAATAGAGTTAATGATAAATTTAAAAATTTTGTATATTTAAAAAAAGATAATGACGAAATAGAAGAAGACATAGAAAATAAAATAATAAAATCAGAAAAACAAATACGTGCATTAAGATTTTTAATGGAAAATGACGAAATACTTTCATCGGACTTGCAAATGTTTGCAGATGTATCTTTAGCGGTAATAAAAACTTTAGAAAAGAATGGTTATGTAGAGATTATACAAAAAGAGGTTGAAAGAAATCCTTTTATACATAAAGTTGTAAATAAAACAAAAAATATGCAGTTAACTGCAGAACAACAAGAAGCCTTTGATAAAATATCGGCATGTATAGAATTTGATGAGAATGAAGAATTTTTATTATTTGGAGTAACAGGTTCAGGTAAAACAGAAATATATATTCAGCTGATAGAAAAGGTTTTACAAAAAAATAAAACAAGTATAATGCTAGTTCCAGAAATATCATTAACGCCACAAACAGTAGATAGATTTACTAGTAGATTTGGAGAAGAAAGAATTGCTGTGTTACATAGTAAGCTATCTGTTGGTGAAAGATATGACCAATGGAAAAAAATAGAAAGAGGAGATGCAAAAATTGTAATAGGAGCACGTTCAGCAATTTTTGCACCTGTTAAAGATTTAGGATTAATAATAATAGATGAGGAACATGATGAGTCGTATAAATCAGAGACAACTCCTAGATATAATGCAAAAGATATTGCAAGTTACCTAGCAAAGAAAAATAATGTTCCGTTAGTATTAGGAAGTGCTACACCAGATATAAAATCGTACTATAAAGCGACAAATGGAAAAATGGAATTAGTTGAATTAACTAAAAGAGCAAACAATTCGGAACTGCCTGAAGTAGAAATAGTAGACCTAAGATTAGAATTGGCATCAGGCAATAAATCAATGATAAGTGGAAAATTGCATACTATGATAGAAGAGAATATAAAAAACAAAAAACAAACTATCTTGTTCTTGAACAGAAGAGGTTTTTCAACTTTTATAATGTGCAGGGATTGTGGATATACGGCTAAATGCAAGAACTGCGACATATCATTAACATACCATTTAAGAGAAAATAAATTAAAATGTCATTATTGCGGGTATGAAACTAAAGCAATAAATATATGTCCTACTTGCGGTAGTAAAAACATTAGATATTTTGGAACTGGAACTCAAAAGCTAGAAGCAGAAATAAATAAATTATTTCCAGAAGCTACTACTATTAGAATGGATGTTGATACAGTAACCAAGAAAAATTCTCATGAGGAAATTTTAAATAAATTTAGAAATGAAAATATAGATATTTTAATAGGAACGCAAATGGTAGTTAAAGGACATCATTTCCCAAATGTTACTTTGGTTGGAGTAATTGCGGCAGATAGCAGCTTAAATATTGATGATTATAGGGCAAATGAAAGAACATTTCAAATACTAACACAAGTAGCGGGAAGAGCGGGAAGAGGAAAAGACAAGGGAAATGTTATTATACAAACATATAACCCGGACAGTTTTAGCATTCAGTATTCTAAATTGCAAGATTATAAAAAGTTTTACGATACGGAAATACAAATAAGAAAACAATTGAGATATCCGCCTTTTTGTGATATAATATTGCTTGGAATTAATGGACGAACAAAAGAAGAAGTGAAAAATACGGCTAAAAATATTTTTAACATTATAAACATTTACAAAGAAAAAAATAATATAGAAATGAATGTTTTTAAACCAGTTTCAGCTCCAATTGATAGAATAAAAAATAAAATAAGATGGAGAATAATTATAAAGTGCAAACTTAATGAAAAAATAATTGTTTTATTAAATGAAGTATTACAAAAGGCGAATAAAGAAATTTCAAAAAATAAAAATAATCAAACAAAAATTATTTGTGATATAAATCCAAATAATATGATGTAAAAGTATTATTGTTATCATTCAGAATAAGTAAGGAGGAATTAAAAAATGGCAATAAGAGAAATAAGATTATCTGGAGATGAAATATTAAGAAAGAATTGCAGAGTTGTAGAAGAGGTAGATGACAGAATAAAAGTATTATTAGAAGATATGGTAGAAACTATGCATGAATATAATGGTGTAGGGTTAGCTGCACCTCAAGTTGGAATTTTAAAAAGAGTAATTGTTATAGATTTGTATGACGGGGAGCCACCTTTAAAATTAGTAAATCCAGAAATTGTTAAAGAAAAAGGTGTACAAGAAGTTGAAGAAGGATGCTTGAGTTTTCCTAATCAATATGCAAAATTAATAAGACCTAAAGAAGTAATAGTAACTGCTCTTAACGAGAATGGAGAAAAAGTAAAAATAGTTGCAAAAGACTTATTAGCACAAGCATTATCACACGAAATAGACCATTTAAATGGAATACTTTTTGTGGATAAAATGGAACCAGGAACATTAGAGTATGTTGAACCTAAAGAGCAATAATTCATATACTTAAAAGTGAGAAAGGAATGAGATTTTATGAACATATTATTTATGGGGACGCCAGATTTTGCAATGGAATCATTAAAAAGTTTGGTAGAAGCAAAATATAACATAATCGGGGTTGTTACCAATCCAGATAAACCTAAAGGAAGAGGAATGAAACTTATTCCATCTCCGGTTAAAGAATATGCTGAAATGCAAGGCTTAAAAATATTTCAGCCTATAAAAGTAAGAAATAACACAGAATTTATTGATGAGATTAGAAAGTTAAATCCAGATGTTATATGTGTTGTTGCATATGGAAAAATTTTACCTAAAGAAATATTAGAGATACCTAAATTAGGATGTATAAATGTTCATGGCTCTCTTTTACCACAATATAGAGGGGCTGCTCCAATACAATGGGCTGTTCTAAATGGCGATAAAAAAACAGGAATTACAACAATGTATATGGATGAAGGCATGGATACTGGTGACATGATTCTTAAGCAAGAGGTGAAAATTGGAGAAAATGAAACTACAGGAGAATTATGGCAAAGACTAAGTAAAATAGGTGGGGAATTATTAGTAAAAACTTTAAAAGAAATAGAGGCAGGAACAGTAACAAGAACAAAACAACCAGAAGAATTTACAATGGCACCTATGCTTTCTAAAGAAATGGCAAAAATAGACTGGCAAAATAAGTCAGCAGAAGAAATAAAGAATCTTGTAAGGGGGCTAAATCCTATAATGGGTGCATATTCGCATTTAAAGGATAAGAAAATAAAGTTTTGGAAGGTAGAAGTACTTTCTTTGGACAAGCTGATAGAAGAAAATAAGGAACTAGAAGAATATAAAGGCAATGTTGTAAAATTAGAACCAGGTACTGTTTTGTTTTCAAATCCAAAACAGGGGTTGTATATTAAAGCAAACAATGGTATAATTTCGGTGACGGAAATACAAGGAGAAAATTCTAGAAAGATGGATATAAAAGAATTTTTAAGAGGAAATAGCATAGAAGCGGGAAGCATCTTTGAATAGATTAAGTCACTTTAGATAGTGAGATAATATGTAGAGAAAGGAACATGAGATGAAAAAAATTGTGAAAGATTCTAAAGGAATAACTTTGGTAGCGCTTGTAATTACTATTGTGGTTATAATGATTTTAGCAGGAATAACACTTAATACTACTGTGGGGAAAAATGGTTTGATAACTATTATGAGAGAAACAGAGCAAAACCAAACCTTAGCACAAGAAGAAGGACAAGCAAAATTAGATGAATTAAAACAAGACGATGAATACACAGAAGACGGAGTAAAAGTTGTAGCTGACACAGATGCACCAAAAATAAATAGTGTTAAAGTTACAGATAGAACCAAATATAGCATTACTGTAAAGGCTGATGTTACAGAAACAAAAAGCGGAATTGCAGTAATAAGATACAAAATTGGAGATGGAGATTGGCAAACAGATAGCACAAACAGTAGAGCAACAACATATACATTTACAGGGCTAGAAGAAGCAACAATATATGAAATTACAGTAGAAGCAACAGATGTAGAAAACCATAAATCTACAGCAATAATAAGCTCCAAAACATATTCAATTTCATTAAATGAGGCACAAAAAGATATTATGGTAAGCAAAACTGTAAATACACCAATATTAATAGGAGAAGATAGAGTAGTAATTCCAAGTGGATTTAAAATAGCATATGATTCAGCAACAGAAGTATCAGGCGGAATAGTAATAGAAGATAAAGACGGAAATCAGTTTGTGTGGATACCAGTAGAAAGTATAGCAGATTATAAGAGAGCTGCATATTCAATTAATACATCTACAGGTACAATAGACACAACAACTAAGTCGGAAAAGATTAATAGTGCTGATACTACATACTATTATGTAGAATCTATGCCTTCGGATGAGAAAGCAAGCGTAGAATCATATAAAGGATATTATATAGGAAGATATGAAGCAGGAGACAAAGAAAGTACTGCATCACAAACTATGAGAGTGAGTGGAGCAACTGTAAGTAATACAGTAACTGTGAAGAAGAGTCAGGTTCCATATAATTGGGTAACTAAGACGCAATCACAAACCTTAGCAGAGGGAATGGCAACTAAACAAGGCTATAAAGCTAAAACAAAATTATGTAGTAGTTATGCTTGGGATACAGCAATAGCTTTTATTCAAACTAAAGCGACTAATTATGGTTCGGATTCAAAAGAGGGGAACTATAATGATTTAGGATTAACTTCATATAAAGATATAAAAGGGGCAAGCAAAACGAAGGCTGCAAGTGAATCTGTTTTAATACCAACGGGACAAACTACACCGGTTTGTAATATATATGATATGGGAGGAAATGTATGGGAATGGACAACGGAAAAAACATCTAGTACAAGTCTTATATGTACTAGAAGAGGAGGAGCGTATGTTGGAAGACATAGCGGAGAGGGAAGCCCAGCGGGATATCGTTTAGGTGGACCAGATCAAGCACAATCATATCATGGATTTAGACCAGCGCTATTTATGTAATATAAAAAATAAAATGTGATAAAATGAATAGTAAGAAATTTTTAAAACTTGTTGTAAATTTTGCAGTATATTGATATACTATAATAGAATTAAAAGATATAATAAAACTTTTAATTTTAGATAAAATAAAAAATATGGAGGTATATATTATGGAAAATGAAGAAAATGTAAAAGAAAACGAAGTGGCAGTAGAGGTTGAAAACTCTGAAGGACAAACAAGCACAATACAAATATCTGATGATGTTGTTGCTATAATTGCAGGTAAAGCAGTTACAGAAGCTCCTGGAGTATTTGCAATGGCAGGTGGATTTGCAGGTGGAATATCAGAAGTATTAAGTGGAAAGAAAAATTTAGCTAAAGGAATTAAAGTTGAAGTTGGAGAAAAAGAAGCTAAAATAGATGTTAACATTATAGTTGAATATGGAACAAGAATTCCAGATGTTGCTTTTGATATACAAAATAGAGTTAAAAGTGCTGTTGAAGGAATGACAGGCTTAAAAGTTGTTGCTGTTAATGTTCATGTCCAAGGTGTTAATACAGAGAGTAATGAAGAAAGCGAAGAGGAAAGCACAGAGGAGTAGTTAGTTTAAAAATAATTACAATTTTGACGTTGTTAAACTACACTTCGAAAATCCTCGACGTGCACAAAGCACGCCTTCGGTTTTCTTGTTTGTTTGCCTAGCCAAAATTAATTATTTTCAAACTGCAAAGGACTGAATTTTAAAATTAATAAGCATATAGGGAATGTTAGAAGTTATTATTAATTTCTAACTTCCTTGATTAATTTAAATTTATTTCAATAATAACGTGTACCATAGAAAGGAATGGGATTAAGTATGAAGTTTTTAGATAGAATAGCATTAGCAGTATTTTCTGTATTAATATTATTAATTTCTATTATAAGTTGTTTAGTAATATTTGGTTGGATGGATATAACAACTATATATATGATAGCAACACATGTGTTAGCTGATAAAGTAACATGCAATGTATTATTAGGGCTAAATTGCGTATTTATATTATTAGCAATAAAAAGCATTTTCTTCGAGTCAGCATACAAAAGTGAAGAATCGTATAATGATGGAGTTTTATTAGAAAATGATGACGGAAAATTATTGATTACAAAAGAAACTTTAGTTAGCATGGTAAATGCTGTGGTTTCTGGATTTTCTAGTGTTAAAAGTTCACAAGCTAAAGTTGTATTAGATAATGAAAATAACTTGTCTATTATTTTAACAATAGAAACTACAAACAATACTGTAATTAAAGAATTAAGTAATAATCTACAAATGAGAATAAAAGAAAAAATAAAAGAATCTTTAGATTTAGAAGTGAAAAATATAGACATAAGAATAAAGAATGTAATAGATACAAATGAAAATAGTGTAAAAGAGTAATATTTTGACCATGTAGGAAGGATTGGAAATATAATATGGATGAAATAAAAAGATTTTTAAGTACATATGCAGGTGCAATTATTGGAGCTTTGGTTGCTATTATAATTTTATGCACACATTTGTATGAATTAATGATATGGATTATATTTATTGCATTTGGAATTTTTGTAGGAAATTATATTCAACAAAACAAGACAGATGTAAAAGAAAAATTAAAGAGTTTTATAGATAGATTATAAGGGGAAGCAGATGGAAGAAAAAACAAAAAGAGAACTTGCATTTTGCTATATATATAGCCAGGAAGTTCAAAAACAAAATAGTAAGAGTCAGGTTAAATTATTTTTAGATAGCAATGATATAGAAGATCCAAAAACAAGAGAATATGTTAAAGAAATTGCAAATGGTATAAAACAAAATGATGAAGAAATAAATAAAATAATATCAGATAATTTAAAGTCAGGCTGGACTATAGAAAGAATATCAACTATAGATTTAGCTTTTTTAAAGCTTGCAATTTACGAAATAAAATATAAAAAAGTTCCATATAAAATTGTAATAAATGAAGTTGTAAATTATGCAAAGGTTTATGGAGAAGAATCTTCTGGTTCGTTTATTAATGGAGTTTTAGCAAGCGTTGTTGCTAATTTGTAAAATTCAATTATATGACATTTTAAAGCGTGCAATTTAATAATGAAATCTATAATGCTCTTATATGTTAGTAATTAGAGAAAGCTAGGGATTGGAATTTTCTCTTAACTATGAATGTTCGTCTTTATCATAGTTTCATAAGGAAAATTTCTGGGTTCCCTGGAGAACGATAATTATTAACATATAAGATGCATTGGAATTGTTTGAAAGATGAAATTGTTTAATAAGATAGGAATTGGAAGGAAAAAAGATGGAATATAATCCAATAACTGTAACAGACTTAAATAAATACATAAAAAATAAATTTGAAAATGATGAAATGTTAAATAATGTCTTAGTAAAGGGAGAAATATCAAACTTTAAAAATCATTACACAGGACATCTATATTTCACATTAAAGGACGAAAATTCACTAATAAAATGCGTAATGTTTAAATCATATACTACGCATTTGTCTTTTATGCCAAAAGATGGAATGAAAGTTATGATACTTGGAACTGTATCTGTTTTTGAAAGAGATGGAGTTTATCAAATATATGCTAAGGCTATGAAAGAAGATGGATTGGGAAATCTTTACGAAGAATTTGAAAAGTTAAAAGCAAAGTTAAGTAGTGAAGGGCTATTTGATGAAGCTCATAAAAAGAAAATACCATTTATGCCAGAAACAATTGGGGTTCTAACGGCAAGCACAGGAGCAGTTATAAGAGATATAATAAATGTTGGAACAAGAAGAAATTCTAATGTTCATATAAAATTATATCCAGTTCCAGTGCAAGGACCAACAGCAGCAGCTAAAATTGTAGAGGCAATAGAGTTTATGAACAAAAATAAAATGGCTGATGTTTTGATAGTTGGTAGAGGTGGAGGTTCATTAGAAGACTTGTGGCCTTTTAATGAAGAATGTGTTGCGCGTGCAATATATAATTCGCAAATTCCAATTATATCGGCGGTGGGACATGAAACAGATTTTACGATAGCAGATTTTGTGGCAGATTTAAGAGCACCAACGCCTTCAGCAGCAACTGAGCTAGCTGTACAGGATGTAGAAGAGGTTAAAACTAATTTAGAAAAATATAATAATAGATTGAAAATAGCATTAAGAAAGAAATTAGAATTAGCAAAATTAACATTTGAAAAATGTATGACAAGGCAAGTATTTACAAATCCATTACAAAAAATAAATGAACAATATATGATTATAGATATGAAAGTAAAGGATATTCAAAATTATATACAAAGCAAAATGCAAGAGAGCAGAACCAAGTTTGTAAAAGAAGTTGCAAAGTTAGATGCATTAAGTCCTCTAAAAACATTAACAAGAGGATATAGCATAACATCGATAAAAGAAGATGGAAAAACTAAAATTGTCACATCAGCAAATCAATTAAAAAAAGATGATGAAGTTGAAATTAGATTTGCAGATGGAGCAAAAATTAGTAAGATATGTTAAAGTTTATAGGTATAATCTTTGTAAAAACCTAAATATATTTTATAAGGAATAAATGATGAAGGAAAATGAATTAAGCTTTGAAGAGTCAATGAAAAAGTTAGAAGAAATTGCAGGTGAACTAGAAAATGGCAAACTAACTTTAGAAGAATCAGTTAGTAAATTTGAAGAGGGAATGCAATTGTCTAAAAAATGTAGTGAAATATTAAATAAAGCAGAAAAGAAAATTTCAGTAATAATAAACGAAGATGGAAATATAAGAGAAGAGGATTTTGTTGCTGAATAAAATATTAAGAAACAGGAAAAGGGGATAAAAATGAATTTTTATACAGAATACAGATATATTTTAGTTCCATTTTTAACATGGTTTTTTATACAAGTTTTTAAAGTGATATGGGACTTAGTTACAACGAAAAAATTTAATTTTAAAAGAATAATGGGAGCAGGAGGAATGCCCAGTTCTCATTCTGCTGTTGTAATTGCTTTAGCAACAATGATAGGTAGAAGCCAAGGTGTAAATTCACCCATGTTTGCAATGTCTGTAGTATTTGCATGTGTTGTAATGTATGATGCTGCAGGTGTAAGAAGAGAAGCTGGTAAACAGGCACATTTGTTAAATGAAATAATAAATACACCAGGACTTAGTAATGTAGAGGTAAAAGAAAAATTGGTTGAAGCCTTAGGTCATACACCGGTACAAGTTTTTGCGGGAGCAATTATTGGATTTATTGTTGGAATGGTGTTTTAGTAGAATAAAATTAATTTTTATAGAAGGAGACGTGAAAATATGGAAGATGTTGAAATAGCAAGAAGTACAAAATTGGATAGAATTGAAAATATTGCAAAGAAAATTGACATTAAGGAAGATGAATTAGAGCAATATGGAAAGTATAAAGCAAAATTAGATTACACGCAAATTCTAGAAAGATTAAAAAATAAAAAAGAAGGAAAGCTAATACTAGTAACTTCAATTAATCCAACACCATTAGGTGAAGGCAAAACAACAATGGCTATCGGATTAGCAGATGGACTAACAAGAATAGGAAAGAATGCTGTTTTGGCATTGAGAGAGCCTTCTTTAGGACCAGTATTTGGAATAAAAGGAGGAGCAACTGGAGGAGGTTATTCTCAAGTTGCTCCAATGGAAGATATAAATCTTCATTTTAATGGAGATATACATGCAATAACATCTGCCAACAACTTATTATCAGCAATGATAGACAATCATATCTATTTTGGAAATGAGCTAGGATTTGAGAAGGTTACATGGAAAAGATGTTTAGATTTAAATGACAGGCAATTACGCAAAGTTCAAACAGGACTGTCTGGTGAAAAAAATATTGTTCCAAGAGAAGATGGATTCGATATTTCTGTTGCATCTGAAATAATGGCTATTTTTTGCTTAGCTACAAACACACAGGATTTAAAAAGAAGAATTGCCAACATCATAGTTGGATATAATAAAAATGGAGAACCAATAACAGCAAAAGATTTACATGCCGAAGGAAGCTTAACAGTTTTATTAAAAGATGCAATAAAACCAAATTTAGTTCAAACGTTAGAACATACACCAGCGATTATACATGGTGGACCTTTTGCAAATATAGCACATGGATGTAATAGTGTAATTGCTACAAAAACGGCAATGAAGTTGGGAGACTATGTTGTAACAGAGGCTGGATTTGGATCTGATTTAGGGGCAGAGAAGTTTTTAGATATAAAATGCAGAAAAGCAGGGCTAAAACCAGATGCAGTTGTTTGTGTGGCAACAATTAGGGCTTTAAAATATCATGGAGGTCAAACAAAAGAGGATGTTAAAACTGAAAATCTTGAAGCTCTAAAAAATGGAATGAATAATTTGAATAGACATATAGATAATTTGAAAAATAAATTTGGATTAAATGTAATTGTAGCAATAAATAGATTTATAACAGATACGGACGCAGAAATTGAATTACTAAAATCAGAACTTGAGAAAAATGATGTTCAATTAAGCTTAGTGGAAAGTCATCAAAAGGGAAGTGAAGGAGCAGAAGATTTAGCAAACAAGATTGTTGAATTGGTTGATAGAAAAGAAGATTTTAGATTTATATATGATGACAATGATGATATAAAAACAAAGATTGAAAAGGTTGCACAAAAAATATATGGTGCAAAAGATGTAGAATATTCTGAGAATGCAAAAGAGCAAATTGAAAAAATAGAAAAATTAGGATATTCTAATTTCCCAGTATGTATTGCAAAAACACAATATTCATTTTCAGATGATGCTAAAAATTTAGAATGTAAAGAACCATTTACTTTGCATGTTAATGAAATAATATTAAAAACTGGAGCTGAATTTGTTGTGGCAATAACAGGTAAGATTATGACAATGCCAGGATTACCAAGAATTCCAGCAGCAGAGCAGATAGACTTAGATGAAAATGGAAATATAATTGGAATATTCTAAAAATTTAAATTGTATAAATTCACCTAATTTAGGAATAATAATCCTATAAAGAGGTGAATTTTTATGTTAAAAAGAATAAACAAACAATATAGAAAAATGATTGTTATATTATCAATATTAATGACTATTTTTATATCATATAACGTATTTTTTAGGAATAATGAAGTATTTGCTTTATCAAAATATGGCTCAAGAGGGAGCGAAGTAACTCAGATACAAACGAAATTAAAAAGATGGGGATATTATACAGGAAATATAGATGGAATATATGGTTCACAAACATTAGCAGCTGTTAAGTATTTTCAAAGAAAGAATGGATTAACTGCTGACGGAATAGCAGGAACGAAAACTTTACAGGCAATGGGAATTTTTAATTCTAGCAATAGTTCGTCTAGCTCTTCTACAAATTCTAGTAATTTAAATTTACTAGCTAGATTAGTGTATGGAGAAGCGAGAGGTGAACCATATACAGGACAAGTGGCGGTTGCTGCTGTTGTTTTAAATAGAGTAAAAAGTAGCTCTTTTCCAAATACAATATCTGGTGTGATTTATCAATCAGGAGCTTTTTCTGTAGTTAATGATGGTCAAATAAATTTAACACCAAATCAAACAGCATATAATGCTGCACAAGATGCATTAAACGGATGGGATCCTTCATATGGTTCATTATATTATTTTAATCCAAGCACAGCAACAAATAGCTGGATATGGTCAAGACCACATGTAATTACAATAGGTAAACATAGATTTTGCAAATAAAATTAACTAATAAGAACGTTCCTTTTGGGCAAAAAGTCATCAGCCAACGGGAATGTTTTTTTAGCAATTTTTTTTAAAATAAAAATCATTGGTCAATTGAAAAAAATATTTATAAAAAATAACAAGTAATTCTTGCTATTTTTTTTATTCTAGTGTAGAATATTATAAGTAATTGTATTTTAGAAAAAATAACAAAAAATATAGTAAGGAGAGGGAAAATATATGAAAAAAGCAATAGCCATTTTATCTATTATATTTTGCCTAGTAGGAACATCTGCTGTATATGCAGCTAACGATAATATTATTGATGATGAAACTGCTAGTAAATTAGTAGAAATAAAGGAAAAAGAGTTAGAAACTTTAGAAGATTACCAAGAAGCATATGGCTCTGATACATATGGCTTTACAGCATACATATTAAACAAAGTAAGAGTTTATAGTATTCCATTAGGTTTCATTGCTATAGCCCTAGGAGCGATTTACCAATATGTAATTGGAATTAGAAAAATGGATGTAAGAGATAAAGGCTTTGGACTAATAATAGCAAGTGTAACTGTATTAGTTATATGTCAAGTACTACCACTTGTATTTGCGATAGTAGTAAAAGGTTGGAGGGGTTAAACAAATGAAAGTTTTATTTGCAGTAAATAATGACAAGATTTCAGAATCTGTTATAAAGAAATATCAGGCAAATTATAAAGAAATAATTTCTGCTAAAAATGTATATTATTTTAATGCAATAATAAAAGAATTACAAAGGGATAAGAGTTATGATAGGATAGTTATTAGTGAGGACTTGGAACCTTTTTCAAATAAAAATTATGATGCAATGGATAGATTCTTGTTTGATAAATTAGATAGTATCAGCGATGAGGCTTCTAATAGTGAAGAAGGAGAAATTCCTATAGTTTTAATATGCACAGATAGAAGAGAAAAGGGAGAACCAATCCTATTGAAAATGTTTTCAATAGGTGTTTATAGTGCATTAATTGGAAACGACAGAACGATAGAAAATGTATGTCAATTAATAAATAAACCACGTAACAAGAAAGAAGCAAAAGCATACTACAATATAGATTCTGAAGGAGCTGATTATCAATCAGAAAAAGCAGAAGATGTAAGTGAAGTTGAAATTCAAAATATTATAAATCATTATAAAAGATTAGGAAAAAATGAAGATAAGTATGTTGAGAGCTTCAATAGTATTGCTGCTCAATATACAGAAGGACAGTTGAAGGTTATTGTTAGATTTCTTCCATTAAATGTTAGAGCTGTTCTGGAAGAAAAATGTGAAAAGTATAAACAACTTATGGTAGGTAGTGTTAGAGGAAAAGTTAGAGAAAATAAAGCTGTTGTTACTAAGAACATAAAAACAACCAAAACAAATCATGGCCCAAAAATAGATTTAATTGAACAACAATTAAATAGACCTAAAATGACGAAAAATGTTGTAATTCCATCAACTGTAGATGTTAATAAAGTAAAAAAGGTATATAAGGATCCTAATTCTATACCTGCAATTGTAAAAGAAGAAAAAACAGATGTTGCAAATGATATTGATAGAATTTTAAGTAGTGTTCCAGAAAATAATGAAAATATTCCAGAAAAAGCAGAGGTTGTGGAACCTGTTAAGAGAGGTAGAGGTAGACCTGCAAAACCAAAAGCAGAGATACAAGAAGAACCAGTAGAAAAGAAAAGAAGAGGAAGACCAAGAAAAATTGTAGAAACTCCAACGCCAGAAGTAGAAGAAGTTAAACCTGTAGTTGAAGAGCCTACAGAAAGTGTTAATTTGTTTGATTTAGGAAATGACGAGGTCGAAGAAAGAGACTTTGCTTCTAACAATACAAGTAATAATGCTGATATTTTTCCTGAGGATGATTCTGCGGTGCTTCCTGGACTAGAAGAAGATAATGACGATATATTTGAAACAAAACCAAAAGAAGTTGTTAATAATTCTAGATCAGACATTAATATTAATTATAATACTGCAAATAATAAAGACAATAGTACAACTATAAAAAATCCTGAAGTTGAACCTTGGCAAGATAATAATTCTTTTAGCAGAAATAATATAAATGAAACATCTATTAGAAATACACAATATACAGAACCAGCAAATTTATCAAATTTGTTAACAAGCGATAAGAAGATTGTAGCTTTTGTTGGAACATCTAAAAATGGAACATCGTTCTTAGTTAATAATTTAGCAGCAATGTTATCAGCTAAAGGAATTAATACAGCAATATTAGACTTAACAAAAAATAAAAATGCATATTACATATATACTCAAAATGACGAGAATTTAAGAAATCAAGCATTTAGATGTATTGAAGAGTTACGTATAGGCAATGCAAATGGAATAAATGTAAATAAGAATTTAACCGTTTATACAACTCTTCCAAATGAAGATAGTGGAATAGAAGACTATGGAAAAGTACTAGAAACTTTGGCTAAAAATTATTCACTTGTATTGATGGACTGTGATTTTGATACTGATTATAATTATTTTGCTTCATCTCAAGAGATATATTTAGTACAAACATATGATATATTAACTATACAACCCTTAACAGCATTTTTAAAAGAATTAGCAGATAGAAATATATTAGACCAGAATAAATTAAGAGTTGTTATAAACAAAGCATTAAAGGTAAGAAGTCTTACAGAGAAAATGATTGTTGGGGGAATATCTTCATATAATGATCCAGCAATGTCATACATGAAGAATTTGTTTAACAAAGATACAATGAAGTATATAACTATACCTTTTGAAGATCAAACATATGCAAAATACCTAGAGGGACTTGTAACTTGTGAAATATCATTAAATGGATATTCAAAGGGATTACTTGAGAGTTTGGCAAGATTAGGAGATATGGTATATCCTTTGATATCTGGAAAGAAACAATATGGTTCAAGACCAAATTATAATAATTACAATGATTATAATAGAAAAAATAATGCTAGTCAGTTTAACAGCAGTATAGACAGCACTCTTGATAAAATGAGAAGAAACTATTAAAACAAGATAAAGAGGTGATAATTTTGCCATTAGTAGCAATAATAATATTGGTAGTTATAATTGTAGCTTTGATATTATATAATATGTCAATTCATAAAAAGATAGAAACATTTAATAATATTAATAGTCAAATTACAAGTTTAAATGTTTTGCAGGATTTTATGAATACATTAAGTGAAATGTCTACTGCCGAAGAAAAATTGAAAAGAATAAATGAAATATTAATAGAAAAATACAATATTAGATATTCAACAATAGTTGTATATGATGGCACAGAGTATGTTATAAAGGCTTCCAATGTTGCAGAAAAACATTGGGAGACATTAAAAAACCTTCAATCAGAGACTGTATTTAAAGAAAGTATTGAAACAGCTACTCCTAAATATATAACAGTAGAAAAAGAAGGGGAAAGATTACCATATCAAAAGATGGAGTTTGCTAGAGCAAAAGCAGCAATGTTCTTTCCACTATACATTGACAACGTATATATAGGATATTGGATAATAGAGGGAAGTAGTGCTCATGAATTTGATTCAGTAGATACAACTATATTGGAAGTGGTAAAAAATAATATAATAGCAGTTTTAAAAACTGTACAAAACCAAGCAGTAATAGAAAATATAGTAAGAGACGATTTATATTCAGAATTGAAATCTGCTGAATACTTATATGGAGAAGCAAAGAAAACAATTGATCAATATACAACATCAACAGTATGTTTATTCAAAATAGTAAACCTAGTAAAAATAAACGAAACTATAAGTAGAAAAACTGGAAATAAAATAATAACTGAAGTAGCAAAAACAGTAAAAAAAGAACTTGCTCCAGAGTATATATTTGTAAGATATATGGGACCAAAGTTCGCAATTGTATTTTCAGGAGTAGAAGAATCTGGTGTTGAAGCATTCTTGCAAACACTAAAAGAAAAGGTAGAGTCTATAAAAGTTGAACCAGCAGAAGATTATGATGGAGAAATAACAGAGACTTCACCTAAAATAAATATGGTTCTTACAACTTATTATAAAGGAACAGCATTAGAGGGAGTAACTAAAAAGTTAGAAGAATTCTTAGACAATGAAGATGAGAATGAGAGCAATATAAGCTATTTATAAAATTTTAGAAAGGATGATGATAATATGGTTACAGATGAGACAGTTAGTTTTAATGTTGAAAAAGAGAAAAACAATAGAACAAGAGAAATTTTAAAGGAAGTTTATGAGGCCTTAACAGAAAAAGGATATAACCCAATAAATCAGTTAGTAGGATATATTTTATCAGGAGATCCAACATATATTACAAATCATAATAATGCAAGAAGTTTAATAAGACAAGTTGAAAGAGACGAATTATTAGAACAAATGGTTAAAAGTTATATAGGATTGGACAAGTAGTATATATGAGAACACTTGGTATAGATTATGGAGATGCTAGAATTGGAATTGCAATTACAGATTTATTAGGTATAACTGCTCAAGGATTGGAAACAATACATCATAATGGAAATGATAAAATAGCACTCAAAAGGATTGAGGAAATAGTAACAGAATATGAAGTAGGTACAATAGTTATTGGAATGCCATTGAATATGAATGGCACAAAAGCAGAAAGAGTCGAGAAAACAGAAAAATTTATTCATAAAATGAAATGCAAGTTCAATACTGTAAAAATAGAAAGTGTTGACGAAAGATTAACAACAGTTGCAGCTCACAAAACAATGAATTTGTTGGGAATAAATAAATTCAAAAAAAGAGATATAGTTGATACTATTTCTGCAGTATACATTTTAGAAACCTACATTAATATGAAAAAAAATACTGATAAATAAGATTGACAATATAGGTAATAATATTATATATTATATATAATAAATTATTACTAATATAATAATTAAAATTTGAAAGGAGAAAAAAATGAGCGAAGATATTAATAACAATAATCTTGATGAAGAATTAGAAGACAACATTGTAAAATTAACAGATGAAAATGGAGAGGAAGTTGAATTTGAATTTTTAGATTTAATAGAATTAGATGAAAATCAATATGTAGTATTATTGCCAGTTGAAGAATCAGACGAACCAGGAGAAGTAGTAATACTACAAATAGAAGACACAGATGACGAAGAGTCAGATGAAGAATCTTATGTAAGTGTTGATGATGAAGAAACTTTAAACAAAGTATTTGCTATATTCAAAGACAAATTTAAAGATGAATTTGACTTTGTAGACTAAAATAAAAAATATTGTATAACAAAAAGAGAAGCACGTTATGCTTTTCTTTTTTTGTGTAATTTATTGCACATTTTTTTTATGTGTGCTAAAATAAAAGCAGATTAAGAAATAGGAGGAACTAAAGATGCAAAGATTTAGTACATGGATGATTTTAGCGATGGCTGTAATATTTTGGATATTAAGAATCGTAGCAACTTATTGTAGTGTTATGGGAATGGACTTCTTAATTCAACCATTAGAAGTAAATACAGAAATATCTCTACTGTTTATAGCACTATTATCTTTTATATTAATAGTTAAAAGAAAATGGCTAGGAGTAATTATATATGCTGTAGGATATGAATTATATTTTGGAGTGGATTTATTTAATAATCTTCAAAACATAGCAGAAGGAACTCTAACATTAAATCAATACACAAATATTTTGTTTTCTTTTGTAGGAATGATTTTACCATTGTTTGCCATATTTGACTTAGCTTTGGATAAAAATAGAAAGGCACATCCTAAGGACAAAAAGACGGATTGGTTTTACAAAGATGAGAGATTTGATAGAAACTTAGATGATAGGGCAGATAAAAATAATTATCGAACATTGTAAAAATAGTATAATTATACAAAGCAAGTGATTAGTTGAAAATCACTTGCTTTTATGTTAAAATGTAGGTGACTAAAATTGGTGAGAAATGAATTAATTGGGGGAGTATGAAAATGAAAAAAGTATTATTCGCAACTGGAAATGAAAGTAAAGCTAAAAGGTTTAAAGAAGGACTATCAAAAAACAATATAGAAATAATTACAATCAATAATATAAAAGAAAAAATAACTGTTGACGAGAATGGAAAAAATGCAATAGAAAATGCATTAATCAAGGCAAGAGCATATGCAGAAGTTTTAGATTGCCCAGTGTTTGCTATGGATGATAATTTGTATATAGATGGAATACCAGATGATAAACAGCCAGGAATGTATGTAAGAAGAGTTAATGGAAAAAGACTATCAGATGATGAGATGATTGAATATTACTCTAGGCTAGCACACAAATATGGAGATAATGGAAAATTGACCTGTAGATGGGTTTATGGAATTGCTGTTATAAATAATGGTATAGAATCTACATATACCTGGAGCAAAGAGGACTTTTATATAGTAGATAAACCATCTAATAAAATTAATCCAGGATATCCGCTAAATACAATATCAATAAATAAAAAATTAAACAAATATTTTACAGATATAACTGAAGAGGATAAAAAAGAAATTCAGAAAGATGAAAATGATGTTGTAGAATTTCTTTGCGAGAATTTATAGAGAGTCCACCTAAAAGTGCTATAAATAAGGAAAAAACATATAATAATATATTTAATAAGGAGAAATTAAATGTCTGAAAATGAATTATCAAAAAGAAGTACAGTAAAATTGGAGCAGAAAATAGAAATATTTGAAGAATTTATGAAAACAGGAGAAAAATTAGTTGGAAATACAATTTTTAAGGGATATCCAATAGGACAATGGGCTATACAAATAAGAAATAATTTAAATAGAATGAACGAGGGAAAGGTTGAAAAAGGAAAAATTAATCCTACAAAAGAACAATTGAAAAAATTGGAAAGTATGGGCATTTTAGAAAGGCAAATTGACTCAACACTAGATGAGAAAATTGATAGTTTAGTTGAGTGGAGTAGAAGATATCCAAAGATAAAAATAACACCTATGGCAACAGATGAAGAATTAAGAGAATACGCTAAAACAGATGAAGAACTTATTAAGATTCAAGAAGAATATAAAAAAATGCAAAGATATTATGAATATGTAAAATATAGAAAATATCAAGGAAAATTAAATGAAGAACAAATACAAAGAGGCAAAGAAGGAAAAATTGGAGGCGTTTTTGGATATTCAACAAGAATAGAAGAATTAGCAAAAAAATATGGGATAGTAGAAAAAGACGCAGATTATTTATTAACTAAATTTGGTACACTAGATAATTTTTATGAAATGCATAATACAGGAGGACTTGTAAGTAAAAGGGATAAAACATTAGAAGCGAGAATAATAAGACAGGTAGTTGACATAGATGATAATTCTAATATTAGATATGATAATTTATATAAAGAAATATTGGGAAAAACAAATAGTATGTCTTTCTATTCGTCTAAAGAATTACAAAATGCACTTGAAGAACTAAGTGAAAGAGAAAGGTATATGATAGAATGTATATATGGATTAGTGGAAGGAGAAACCCCTACAACATTAGATGAAGTAGGCAGAAAAATAGGGGTTACAAGAGGAGGAGCCTTTCCAATAAAGCATAAAGCACTTAGAAAATTAAGAAGTCTATCTAGGTTTGAAAAAATTAGAATTTTTGTTGGAATAGAAAATAATAAATACTTAACAGATAAAGAAAGACAGCAAATTGAGGAAATTAAAAAGGATATTCAATTACAAAATGGTGATTTATCTGAAAATTTGTCGAAATTAAAAGAAATACAAGAAAGAATAGAGGCTAGAAAAAGAGAAGAGCAGAAAGAAAAATTAAAACAACAAATTATAAATAGACAACTATCAATGGATGAATTATCGAAATTTTCGTATGAAGATTTATTAGATATGGGAATAGAGCCAGAAATAGTAAATACAATATGTTCAGATGTTGATGAGTACAAAAAAAGAAAAAAAGAATCAGAAAGATTAAGCATTAGCAAGATGGGATTTTCAACAAGGACATTTAATTGTTTAAAAAAAGCAGGAATCAGGTCATTAGCAGATTTATCAGATAATACTGAAATGGATTTAATAATGATTAGAAATCTAGGTAAAAGAAGTTTTGAAGAAATCATTGCTAAAATGCAGGAATATGGAATATCATTAAAAACAGAAAAACAATTAGAGCAAGAAAAAATTGAAAAGCAAGAAGAAAATCAACAACAATTAAGAGAAGAAAAGAAAGAAAAATTAAAACAACAAATTATAAATGGACAACTGCCAATGGATGAATTGTCGAAATTTTCGTATGAAGAGTTACTAGAGATGGAGATAAAGCCAGAAATAATAAATAAGATATATCCAGAAGTTAGTGAAGACAGAGCAGGAAAAGAAGAGTCAGAAGAATTAAGTATCAATAAGATGGGATTTTCAACAAGGACATTTAATTGTTTAAAAAAAGCAAGAATCAGGTCATTAGTAGATTTATCAGATAAGACTGAAATGGATTTAATAATGATTAGAAATCTAGGTAAAAGAAGTTTTCAAGAAATCGTTGCTAAAATGAAGGAATATGGAATATCTTTTAAAACTGAAGAACAAGCTAAAGCAGAAAAAGAAGAAGAAGAAAAAAGGCAAATAATACAGAGAGTATTAGAAAAGCAAAAGAAAATTGAAGAGCAACAGGCGAAAATAGAAGAATTAAGGAGACAAAAAGGAGTTTTAGAGAATGAGCAGAAATGAAATGATAGAGTATAAAGAAAGTTTTATAACAAAAATGAAAAAATTCTTTAAAAGACTGTTTGAAAAAGGAGAAAGACAATATAAATATGTTTATCAAGAGCCTGCATGTGAATTAGCAGAAGAAAAAGAAAGAAAAAGTGATTTTATTGGTAATATAAAAGTTAATACAAAAGCCGTAAATTCTGTAATTGACAAGAAGAATTTTTTAGAAGCAATAAAAGGAAATGAAGAAGCACTAAATATGTTATCAATAGATAGATTAAAGAAACTTGAGAAATATTATGATAGTATTATCACAGAAAATGAGAAAAAAATAAAAAAATTAAAAGCAACAGTATAAGAGGATGAAAAATTATAATATTATAGAGATCTAATACAAAATAAATAGAGCGACAGATTTTACAGGAAGAGAGGTGAAAAATATGAATATGTATCAAAAAAGAAGTGCTAGACAAGAAATGAAAAATAGTGAAAATAAAGATAAAATGCAAAAGCAAATGAATATCAGCTGGTATAGTACGAATTATCTAAACACTAGCCGAAACTGTTGAAAAATCAACATTCTTTTTAAATTTTATCTTTCGTAATTTGATAAATTGGAGGTGAATATATGTCAAATAAAATAATAGAAGTTCAAAATATTAAAGTAAATATTACAAACATAGATGATAATGATTATATTTATATTTCTGATTTTGGTAAATACAAAGAGGGAAAATCGAAAGCTGATGACATTATAAGAAACTGGTTAAGAAATAGAATTACTTTGGAATTTTTAGGAACATGGGAGTCTATTTATAATCCAAATTTTAATTCCGTCGAATTCGACGGGTTTAGAAAAAGTGCAGGGCTTCATACATTTACATTAAGTGTTACTGAATGGTGTGAAAAAACAAATGCAATTGGTATATATTCAAAACGAGGAAAGTATGGAGGAACTTATGCACATAAAGATATAGCTTTCGAATTCGCTTCTGCAATTAGTCCGGTATTTAAACTATATTTAATAAAAGAATTTGAAAGGTTAAAAGAAATTGAAAATCAAAACAGGGAGTGGGATGTAAAAAGAATATTAACGAAAAACAATTATTTAATACATACGGATGCAATTAAAAATTACATATTGCCAGATAATGATTTTTATAAAAATAGAGAATGGTTAAAATATGCTGAAGAAGCTGATATTTTAAATGTAGTCATATTTAACACAACGGCTAAGAAATGGAGAGAACTTAATCCTGATTTAGCTAAAAATTCAAATGTTAGAGATTATGCTACAATAAATGAATTAACAGTATTATCAAATTTAGAATCACATAATGCTGAATTAATAAAAGAAGGAAAAAGCAAAGAAGAGAGATTTGAAATTTTAAGTAAAATTGCGAAATATCAATTAGATATACTTAACAATGCAGAAAAAATAAAATTATTGGGAGATGGAAATAAAAAGGAGTGATAAAATGAATAATTGGAGTTTCGGAATAGACAATGACAAATTAATTGGATTAGTGTTAGAAGGAAAGAAAACTGCTACATCATCTTTATATAACTTTGATAAAATTCCGGTAATTGGGGAAGAGTCGATTATTCATTTTGATAATGAAAAGGATGCTTGTATAGTAGAAACAGTAGATTACAAAATAATAAAGTATAACGAAATGACAGAAGAACTTGCGAAGTTAGAAGGTGAAGGAGATTTATCACTTAATTATTGGAAACAAGTTCATTTGAATTTTTTTAAATCTGTTAATCCAAATTTTAAAGAAGATGATAAGATAATCTTTGAAATATTTAAAGTTACTAAAAATTTAGTCGAAGAGAGAGTAAAACTAGGAAAAAGTATAGCAAGTAAAAATACAGATTTACTTGGAAATATAGTTAAAGTAGAAGAAATAAATTCAGGATTTAATAATACACTATTTAATATTAATGATAAATATGTAATTAAAGTATGCACTAATAAAGAATTGGAAAATACTTTCGAAAATGAAAAAGATTTTTATTTATCTAATAAGGATAATTGTTTTATTCCCAAATTATATAAATATGATGATTCAAAAGTGGATTGTGATTATATATATGAAGTTATAGAGAAAATAAAAGGAAAAACACTTTATTATTATTGGTATAAAATGAATGAAGCAGATAGAGAAAAAACAATAGAAAAACTAATTGATATAATAAAAAAATTCCATTCAGTTAATGGAAAAGAATATGACTGGAAAAATAAAATTAAAGGCGAAATAAAAAATAGAATTATCAAATGTAAAAAATATTTTAAAATTAAAGATTACGATATGATATTAGAAAGTATAGATAAATATGATGAATATTTATCTGATAATAAATTTGCATTGATTCATAATGATTTACATTTTGATAATGTTATTTATAATAATGGAAAACTCACAATAATTGATTTTAATGATTCTATACAAGCACCAATTGATTTTGAATTTAGATTATTATATATGTGTCAAGAACAACCATGGAAATGGGCGAATATTGAGATGGATCCATATCAAAAGCCAGAGGACTATAAAAACATTTGGAACTATATAAAAAAGTACTATAAAGAGTTAAATGAAATAAAGTTTTTAGAACAAAGAATGATCATTTATAGAATTTGGAATGATACAGGTCATTTAAAGAAATATCATAATGTTGAATTAACTAAAGGAATAGTTGAAAATTCGAAAAAATTAATATAGTAAATATAAAGGAAGTGATGTATATGGAAAAATATGTATCAATAACTAATAATGAAAGAATATGTTATGAAACAGTTAATAAATGTCCTATATGTAATAGCTCAATTGCACCAGTAGAGAAAAGTAAGTTTTTTAATAGTGATAGTAAGATGTACTTTTTTATGTTTGAATGTCCTGCTTGCAATAAGGGATTTATTACTCATTACAATTATTCAAATGAAAGAAAAATAAAAAATGATATTAGTTATAATATGTTGAAATTGGTAAACTCATATCCAAAAGTCCCAGAGTCACATCAATTTGATGAAAACATTAAAAAGTTATCTTCAAATTTTTGTGAGATATTTAATCAAGCTTATGTTGCTGAACAAATGAAACTTAATGAAATTGCTGGAATAGGATATAGAAAAGCTTTAGAGTTTTTAATTAAAGATTATTGCATTGATAAAAACAAAGAACAAGAAGAGAAAATAAAAAAAGAGCCATTGAGTCAGGTAATAACCAACTACATTTTAAGTGATAAAATAAGAAATCTTGCAAAAGCATCTATTTGGATAGGCAATGATGAAACTCATTATGTTCGTAAATACGAGGATAAAGATATTAAAGATCTAAAAAGATTTATATCAGCAACAGTTGCATACATAACATATGAATTAATTGCAGATAGTGCACAAGAATTTGTCAATAATTAAGGAGTAATTTAAAATATCAAAATTAAGAATAGCTGCATATATTAGAATTTCAAAAAAAGAAAAAGAAGTAAATAGCATATCAAATCAAAAAGATTTAATAGATTATTACATTAAAGATAAAGAAGATATGAAGATATATAATTACTATGTAGATAATGGCTATAGTGGGACAAACTTTGATAGACCTGAGCTAAAAAGAATGTTAAAAGATATATCTAATAAAGTTAAAACAGCATTAACTACTAAAAAGATAAATGGTGAATTTGTAACTTCTTATGCACCATATGGATATAAAAAATCAAGATACGAAAAGAATAAAATAATTATTGACACAGAAGCAGCTAAAAATGTAAAAATGATATTTGACAGTATAGAAAAAGGCTTAAGCAAGAAAGAAATAGTAGATATTCTAAATAATAAAAAAATCAAAACTCCAATGGAATATATTAAAAACTCGGATGAAGGAAAGATGTGGAATATCAGTATGATTATTGGAATTCTAAATAATAAAGTATATATTGGAGATTTAATTCAACAAAAGCGAAAACGAATTAGTTTCAAAAATCATAAATTTGTAAAAACAAAAGAAGATGAGTTAATAATTACAAAAAGTAATCATATGGAGATAATAAGCAAAGAGCAATTTGAAAGAGTGCAAGATATAATTAAACATTCAGTAAAAGTAAGTTCAAATAATGAATATGATCTCTTTTCAGGATATTTGAAATGTACAGAATGTGATAGTAACTTGACTATTAGAAAGAGTAAAGAATATACATATTATGCTTGTTTATCTTATGTGAGAAAAAGAGGATGCGATAATAAACAGACAATAAGAAAAGATATTTTAGAGGAAAAAGTTATTACAGAAATAAGTAATAGACAAACAACCCAAATAGATAAGTTGAATAGAAAGTATATTTATGATTTGATAAATATGATATACTTAAATAAAGATGGATCAATAAAAATAGAGTTTAAAAGAAAACAATTAAATTATAAAGTAGGTGAGTAAAATGAGTAATGAAAAAAGTTGTGCAAGTACGAGTATCAACTGGTAAAGAACGACTTATATAAACTCTCTTTAAAACTCTTATTTTATAAGGCTTTTAATTAAATTTCTTTTTGCAATTTTTAATAAAAAATTAATAAAAATTATAAGAAAATTGGGTAAGAACTATTTAAAGAAACTTTTTTATAAGAAGGTGAATATTTTGAAGATAGAAGATTTAAGAAAAGATTATGATGAATTACAAGTTAAATATGGTGCTAAGGAATTAGATTCTATATATAATGGTGGATGTGAAAAAAATCCTGATATATGTTTTGTTTTTATGAATCCTACTGGAAAAAATATTGCCAGTGATAAATCTTGGAAAGGTAGAAAGTCGCCATGGTTAGGAACTAAAAACATATGGAAGTTGTTCTATAAAGTTGATTTATTAAGTGAAGAAACATTTAACAAAATTCAAGAAAAGAAACCAAAAGAATGGGATTATGAGTTTTGCAACTATGTTTACGAAGAAATTGAAAAAAATAAATTGTTCATTACTAATTTAGGTAAATGTACACAAATAGATGCAAGACCATTGCCTGATGAAGTGTTGAAAAAATATCTTGATTTATTATTCAAAGAAATAAACATAATTAAACCAAAAATAATTATTACTTTTGGAAACCAAGTTAGTTCTATTATTTTAAATAAAAAGATATCTGTATCTGAAAATAGAAAAAAATGTCACAAAATACAAATTAATAAAAACGAATATAAAGTTTATCCTGTTTATTATCCAGTAGGTAATGGCATATTTAATATTGATAAATCGATAGAAGATATAAAATGGATAATTGAAAATGAAATAAAAAAAGAAGAACAAAATCTTCTTTGTGAAATTTTATAGAAAGTTGTAATATTAAGATGACATATAAGGTAGCAGCGTATCTTCGTTTATCAAAAGAAGAATATAGTAATGAAAAAGAATCAAATAGCATAGCTAATCAAAAATTAATTATAGATAATTATTTAAAAGAACATAGAGAATATAAATTAGTTGATTATTATATAGATGATGGTTATTCGGGTACTAATTTTGATAGACCAGAATTTCAAAGAATGTTAGAAGATATAAAAAATAAGCTAATTGAAATTATAAATGAAAAATTAAATTTAATTAATATTACTAGATTAGAATTAGAAAATAAAGTAAAATATATTTATATTGATAAGAATAAAAATGTTAAAATTGATATTAAATAAAAAATTTAAAAGAAAGGAGAATAATAAATGGACAATAAAAACTTACAAATAACTAATCATGACTTTTTAATATATAG